>DJUV01000282.1 GCA_002440625.1 Rhodobacteraceae bacterium UBA6273 | reverse complement strand
AACTTCGGCGCCAAGTTCGGCGCGACAGTAGAACTGGCGGCCGAACTTCTGAAGACGGTGGCCGACAATGGCTTCACCCCGTCCTTGACCTTCCATCCGGGCACCCAATGCACCGATCCGATGGCCTGGGACGCCTACCTGCGCGCCGCCGCCGAGATCTGCCGTCTGGCCGGCGTGAAGGCGCGCCGCCTCAACACCGGCGGCGGCTTCCCGTCGCACCGGCTGAACGGGGTGGTGCCGGAGCTTGAAGCGATCTTCGCGCTGGTCGAGCGGGTTGCGGACGAGGCCTTCGAGGGCGACGCCCCGGCGCTCGTCTGTGAGCCGGGCCGTGGCATGGTGGCGGAAGCCTTTTCTCTCGCCGCGCAAGTCAAGGGTGTGCGCGACGACGAGCATGTGTTCCTGAACGACGGCACCTACGGCAACCTCGACGAACTGCCGATCACCGGGATCATCGATCGCATCGCCGTGATCTCGCCGGAAGGCCAGCGCCGGAACGCGGCTCCGCGTCCGCGCGTGATCTTCGGCCCGACCTGCGACAGCGTCGACCGCCTGCCGGGCGACGTGGGGCTGCCGGGTGACATCGCGGAAGGCGACTATGTCGTCTTTTCCGGGATGGGCGCCTATTCGACGGCGACGAACACGCGCTTCAACGGCTTTGGCGACATGGTCGTCGCCACGGTGATGTCGCTGGCGAACTGACCGCCGGCAAAGGATTGCGACCAAGGCCCGGACCGCGCGGTCCGGGCCTTTTTCGTGCCGCTTTGGGCCTGCCGCAGAATGGCCGCGCCGGCGATCCACCTTTTGTCAAACTTTGCTGCGCAGACTTCGGTTACCGCCACGGGGGCGCGCGGTGTCGAAAGGGTTTGCGATGGGCGACGGTCACGGCTGGTTCCCGATACCCGACAGCGGCGGTCCCGCCGGGTCATTGTCCGCGCCTTGGAGAATTCCCGGATTTGCAGTGCCGGGTAAGTCATTCCGGTATTGGAGGGAACCGGGGAACGGGTCTATCGTTGATCCCAGGGAAGATAACGGGAGGCGAGGGTGACGGGGCTTGCCGAAAAGCTCCTGAATATGCTGCGCATCGGCAGGCGCGTCGAGACCAGCGCGCCGGTCCGGGGGCGGGAGTCTTGCGACCACGTGATCCTTCTGGACGGGACGCTCAGCACGCTGAACCCCGGACAGGAAACCAACATCGGCCTCATCTACCGGCTGCTGCGCAGCCGCCCCGCCTCATCCCGCCTCTCGCTTTACTATGAGGCCGGGGTGCAGTGGCACATGTGGCGCGACACGCCCGATGTGGCGATGGGGCGCGGCATCAACCGGCAGATCCGCCGCGCTTACGGCTGGCTCGCCAGCCGCTACCGGCCCGGGGACCGCATCTTCCTGTTCGGCTATTCGCGTGGTGCCTATGCCGTGCGCTCATTGGCCGGGCTGATTGACCAGGTCGGCCTTTTGAAAAGCGAGCATGCGACGGAACGGAACGTCCAACTTGCCTACCGCTATTACCAGCGCGGCGGCAACTCCACCTTCATCCCGGTCTTCCGCCGCAAGTTCTGCCGCGAGACGGTGGAAATCGAGATGATCGGCGTCTTCGATACGGTGAAGGCGCTGGGCGTCCGTTTGCCGTTCCTCTGGATGTGGACCGAGCCGCAGCACGAATTTCATAACCACGCGCTCAGCCCCATCGTCCGCCACGGCTTTCAGGCGTTGGCCCATGACGAAAACCGCGCCGCCTATGCGCCGATTCTGTGGGAGACGGCGAATGGCGACTGGCAGGGGCGGGTGGAGCAGATGTGGTTCCGCGGCACCCATGGCGACGTCGGCGGGCAACTTGGCGGGTTAGAGGCGTCGCGGCCATTGGCGAACCTGCCGCTGATCTGGATGCTCGACAAGGCGGAGCATTGCGGCTTGCGGCTGCCCGAAGGCTGGCGGACGCGGTTCGACGTCGATCCCGCCGCGCCCTCGGTCGGCACCTGGGGTGGCTGGGGCAAAGCCTTCCTGCTGCGCGCCCGGCGTGAGGTCGGCCAGGACCCGAGCGAGCGGGTCCATGCCTCGGTCCGGCCGAAGGTGCCCATGCAATTCCCGCTGCCGCTGCCGCATTTCAGCCGGCGGTCGTAACCGCCTCCGAAGCAAACTCCGGGACTTGCAAAAAAATGACCCCGGCCATCGCTGGTCCGGGGCCAGATGTGCGTCACGTCACTCAGGCGACGTTCTGCAGGGAGACTTCCGGCACGATGCCGAGTGCTGCGCAGACATTGCGCGTCATCTGTGGGCGGTTCAGCGTGTAGAAGTGCAGCTCCTCCACGCCTTCCTCGATCAGCCTTTCGCAAAGGACGGTGCATTGGGTCAGCGCCAGAAGATCCTCGCGGCCGTCGCGGATCGCATGGCCGAAGGCCTCTTCCAGACGCGGCGGGATCTCGGCGCCGCAGCGCTGGGCGAAGCGGCGGGCGCCTTCCCATGAGATGATCGGCAGGATGCCCGGCACGATCGGCGCGTCGATACCGGCCTTGGCGCTGGCGTCACGGAACCTGAGGAAGGTTTCGGCCTCGAAGAAGAACTGGGTGATGGCGCGGCTGGCGCCGGCGTCGATCTTGCGCTTCAGCCAGGCCACATCGGCCTGCTCATGCGCGGCATCGGGATGACGCTCAGGGTATGCGCCGACAGCGATGTTGAACTTGCCGGTCTTGGCCAGCGCCTCGACCAGCTCGACCGAATTGGCGAAACCGTCGGCATGGGGCACGAAGCGTTCCGCGCCCTTCGGCGCATCGCCGCGCAGCGCCACGATGTCGCGCACCCCGGCGGCGGCATAGGCATCGGCGATTTCCAGCGTTTCGGCCCGGGTCGCATCGACGCAGGTGAGGTGCGCGGCGACGCGCAGGCCGTAGTTCTTGCCGATGGTCGTCACCGCCTCATGCGTCAGTTCGCGGGTGGTGCCGCCGGCGCCGTAGGTCACGGAGACATATTCTGGCTTCAGGGGCTGCAGCGCCTGCACGGTTTCCCAAAGCCGGAACGACGCGTCGAGCGTGTGCGGCGGGAAGAATTCGAACGAGAGGCGGGGCGCGGGCATGGGATATTCCTTTGGTTGTTGCGCCCTTGTCTCATGCTGGTTGATGTGAGACAAATTCATAATCTGCAACATGATTATGAATATGGCTCATGTATATCGAACTCCGCCATTTGCGCACCATCAAGGCGATCCACGACAGCGGCGGGCTGGCCCGTGCGGCGGAGGTGATGAACATGACGCAATCCGCCCTCAGCCATCAGGTCAAGGGGCTTGAGGATCAGGCGGGGGTGGAGCTTTTCGTCCGCCGGTCAAAGCCGCTGAAGCTCTCGGCGGCGGGGCAGCGGCTGCTTCGCGCGGCCGAACGCATCCTGCCCGAGATCGAGGCGGTGGGGGAGGAATTCCGCGCCCTTCGCTCTGGCCGGTCGGGGCGCCTGCATATCGCCATCGAATGCCACGCCTGTTTCGACTGGCTTTTCCCGGTGCTGGAGCAGTTCCGCCGCGCCTGGCCCGAGGTCGACGTCGATATCCGCCCCGGCCTTGCCTTCGGGGCAATGGAGGCGCTGATGCGGGAAGAAGTTGATCTGGTGATCTCTTCCGACCCCGAAAAGCTTGAGGGCATCGGCTTCAACCCCTTGTTCGACTATTCGCCGACGCTGGTTGCGGCGCGCACCAGCCCCCTTGCGGAAAAGCCCTTCATCGAGGCAGAGGATCTTCGCGATCAGGTCATCATCACCTATCCGGTCGACCGCACCCGGCTTGACGTCTTCACCGGCCTTCTGACCCCGGCACGGGTTGAGCCGCAGGCGGTGCGGCAGGTGGAGCTGACGGCGGTGATCCTGATGCTCGTCGCCTCGGGGCGCGGCGTTTCGGTCCTGCCCGACTGGGTGCTGCGCGAGGCGAAATACCAGCCGGACTATGTGACGCGGCGGCTGACTGAGAAGGGTCTGACCAAACGGATGTATGCGGCCACAAGGGAAGAGGAGGCGACGCTGCCCTATATGGCGCATTTCCTGCGGCTGGCGCGGACGGAACCTGTTAAGCTGCAAAGGCAATGACCAGTTACCCTTTTCTCGACCATCCAAGGCCCATCGCCTTCGCCCACCGGGGCGGGGCGCTTGAGGCCGAGGAAAACACGATGGCGGCCTTCGGCCATGCGGTGCGGCTGGGTTACACCCATGTCGAGACCGACATTCAGGCGACCAAGGACGGGGTCGCGGTGGTCTTTCACGACGACACGCTTTTGCGGATGACCGGTGAACCGGAGCGCGTGGCCGACCTGACCTGGGACGAGTTGTCGAAGTGTCGGACCAAGGGCGGCGAGGCGATCCCGCTCTTGGATGAACTGTTAGAGGAATGGCCCCATCTTTACGTCAATCTGGAGCCGAAATCGGCGGCGGCGGTCGAGCCCATCGCCCATGCGATCCAGCGGGCAGGAGCGACCACCCGCGTCTGCGTCGGGGCTTTTGAAGAGACCTATACGCAAAGGTTGCGGGAATTGCTGGGGCCCGGGCTTTGCTGGTCGCCGGCCCATTCTGGCGTATTCAAGCTTTGGCTTGCGGGCTGGCATCTGCCGGTCGCGGTGCCGGAGTTTCCCTGCGTTCAGGTGCCGGTGCAGTTCCGGGGCATCCCCTTGGTGACGCGGGGCTTTGTGAAGGCCGCCCATGCGCGGGGCGTGCAGGTCCATGTCTGGACCGTGGATGAGGAGCGTCAGATGAAGCGGCTTCTGGATATCGGCGTCGATGCGCTGATGACCGACCGGCCCGCCCTGCTGCGGCAGGTGCTGGAGCGGCGGGGGCAGTGGCACGGCGCGGAATAGCCCTTCACATCAGGGCGTGGCTTGCGTATAGCCCGCGCCTGATCCCCGGAGACCGAAGATGCAAGGCAGCGCCAACCTCAACTTGATGATCAAGGCCGCCCGCAAGGCGGGCCGCAGCCTCGTGAAGGATTTCCGCGAGGTCGAGAATCTTCAGGTTTCGGTCAAGGGCGCGGGCGATTTCGTCAGCCGTGCTGACACGGCGGCGGAAAACATCATCCGCGAAGAGCTGATGGGCGCGCGTCCGACCTATGGCTGGCTTGGCGAGGAAACCGGCGAGGCCGATGGCGCCGATCCGACACGGCGCTGGATTGTCGATCCCCTGGATGGGACCACGAATTTCCTGCACGGCCTGCCGCACTGGTCGGTGTCGATCGCACTTGAGCACAAGGGCGAGGTTGTCGCGGGCGTGGTCTTTGATCCGGCGAAGGACGAATTGTTCTGGGCCGAAAAAGGCGCCGGTGCCTGGATGAACGAAAGCCGGGTCCGCGTCTCGGGCCGCCGCAATCTGGCCGAGGCGGTGCTGGCGACGGGCGTGCCCTTCGGCACCAAGAAGACGCTGCCGGCCACCATGCGCGATCTGGCGCGGCTGATGCCGGCAACGGCGGGCGTGCGGCGCTTCGGCTCGGCCGCGCTCGACCTTGCCTATGTCGCGGCGGGGCGGTTCGACGCCTATTGGGAACGCGAGATCAACGCCTGGGACATGGCGGCGGGGCTTGTCATCGTGCGCGAGGCGGGCGGCTTTGCCGAAGCCGTGCGCGAGGGCCGCGACATCTTCGAAAGCGGCACGGTGCTTGCGGCGAATGCCGAGCTCTTCGCGCCGATCGCCAAGATCCTTCGCCAGCCGGAGTAAGGGGGCTTTCTGCCCCCTCTTGCCGCTTCGGCGGCAATTCACCCCCGAGAGTATTTTCAGGCAGAAAGTATCAGCGCCGCCGCCGGATGACGACGGGGATGCCCGATTTCTGATAGACGGTATCGGGATGCGGCGGCTTGCCATCGGTCTGCCGCCAGAAGCCCGCGCCGCCGCGTCTGAGCCAGAGCGGCAGCGCAAGGGCGATCCCGGCGACGAAACCGCCGGCATGGGCCCAGAAGGCGACGCCGCCGCCTTCGACAGGGGTGCTGAAGCCGCCGAAGACCTGAAGCGCGAACCAGATGCCGAGCATGACCCAGGCCGGCAGCGGGAAGACCTTGAAGATGATGACGATGATGACCACGACATCGACCCGTGCGCGCGGAAACATCATGAGATAGCCGCCCATCACCCCGGCGATGGCGCCCGAGGCGCCGACGGTCGGCACGACCGAATGGGGTGCGGCGAGGATATGGGCGAGGGCGGCGGCGATGCCGGCGGCGAGGTAGAAGATCAGGAAGCCGACATGGCCCATCTGGTCTTCGAGATTGTCGCCGAAGATCCAGAGGAAGAGCATGTTGCCACCGATATGCATCCAGCCGGCATGCAGGAACATCGAGGTGAGGATGCCGGTATAGTCGCCATACTCCGTCACCAGCGCGGGGTAGAGCGCGTGGTTGGCCCAGAATTCGGCCAGCGCCCGATCATTGCCCATATAGGGCAGTTGCAGCGCGAAGATCAGAGCGTTGATCGCGATCAGCGCATAGACGACATAGGGCCGCCGTTCAGATGGGTTGTGGTCGCGGATCGGGAACATGGCGTCACGCTTCCCGATCCGCGAGGTTTGGTCAAGCGTTACCGGCCTCAGCCAGAAGGGCCGCGTTGCCGCCCGAGGCTGTGGTATCGACGCAGACGTGGCGTTCATGGGCGACATGGCCGCGGTCCGGCAACCCGGTGATGAGCGGCAGGATCGGCCCCTTGCGGGACGCGAGCGTGCGGGCCAGCGTGCGGGCCGTCGCCTCGTCGCCCCACCAGAGGACGCCGGAGAAGCCTGCGAGCGTGGCGAGGGTGGCGGGGTCGAGCGCGCCGGTGACGGTGACGGCGCGGCCGCCGAGGTCTTCGACCGCCTTCGCTTGCGCCTCGACCGCCGCCCGGCCGGGGCCGAGGCAGAGGAGCGGCGCGCGGGCGGTCAGGGTCAGGCGGTTGGATTCGCCGGTCGGACCGGGCAGGTCGTGGGTGGCGATGATCTCATGCGCCGGGCCGGTCCTGAGGGCGGCCTTGACCGAGGTCAGGTCAGCCGCGCCTTCCGCAGCCGAGGCCGTGGCCGTCGGCGCTTCGGAGCGGGTGAAGCGATCGAGATAGTCCGGCCCGCCGGCTTTTGGCCCGGTGCCCGACAGGCCTTCGCCCCCGAAGGGCTGGGAGCCGACGACGGCGCCGATCTGGTTGCGGTTGACGTAGATATTGCCGATGTGCAGCGCCTCGGTCAGTTCCTGCACGCGGTTGTCGATCCTCGTGTGAAGCCCGAAGGTCAGGCCGTAACCGGTTGAATTGATGTCGTCGATGACCTTCGGCAGGTCCTCGGACGCAAAGGTCGCGACATGGAGGACGGGACCGAAGATCTCGCGCTGCATTTCCTTGATGCCGTTTACGCGGATGACGCTTGGCGCGATGAAATGGCCCTGCTTCGGCGCGGCGACGTCGCGGAGAAGCCGGCCATCGCGGCGCGCGGCCTCGATATGGTCGTGGATGCCGCCTTTCGCCTCGGCGTCGATCACCGGGCCGATATCGGTGGCGAGCGACCAGGGGTCGCCGATCTTCAGCTCCTCCATTGCGCCGAAGAGCATATCGGTGAAATGGGCGGCGATATCGTCCTGCACGTAGAGGCAGCGGAGCGCCGAACAGCGCTGGCCCGCCGACTGGAACGACGAGGCAACGATGTCGCGCACCGCCTGTTCGGGAAGGGCGGTGGAGTCCACGATCATCGCGTTGAGGCCGCCGGTTTCGGCAATGAGCGGCGCGCCGGGGGCGAGGTGTTCGGCCATGGCGCGGCGGATGATGAGCGCGGTCTCGGTCGAGCCGGTGAAGCAGACGCCGCCGACGCGCGGGTCGGAGGTCAGCCGCGCACCGACGGTGGCACCGTCACCGGGCAGAAGCTGAAGCGCCGAAGCCGGAACCCCGGCCTTGTGGAGAAGCGCCACCGCGAAGGTGGCAATGAGCGGGGTCTGTTCGGCGGGCTTGGCGAGGACCGCGTTGCCGGCGGCAAGGGCCGCGGCGATCTGGCCCGAGAAGATGGCGAGCGGGAAATTCCAGGGGCTGATGCAGGCAAAGATGCCGACCGGCGCCCTGGTGTTTGCGCGGCCCTGCGCGGCGTAGTAGCGCAGGAAATCCACCGCCTCGCGGAGTTCCGATACCGCGTCGGGCAGGGACTTGCCGGCCTCGCGCGCCAGAAGCGCGAAGATGGCGCCGAAGTTTTCCTCATAAAGATCGGCGGCGCGGTCGAGGATCTTGGCCCGCTCGACCGCCGAGGCGGCCCAGGGCCGGGCGGAAGAAAGCGCGCAGTCGACATCGGCTGCCGTCGCCTCGACCACGGTGCCGACCTGATCGCCGGTCGCGGGGTTCAGGACGGGAAGGCCGCGCCCGCCGGTGACCTTGCCGGCGAGCATCGGCTGGGCGGTAAAGCGGGTATTCGCGAAGGCCTCTCGCGCCACCTCGATCCGGGCGAGGGTGGGGGTGTCGGTCAGGTCGAAACCTTCGGAGTTCCGCCGTTCCGGTGCGAAAAGTGCGGGACCCTTGCGGATCGAGCGGTTGGTGAGCGCGGGCAGCATCGCCTCCACCGCCGTGAAGGGGCAGGCGGCGACGACCTCGGCCGGCACGTCCTCATCCACCACCTGATTGACGAAGGAGGAGTTGGCGCCGTT
>DJUV01000283.1 GCA_002440625.1 Rhodobacteraceae bacterium UBA6273 | reverse complement strand
ACCACGTGGCAGGTCAGGATCTTGGTCAGCATCTCCTTGTTCTCGGGCTTCAGGAGGTTCTCGACCGTGCCGGCGGGCAGCTTCGCGAAGGCTTCATTGGTCGGCGCGAAGACGGTGAAGGGGCCTTTGCCCGAGAGCGTTTCGACGAGACCTGCGGCCTGAACGGCGGCCACAAGCGTGGTGTGATCGGCGGAGTTCACGGCATTCTCGACGATGTTCTTGGTGTCGTACATCGCGGCGCCGCCGACCATCGGGTTTTCGGCGGCAAGGGCGGGGACGGCGAAGGCGGCCAGCGTGAAGGCAATCGCGGTGGGTTTGAAGAACATTGGTAGCTCCCTGATGGTGTCCCGGGGGACCCATTCCCCCGGATGTGCCGGAAGCTACGAAAGCGGTTTCAGGAAAGTTGCGGTCGCCTGCGAAGAAATTTTTCAGCCGTCGCCAATGACGGCGGCGACAAGGAGCGGGCCTTGCGCCACACCGGTGGGCGAACCGCCTGCCGCCTCAAGCGTGATGGCAAGCGTGCTGCCGGCCGGCAGGTCCGCCAGCGGCACAACCGCTTCGCCCTCGCCGACGACGCCGAGCGAGATCGCCGCCTGACCGGCGGGGATGATCCAGAGCTCATAATCCTTGCCAGCCTCAGCAGCGGGGCCTGCCGTCCGTTCGACGGTCAGTTCGGACATTGCCGGGTCGTAGGTAGCAGCGATCATCAGCGGCTGACCCTCGCCGGTCAAAGTTGCAGTGATGGTCGGCGGCCCGGACGGCGGCAGGATGGAGGACACGAAAAGGGTGACGAGGACAACGGCAGCAAAGCCAGCGAGCGCGCCCCAGAGCCAGCCCCGGCTGCGCGGGCGTTCAGGCTCGGGGAAGAGACGGCCCTCGATGCGCCCCAGAAGCTCCGGCGGCGGCGGCACCTCGGCATAGCCGTCGTTCAGGGCGGCGAGGCGGTTCTGCCAGTCCTCGACGAGCGTACGGAATCCGGCGTCCTCAGCGATCAGCGCCTCGGCCCTGAGCCTTTCGGCATGGGGCAGGGTGCCGAGCACGTATTCGGCTGCCAGCGCCTCGCGGTCGGGCATATGATCGCCGGGCTCGCTCATGCCTCAAGGCACTCCTTCAGTTTCATCAGCCCGCGCCGCAGCCATGAGCGCATGGTGTTCAGGGGCACATCGTGGCGGCGCGACAGATCCTCGTAGCTCAAGCCACCCAGATAGGCGCCGCGGATCGCCCCGGCCCGTGCGGGATCGAGCGTGTCGAAACAGTCGGCGATGCGGCGGGCCTCGCTTCGCGCGAGCACTTGCGCCTCAGGGCCGGGGCTGCGGTCGGGGAAATCGGCGGCGGTGTCATCGGCGGCAGAGGTCGCGGGCCGGGCGCGGAGCCGGTCGATGGCATGGTTGCGGGCGATGGCGATAAGCCAGGTCATGCCGCGCGCCTTCGCCGCATCATAGCGGCGGGCGTTCAGCCAGACCCTGGTGAAAACCTCCTGCACGGCATCCTCGGCTTCGCCCCTGTCCTTCAGGATACGAAGGCAGGTGCCGAAAAGTTTCGCGGAGGCGGCGTGATAGAGGGCGCGGAAAGCGGCGCGGTCGGCCGCGGCGACGCGCCCGATCAGGTCTGCAATCGGATCATCGTCCCGCACCACGCCGGTCCTCGCGACTTCGCCCTGAGCTTGGCGCATATCAGCGGTCGCTGTCCAGTCTCAGGCGGGTTCGAACAATTCGATCACATTGCCTGACGGGTCGAGGCAAAGAACTTGCCTGCCGCCCGGACCGGAGACGATTTCGTTGCGGAACCCGACGCCCGCCGCTTTCAGCGTGGCGACGCGCTGGTCGAGGTCGGCGATGAGGAACACCGGCCGGTTCCAGCCACCCGGTTCAGGCACGTCGCCATCCGGCATGGGACGCGAGGCCGAGGCCAGAGGCCCGGCGAGCCAGAGGGTGAGGCCATCGCCGTCGAGAATCGCCATGGCCGGTCCGAACTGCTCGCGGAGCGTGAAGCCGAAATGTGTGACATAGAAGGCCGCAGAGGCGCCGACGTCGCGCACGATCATCCGAAATGTTGCCATCGGAAACGCCTCCGCTCTGCCTTACGCGCCAAAGCATAACGCCATACGGCGTTCCCGCGAAGTCTCAGCCCCGCCGGCGGCGTCGGCCGCCGTCGCCGCCAGAACCCGCCGTGTTGAAGCTGACGTCGGGCAGGGTCACGATCTGCGATAGCTCAGGGAAGGGCGCCGTGGCATGGGGGATCGCGTTGGCGGCCACGAAATGTTCCTGAAAGCGCGGCTCGATGGCGGTCTCGACCTTGTGGATGCGCAGCACCTCCGCCTCGATCGCGGCGCGGGCGGAGATGTCGCAAAGGGCGATCCGCGCGCCGGTGCCGGCGGCGTTCCCTGCCGATGTCACCTTGTCGAGCGGGCAGTCGGGGATCATGCCCAGCACCATCGCGTGCTTCGGCGAGATATGGGCGCCGAAGGCCCCGGCAAGGACGATCCGGTCCACCGTCTCGATCTGCAACTCGTCCATCAGAAGCCGCGCTCCGGCGTAAAGCGCCGATTTCGCGAGCTGGATCGCGCGGATGTCGCCTTGCGTCACGGTGATGAGCGGCCCGCCTGTCGCAGTGCCGTCGTGGAGCACATAGGAATGGGTCCGGCCCTGCGGCACCAGCCGCTCGGTGCCGGCCTGTTCGGCCGAACCGATGAGGCCGCTCGGGTCCAGAAGCCCCGCCATCCGCATCTCGGCCACCACCTCGATGATGCCCGACCCGCAGATGCCGGTGATGCCGGTTTGGGCCGTCGCCTCGGCAAAGCCAGGGTCTGTCGACCAAAGGTCCGAGCCGATGACGCGGAAGCGCGGTTCTTTCGTCTGGGGGTCGATCTCCACCCGCTCGATGGCGCCGGGGGCGGCGCGCTGGCCGGAAGAAATCTGCGCGCCCTCGAAGGCCGGGCCGGTCGGCGAGGAACAGGCGAGCACCCGGTCCTTATTGCCAAGAAGGATCTCGGCATTGGTGCCGACATCGACGATCAGCACCATGTCCTCGGACTTGTTCGGTTCTTCGGCAAGCGCCACGGCAGCGCAGTCCGCACCGACATGGCCGGCGATGCAGGGCAGGATGTAAAGCCGCGCGTTTTCGTGGATCGCGTCCAGTTCAAGATCCCGCGCCGGGATCGACAGGCTTTCCGATGTGGCGAGCGCGAAGGGCGCCTGGCCAAGTTCCACCGGGTCGATGCCGAGAAGAAGGTGGTGCATGACCGGGTTGCAGACGAAAACCGTCTCGACGATCTGCATCGGGTTGATGCCCGCCTCGGTGGCGATGGTCGTGGCAAGATCGTTGATCGCCGCCCGCACCGCCTTCGTCATCTCGACATCGCCGCCGGGGTTCATCATGGCATAGCTGACCCGGCTCATCAGGTCTTCGCCGAAGCGGATCTGGGGGTTCATCAGTCCGGACGACGCCAGCACGTTGCCGTTCCGAAGATCGCAAAGATGGGCGGCAATGGTGGTGGAGCCGAGGTCGATGGCAAGCCCGTAAAGCCGCCCCTCCCAGAAGCCGGGATGGATGTCGAGGATGCGCGCCTTGCCGTGGTGGTCCTTGTAAAGGACGAGCGTCACCTTCCATTCGCCCTTGCGCAGGACCGGCTGCAGGCGGCGGAGAAGGGCGGGATAGGCCTCGAGCCCCTCGATCTGCCATTGTTCCTTCATCGCCGCTTCCAGCCGCTGGAAGTCGCCCGAAGGCTCATGCATGTCGGGCTCGGCCACCTCGACGTAATAGGCGTGGGTCGCCGGGTCCATGGTGATGACCTGCGCCGTCGCGGCCTTGCGGATCACCTGGCGGTGGACCTGGCTTTCGGGCGGCACGTCGATGACCACGTCGCCCATGATCTTGGCCTGACAGCCAAGGCGGCGGCCCTTCTTGAGGCCGCGGATACGGTCATAGCGCGCCTCGACCTCGTTCCATTCGGAAAGGGCGGTTTCGCTGACATGAAGCCCATGCTTCGGAAACTCGCCATAGCCCGGCGTGATCTGGCATTTCGAGCAGATGCCGCGCCCGCCGCAGACGGAATCGAGATCGACGCCGAGCTGGCGCGCGGCGGTCAGGACAGGGGTGCCCGTCGCGAAACGCCCCCTCTTGCCGGAGGGCGTGAAGATCACCAGCGCGTCTTGGGCCATGGCCTGCATCTTTCAGTCTGTTCGCATGCCTATCTAAGCCCTTTCCCGCCAAGGGCAATGTTCCTGAAGCGGCATGGCAGGGTCAGGCCGCGTCAGCGCGGGCAGGCGGCGACCTCCAGATCACCGTCAGGACGGCGAGAATGGCGAAACCCCAGACCGGCAGGCCGAGGAACCCGGCAATGAGATAGACCACCGACATCACCGGCAGCGACAGGGCGATCCTGCCCGAAAGCAGGTGATGCCGGTCGCGCACGAACCAGAGAGTTGCGGTGCCAAGCGCGAGGCTGATCCCGAGCCATTTCGACACTTCCGCCTGGATCGTCTCTGCCTCTTGCGCGGCGACATCGAGTGAGGCGGCGATGGCCGATCCAAGTGCGGCAGTGGCGGCGAAGATGAAGACATGGCCGTAACCCCAGAGGATCGCGTGGGTCAGGTCGGTCTTCGGCATATGTTCGTCCTCGCAGAAGTAGACCCACCAGATGGCAAAGACGATGACCAGCGCCGAGGTTGCGCAAAGCGCGACCGCCAAGGGGCTTTCGGCCTCGTTCAGAAGCCCGTAGCCATACGAAATGGCCAGAACGATCTCGCCCAGCGAGATGATCATCAAAAGCCCGTAGCGTTCGATGATGTGGTGGCGGTTGAAAGGTGTCTGCCGGGCGCGTTCGGCATAGACCGGCACCGCAAGCTCCACGATGTAGCCCGCAAAACCGATCACGTAGAACCAGGGCGAAGCCGGATCGGCGAAGAGGTAGAGCATGACCCAGTAAAGCTGCGCCACGAAGATGCCGCCGGCATAGCGCAGCGCCGTGGTCTTGTGTTCCGGGCTCCCCGCCGCGGCACGGAGCCAAAGCGCGATCATGCCGAAGCGCATGATGACCCAGCCGATGATGCCAAGCCCAAGGTCCATCGTTTCGTAGATACGGGTTGCAGTGCCGGCAAAGATCAGCTCGCCCCCCATGATGACCATCAGCAGGATGCGATAGACGGCATCGTCATTGTCAAAGGCCGAGGCGAACCAGGTGACGTTCATCCAGGCCCACCAGATCGCCATGAAGAGGAAGGCGAAACGCGGCAAACCCTCAAGCCCGTGGCCCGCGGAAATGGAGTGATGGAAGCCCGCCGCAGCCGCCGCGATGGCAAGAACGGTGACGAGGTCGAAGAAAAGCTCCAGCGTCGTCGCAACGCGGTGGTGTTCATGAGGATCGCGCGGGCTCATCGGCCTGAGGGCAAGGGGCATCCGGTTTCCTTTCGCGTCTGTTCGCCGAAAGGAAAGCGCAGGCTGCGCGCGGCTGCAAGATCGTCTGCGGCAAGGCGGTGCCGGGATGCGGAAATCTGGCAAGCCCGCCACGCCCCTTATCGGACGGCAGTGAGTTTTTTTGTTTGTAGACATATGAAAATGTCGCATACGGACTTGACGGATGGGGCCATTCGGCGCGAGCCTGCTGCGACCCGTCCTGGAGGTGCGCCATGAACAAGCCGCTGTCACCCGCTGCCGAACTTCACGCCAACGTCTCCGTTCCCTTCGAGCGCGCCCATGCGATGCCGAAAGCGGTCTATACCTCGCCGGAGTTCCTGGCGCAGGAGCAGACGCATATCTTCGCCCAGGAATGGCTTTGTGCCGGCCGGGCCGAGGCGCTGCCCAATCCGGGCGACTACCTGACGATGACCATCGCAGGGGAGCCGGTGATCGTGCTTCGTGACCGCGACGGCGAGATCAGGGCCATGTCCAACGTCTGCCGCCACCGGATGTCGACGCTTCTGGAAGGGCGCGGCAACACGCGGCTGATCGTCTGCCCCTATCACGCCTGGACCTATGCGCTGGACGGCAAGCTGCGCGGTGCCCCGGCGATGACGCTGAACGAAGGCTTCTGCCGCGACAACATCGCGCTGCCGCAGATCCGCTGCGAGGTCTGGCTCGGCTGGATCATGGTGACGCTGAACCCCGACGCGCCGTCACCCGCCGAACGGCTGAAGGGCGTCGAGGCGCTGGTCGGCAAGTACCACATGGAAAACTACCACGAGGACTTCCGCGAAACCTTCCGCTGGGGCACCAACTGGAAGGTGCTGGCCGAGAATTTCATGGAAAGCTACCACCTGCCGGTCTGCCACGAAGGCACCATCGGCGGCCATGTCGATCTTCTGAAGATGACCTGCCCGGAAGGCGACGCCGCCTTCAACTACCATTTCATTCTGAAGAATGACGCGCTTGATCTGACGCTGGCGCATCCGACGAACACCACGCTTGAGGGTGACGAGCGGCGCACGACCTGGCTTCTGTCGATCTACCCGTCCCTCATGATCACGCTGACGCCGGGCTACTTCTGGTATCTGTCGCTGACGCCCGACGGGCCGGGCCATGTCAACGTGCTTTACGGTGGGGGCCTTGCGCCGGAATTCCTTGCCGATCCGAAATCGCGCGAGCATTTCGACCGGCTGAAGACCCTCCTCGATGAAGTGAACATGGAGGACAAGGGCTGTACCGAGCGGGTCTATCAGGGCATCTCGGCAGGGATGTCGGAGCCGGGGCCGCTGAGCCACCTCGAGCGGCCGAACTTCGAATTCGCCCGCTACATCGCCTCGCGCATTCCGGCCTGATCCCTTGCCGTGATCAGCCGCGTTCGTCGGCCACGGTCTCTTGCATGGTGGCCAGCGGCACGTAGCCCCGGATCATCTGGCCGCCCATCACGAAGGCTGGCGTGCCGGTGATTTTCAACCGTTGCGCCAGCGCGTGATTATCCGCGATGATCCTGGTCACCTCCGGTGCGTCCATCCTCGCCATGATCGGCACCGGATCAAGACCGAACTCCCTGGCGAAGGCGGCCAGCGTGTCGGGTGTCATGTCGCCGCGGAAAGACTCGTAAAAGCCCGCGTTGATCTTCTCGTAGGCCTCCGGTCCTGCGACCTGTAGGACGGCGATGGCGAACTGGGAGGCGAGCACAGATTGCTCGCCGAGGATCGGGAACTCCTTGACGATGTAGCGGATGTTGCCATCCTTCGCGATAAGCTTCATCACCTCGGGATGAGCCTTCTTGCAGTAGCCGCAGTTGTAGTCGATGAACTCGACGACGGTGATGTCGCCCTCCGGATTGCCGCCGACATAGCTCACCCCATCCTCGAAGATGGCATCGGCATTGGTCTTGACGAGGGTTCTGTCGTTTTCCGCCTCAGCGTTGGCCTGACGCTGGTTCAGAACATCGATCGCTTCGCTCAGCACTTCGGGATTCTCAAGAAGATAGCCGCGCACGGCCTCGCCGAAGGCGGCCTTCTCCTCCTCAGACATGGCCTTGAGGTCAAGGGCCAGCGCCGGCGCGGTGAGGCCGATCAGGGCGGCAGCGGCAAGGGGGGCGAGTTTCATCATGGTCTCCGCGACAAAGGATTTCATTCGCAATAGGCCCGGCGAGGGGACAGTGCAAGGCGCCGCGAGGATGGCGGGGCAGCGGCCGGCTGGCAAGGCGCGGGGCGGGCCGATCCCTGCATTGTGATGAAAGGGTGCGGAGCGCCCGTTCCGGGCGCAAGCTTTCCTCTCGCCCGCAGGCATCCGCCTGCAGGCTCGGGTCGCCTCCGGCGGGAGTATTTTTCAGGCAGAAAGTGAGGGGATCAGCCCTTGACCACTTCCGGCACGCGGGTGGCGGGCGGGGTGTTGCGGCTGCGGGTGGTGCGGACGATGCCGTCGATCACCGTCATGCCGACGCCCGGAAGGTTGCCCTGATGGACCGAGCCGAGCATGGTGCGCCCAGGCGCATGCTGGGCCATGTCGAGGAAGACGAAATCCGCCGCGCGGCCCACCTCGATGATGCCGCAGTCGAGATCGCGCATCCGCGCGGTGTTGCCGGTGGCAAAGCAGAAGGCGATCTCGGGCGGGACATCGCCGAGGCTTGAGAGCATGGCGACCATCCTGAGGATGCCGAGGGGCTGGACGCCTGACCCCGCTGGTGCGTCGGTGCCGAGGATCACCCGTTCCGGCTGTTTCAGTTCGAAGGCGGTGCGCATGGCGAGCAGGCCGGCGCGTTCGTTGCCATTGTGGACGATCTCGATGCCGCGAAGGCAGCTTTCGCAGAGGCAGGTGATCTGGTCGTCGGGGAGCGCGGTATGGCCGCCGTTGATATGGCCGATGATGTCGGCATCGGCTTCCAGCACCACATCCTTGTCGATGAGGCCGGAGCCGGGGATCGAGGGGCCGCCGGTGTGGATCGTCGACTGGATGCCGTATTTCCGCGCCCATTTCACCATCTGGGCCGCCGTCTCGCCGGCCTTGACCGAGCCGAGTCCAACCTCGCCGAGGAGTTTGACCCCGGCCTGGGCGAGATCGCGGAAATCTTCCTCGACCATGCCTTCCTCGATCACCGGGGCGCCGGAATGGACCTTGACGCCCGAGGGGCGGAAGTTTTCGTACCAGCGCTGGCTGGCGATCGCCATCGCCTTGAGGCCGACGATGTCGCGCGGGCGGCCCGGCGCGTGAACCTCACCGGCGGAGATCATGGTGGTGACGCCGCCGTGGAGGCACGAGTCGATCCAGTTCAACTGTTGCTGGCGCGGGGTGTAGTCGCCGATCACCGGGTGGACATGGCTGTCTATGAGGCCGGGGCAGAGGGTGACGCCCTTGGCATCGACAATGGTGGTGGCCTCGCCGGTATCGAGGTCTTTTTCATAACCGACAGCCGTGATCCGGTCGCCCTCGCAGATGACGCAATCGCCGTCGATCAGCGGTTCCTCGATCCGGCCCGAGAGGATCTGGCCGATGTTGCGGATGACGAGCTTGGTCTTGCCGGTCGGGGCGGCGGCGGCTTCGGCCATGGCATGCCTCATTGGTCAGGGACTCGGGCCGGATGCTCCCACAGCTTTCGTTTGCAGGCAAACGATTTTGAACGGGCCTCAGCCTTCCGGAAAGAAGCAGGCGGCGGCTTGCGGCGCGCCTTCGAGTTCGGGGCGTTCGGCACGGCAGCGCGCCTGAACCTTCCAGCAACGCGGCGCAAAGGCGCAGCCCGGCGGGACGTTCAGCGGCGAGGGCAGTTCGCCTTCGAGCTTGATCCGCTTTTTCGCGGCCTTCGGATCGGCCACCGGCGTCGCCGAGAGAAGCGCCTTGGTGTAGGGGTGGCGCGGATGGGCGAAGACCTCTTCCGTCGGGCCTTTCTCAACCGCGCGGCCGAGATACATGACGATGATGTCGTCGGCCATGTG
>DJUV01000284.1 GCA_002440625.1 Rhodobacteraceae bacterium UBA6273 | reverse complement strand
GGCTACGGGCTGACCGAGGCGACCTGCCTTGTCTCCTGCAACCCTGTCGATGGCACAAAAAAGGTAGGCTCGGTCGGCATCCCCTTGCCCTATACGCAGGTCCGCATCCTCATGCATACGCCTGAAGGCTACCGCGAATGCGGCACCGACGAAGTGGGCGAGATCTGCGTGTCGAACCCCGGTGTCTTCGAAGGCTCGACCTATACCGAGGCCGACAAGAACCGCGACCTTTTCGCGGACGGTCGGTTCCTCAGGACAGGCGACCTCGGCCGGATCGACAGTGACGGCTACCTCTGGATCACCGGGCGGGCCAAGGATCTCATCATCCGCGGCGGCCATAACATCGACCCCGCCGAGATCGAGGAAGCGCTGCTGAGCCATCCGGCAGTCGCCTTCGCCGGCGCCATCGGCCAGCCGGATGCTTTTGCTGGCGAACTTCCCGCCGCCTATGTCGAACTGGTGGCCGGGAAAAGCGTGACGGCGGATGAACTGCTCGAACATGTCCGTGCCCGCATCCACGAACGCGCGGCAGTGCCGAAGCATATCGAGATCATGGCTGAACTGCCGAAGACGGCGGTGGGCAAGATCTTCAAGCCGGACCTTCGACGCAAGGCCATCGCGCGCGTTCTGAATGCCAGCCTTGCCGAGGCGGGTTTCGCGGCAAGCGTCAAGGAAGTCGTCGAGGACAAGAAGCGCGGCCTCGTCGCCCGGATCGAACGGACAGGGGCGGTGGACGAGACGGCCGTGGCGCAAAAGCTTGGTGAGTTTGCGCAGGCCTGGGAATGGGTGTCCTGAACCAGCGCCCGGACGCGCGCACAGCTTTAGGGCGAATCGCCCTGATATCTACGGGCGGAACCGCACCGAAGCCGGTGCAGGTTCCGGGCCGCCGTCCACACTGAATGCACATGATCTCAGCAAGTCAGCGCCCGACATGAACGCAACATTAACGGGCGGTGCCAAAGTGAAGATAATCTGTGGATTGTACACCTTCCGGGAACGTGTCGCCAAAATTTGGACACATTTCGGTCGATCCTAGGACACATGGGTGAATCCCGCGCCGGGTTATCGGCGTATCATGGGAAAGTGTAACGATGTGCTGCCGGAAGTCCTTTCAGAGGATTCTGCACTGTTTTGTCCGCAAGGAAGATGGATCGGCCACGATTGAAGCCGTTATCTGGATTCCGTTCTTCCTGATGCTTTTCGGCCTTCTCGCCGATGTCTCGATGATCTTCTACAACCAGTCGCGGCTGCTGCGCATCGTGCAGGATGCCAACCGGAACATGTCGGTCGGGCGCCTGACCGACAGCAACGCGACGGTCGAATTCGTCGAAGCCCAGGGCCGGGCCGTCAGCCCACATGTCACCTCGACGTCGAGCGTCACTGCCGGTCTCATCACCACGACCGCGACCGTGCCGATGCAGGATATCGACCTCTTCGGCGTCGCGGGCGTGTTCCGCAACCTGAACATGACCGTCCGTGCCGAACATCTGATGGAATCCTGAGCCATGCTCCGTTCCGTCAGGGAGTTTATCCGGCGCGAAGATGGTGGGATCTCTGCTGTCTGCCTGCAGATGTTCATCGGCGCGCTGGCCTTCGGCGGGCTCGCCATTGATTTCGGCAACGGTGTCGCCTCGAAAACCCAGTTGCAGGTTGCTGCCGACGCGACCGCCCATGCCGCCATCATGACGCGCGAAACCAGATCCGCCGAAGAGGCGAAGTTGGTAGCGCTCAATGTGGCAGCGGGCAACATGCCGAGCGGCAAGTACGGCAAGGTCCTGACTGCGAATGACATCAAGTTTGGCCATTGGGACAGCGTATCGCAGGTTTTCACGGCTGATCCTGACTCGCGCGATGCCGTCCTCGTCACCACGCAACGGGCGAGCGCCAACGGCAACGGGGTTGCGACATACGCGATGCGCATTGTCGGGCGCCAGAAGCTTGACGTAACCGCAGGGACGGTTTTCGAAACCTATTACCCGGCCTGCTTCACGGAAGGTATGGTGGCGAAGGACCGGGTCGACATCCAGTCGAACAGCTACTTCAGCCCGGGCTTCTGCGTCCATTCGCAAGATCAGGTCGCGGTGAACTCAGGCAACACCTTTGCGCCCGGCGTTATCGTGTCGATGCCTGACTGGCGGAACGTTGAACTGCCGGCCTCTGGCTTTTCCGGCAACACCGGGCTGGAGGCGGCCCTGCGTGACGCGTCCTATCAGCTGAAGATCCTCCGGCGCATCACCGACATCATCCGCGGCATCGAGGCCACGCCATTTGACCCGGATGTCGGGATCATGTCTGCGACATCCCGATATCACCGGGGCTATATCACCGATCCGGCCCCGATCAGCATCGAGGGTCAGGGCGCAACGGTGCTGGAAGCCGCTGCGTTCAAGACCGGCCGAATTCACGTTCTGACCTGCAATAATGACAACAGCCACAAAGAGATCGGTACCGGCTTCGTGATGCGGAACATGGTGATCGTCACCGATTGCCGGTTGCAGTTCAACTCCGGCGCGATCATCGAGGATTCGGTCATCATCAGCACGAACACGGGCGACCAGTCCTTCTATGCCTTGTCCAATATGGTGATCGGTAAGGATGACGACTGCGCCACCGGCGGCGACGTGCAGATGGTTACGCTCGGAAGCGTGGACTTTGCCTCCTCGGCAAGCTTCTTCGGCAGCCAGATCATCGCTGCCAAGGACATCTCGGTGACGGCGAATGCGGATGGCATAGAGGGCATCGCCCTCGTGGCGGGCGGCAAGCTCGACGTCACCTCAAATGGCGCGTTCGGGTTCTGCGGCGGGGCGGGCATGAACAACAACTACGCGGCGGCCTATTTCCGGCTGGCGCATTGATGATCGTCTGGCGCGCCTGAAGGGGCGGAACGTTGGCTTGGCAACGCGCCGACCCGGCCCGCATTGATCTCTGGCCGGTTTTTTCATGCGGCGGGCGTCCGGCGACATGTCGTGTCGCGAAGAGGCGGGGAAAGTCGGCTGAGGCGTTGAAATCTCCTGCCTGTTCCGGTTCAATGAAACCGTGACGGGAGGTATTCATGCGCTATTCGGGCCTGAGCGTCCTCAAGGAGGGGCTCTTCGGCAACAAGGGCTGGAAGCCAGTCTGGCGCGAGCCGGAGCCGAAGGCCGAATATGACATCATCATCATCGGCGGCGGCGGTCACGGGTTGGCGACGGCCTACTACCTCGCGAAGAACCACGGCCTGACCAATATCGCGGTGCTTGAGAAGGGCTATCTTGGCTCCGGCAACGTGGGCCGCAACACCACCATCGTCCGCGCCAACTACTTCCTGCCGGGCAATTCCGAATTCTACAGCCATTCCCTGAAGCTCTGGGAAGGGTTGGAGCGCGATCTCAACTACAACGTGATGCATTCGCAGCGCGGGATCATCAACCTCTTCCATTCCGACGGCCAGCGCGACGCCTTCGCCCGGCGCGGCAACGCGATGGTCAACCAGGGCGACGATGCCGAGCTTCTGGACCGCGAAGGGGTGCGGCGGCTGGTGCCCTACCTCGATTTCGAACAGACCCGCTTCCCGATCTATGGCGGGCTTTACCACCGGCGCGGCGGCACCGCCCGGCATGATGCCGTCGCCTGGGGTTTTGCGCGCGGCGCGGACCAGCGCGGGGTGGACTTGATCCAGAACTGCGAAGTCACCGGCATCGACATCGTGGATGGCCGTGTCACCGGCGTCCAGACCACTCGGGGCGCGATCCGGGCGAAGAAGGTCGGCATCATCGCCGCCGGGCGGTCGGGGCAGGTCGCGGCGATGGCCGGGATGCGGCTGCCGATCGAAAGCCATATCCTTCAGGCCTATGTGACCGAGGGGCTGAAGCCCGTCATTGACCATGTCGTGACCTACGGCATGGGACATTTCTACATCTCGCAATCCGACAAGGGCGGCCTCGTATTCGGCGGCGACCTCGACTTCTATGCCTCCTACGCCGCGCGGGGGAACCTGCCGATGCTGGAGCATGTGATGGAGGCGGGGATGACGCTGATGCCGATGATCGGCAAGGCGAAGATCCTGCGCACCTGGGGCGGCATCGTCGACATGACGCCGGACGGCTCACCCATCATCGACAAGACCGATGTGGGCGGACTTTATATCGACTGCGGCTGGAACTACGGCGGCTTCAAGGCCACGCCGGCAAGCGGATGGTGCATGGCGCATCTGATCGCGACCGGAGAGCCGCACGAGGTCGCCCGCCGGTTCCGGCTCGACCGTTTCCGCACCGGGCACCTTCTTGATGAAGAAGGCACCGGCAGCCAGCACAACCTGCACTGAGGGGGACCGAAATGCGCCTGAACTGCCCCCTCTGCGGTGATCGCGACCTGCGTGAGTTCACCTACTACGGCGCCTCGGTCTATGCCGACCGGCCCGAGGGCGGATGGTCGGAGGCCTGGGATGACCTTCTCCACCTCCGCGACAACCCGGCGGGCGAAACGAACGACCTCTGGTACCACGAGCTTGGCTGTTCCGCCTGGATCGAGGTCAGCCGCAACACCGTGACCCATGCGATCAGCGACACGCGGCTCCTGGCGGAACGCAAGCCAGCGGCGAAGGGGGCCAAGGCATGAGGATCGAGGGCAAGGGCCTTGTCGACCGCAGCACGCCGGTCGGCTTCCGCTTCGACGGCAGGGACTATACCGGCTTTCAGGGCGACACGCTCGCCTCGGCGCTTCTTGCCTCGGGCGTCCGCGTCATGGGCCGGTCCTTCAAGTACCACCGCCCCCGTGGCGTGATGACGGCGGGGTCGGAGGAGCCGAACGCCCTTGTCACCGTGGGGCGCGGCGCAGGCCAGGTGCCGAACGTCCGCGCCACGGTGCAAGAGATCCATTCCGGCCTTGATGCCCGCGGCCAGAACGCCTGGCCCTCGGTCCGTTTCGACGTGATGGAGGTGAATGACCTTTTCGCCCCGTTCCTTAGCGCCGGCTTTTACTACAAGACCTTCATGTGGCCGCGTAAGTTCTGGGAATCGCTCTATGAACCGGCGATCCGCAGGGCCGCCGGTCTTGGCGCCCTGTCGCGTCAGCACAATGACGAGCACTACGAGAAGGCCTATGCCTTCTGCGATCTTCTGGTCATCGGCTCCGGCCCCGCCGGACTGATGGCGGCGCTGACCGCCGGTCGCGCCGGTGCGGATGTGATCCTTGCCGAAGAGGACGCGCGCATGGGCGGGCGGCTTCTGGCGGAAAGCCATGAGGTCGCGGGCCAGTCCGGTGCTGACTGGGCCGCCGGGGTGGTCGCCGAACTGGCCTCGATGCCCAATGTCCGGCTGATGACGCGGACCACGGTGACCGGCGCCTATGACGGCGGCACCTTCGGCGCGCTCGAACGGGTCGGGCTGCATCTGGCACGCCCGCCGATGGACCTGCCGCGCGAATGTTTCTGGCGCATCGTCGCGAAGCGCGCGATCCTCGCGGCGGGCGCCCATGAGCGGCCCATCGCCTTTGCCAACAATGACCGGCCGGGGGTGATGATGGCGGGCGCCGTGCGCGCCTATGTCAACCGCTGGGGCGTGGCGCCGGGGCAGACGGTGGCGGTCTTCGGCAATAACGATGACGCGCATCGGACCGTGAGCGACCTTGGGGCGGCGGGGATCAAGGTCTCGGCTCTGATCGACGTGCGGGAGGATGCCGTCGCGCCAAAGGGCGTGACACTTCATGCCGGGGCGCGCCTTGTCGATGCCGTCGGGCGGAACGGGCTGCGCGAGGTCATCGTCGCCGACCGCGACGGCAAGATCGCCCGCATCCCCTGCGATTGCCTCGCCATGTCGGGCGGCTGGAACCCGGTCTTGCATCTGACCTGCCACATGAACGGCCGCCCGGTCTGGCGCGAGGATATTGCAACCTTTGTTCCGAAACCGGGCATGGTGCCGGGGTTGACGGTTGCCGGTGCGGCCAATGGTACATATTCAACTTATGGATGCATGAAGGAAGGGGCGGAGGCGGCAAGCGTTGCACTTTCCGAACTTGGCCGCGCCCAGCCGAAGGTTGACCTTCCGGAAGCGGAAGACGGCGCCATCCGTCTGCGCGCCTATTGGGAAGTGCCCGAACCCAAACACCGCGCCTGGCTCGATTTTGCCAATGACGTGACGACGAAGGATGTCCGTCTTGCCGCGCAGGAAAACTTCCGCTCGGTCGAGCATATGAAGCGCTACACGACGCAAGGCATGGCCCCCGATCAGGGCAAAAGCTCCAATGTCGCGGCCCTTGCCGTTCTGGCGGACGCGACCGGGCGCGGCATCCCGGAAACCGGGATCACCACTTTCCGCCCGCCTTACGTGCCGATCTCCGTCGCCGCCCTCGGCGCCGGCGGGCAGGGCAAGGGCCTCGCGCCCGAACGGCTGACCACCTCCCATCAGGCTTCGGTGGCGCGCGGCGCACCGATGATCGAGGCGGGGCTCTGGTACCGCCCGTCCTACTTCCCGCGCCCCGGTGAAAAGACCTGGCGCGAGTCCTGTGACCGCGAGGTCAGGATGGTGCGGGAAAGGGTCGGGGTCTGCGATGTCTCGACGCTCGGCAAGATCGACATTCAGGGCGCGGATGCGGGCCGGTTCCTTGACTTCGTCTATACCAACACCTTCTCCACGCTGAAGCCGGGGCGGGTGCGCTATGGCCTGATGCTGCGCGAAGACGGGATCGTGATGGACGATGGCACCACCGCCTGCCTTGGCGAGGGCCACTACCTGATGACGACGACCACCGCCGCCGCCGGTCAGGTCATGCGCCATCTCGACTTCGTGGCGCAGGCGCATTGTCCCGGCTGGGACGTCCATACCATCTCCGTCACCGAACAATGGGCGCAGTTTGCCATCGCCGGTCCGCTTGGGCGGGAGTTGCTGAACACGCTTCTGGAAAGCCCCATCGACGATGCGGCGATCCCCTTCCTTGGCTGCGGCAAGGTCAGGGTCATGGGGATCGAGGCACGGCTTTTCCGCATTTCCTTCTCGGGTGAGCTGGGCTTTGAGATCGCGGTGCCGGCGCGCTATGGCGCGGCGCTTTACCGCGATCTGGTCGCCCGCGCCGAAAGCCTTGGCGGCGGCGCTTACGGGATGGAGGCGCTCAACGTCCTTCGGATCGAGAAGGGCTTCATCACCCATGCCGAGATCCACGGGCGGGTGACGGCCTTCGACATCGGTTTGCAGGGGATGGTGTCGGCGAAGAAGGACTGCATCGGCAAGGCGGCCTCGGAACGGCCCGGCCTGACCGGGCAGGAGCGGGAGCAGCTTGTCGGGCTGAAGCCGGTGCCGGCCTCGAAACCCATTGGCGCCGGGGCGCATCTTTTCGACGAGGGCGCGGAGCCAGTCCGCGTCAACGATCAGGGCTATGTCACCTCGGTTTGCTGGTCGCCGACGCTGAATACCCATCTTGGCCTCGCCTTCCTGAAGAACGGTCGGGCGCGACATGCGACGCGGGTGCGGCTTGTCGATCACCTGCGGGGGGCGGACGTGGTCTGCGAAGTTGTACACCCGGTCTTCTTCGACGCTGAGGGAGGACGCGCCCGTGGCTAGCCTGATCGAGATCACGCCCTGCGACGGGCTTTTGCCGAAGATTGCCGGCGGCATGGTGTTGAGCGAGTTACCCTTCGCCCATATCGCGTCTGTCGCGCCGCTGAAGGGCAAGACGCGGGCCCTTGGCGCGGCGCTGAAGGCCATGGGCCTTGGCTGGCCGGGTCCCGGTTTGTCGCGGCGAAGCGGCGATGCGGTGATCCTCTGGTCGGGCATGGATCAGGCCTTTCTCATCGGCCCAGATCCGGCGCCGCTTCAGGGCCTTGCCGCGCTGACCGACCAGTCGGACGGCTGGGCGCGGATGCGGCTGAAAGGGCCGGGGGCGGAGGCGGCGCTGGCGCGGCTGGTGCCGCTCGACCTCAGGGCGCAGGTCTTTGCCGAAGGGCAGGTGGCGCGCTCTGGCCTCAACCACATGATGCTGCATATCTGCCGCTCCGGGCCGGACGCTTTCGACCTGATGGTCTTCCGCTCGATGGCCGGCAGCGCCGTGCATGAGCTGCATGAGGCGATGGAGGCGGTGGCGGCGCGGACGATGATCGGCTGAGGACGGATGCGGAGGCGCCTTGCGGCGCCAAGCTTTCATGTCGCCGCGCGGGGGCGCGGCTCCGGTGCCTCCGGCGGGAGTATTTTCGGACAGAAAGTGTGGGATGCGTCTGGCCCTTGCGAAGGGGGGGGCGAGCGTCGATATTCGCCCGATGAGTCTGCCGCCCGGTTTCCTTGATGAGCTTCGGACCCGTGTCACCCTGTCCTCGGTGATCGGGCGCAAGGTCACATGGGATCAGCGCAAGTCCAATCAGGCCAAGGGCGATCTCTGGGCACCCTGTCCCTTCCATCAGGAAAAGAGCGCCTCGTTCCATGTCGATGACAGGAAGGGCTATTACTACTGCTTTGGCTGCCACGCGAAGGGCGATGCGCTGACCTTCCTTCGCGAGGCCGAGAACATGTCCTTCATGGAAGCGGTTGAGGCGCTGGCGCGCGAGGCCGGGATGGCGATGCCAGCCCGCGACCCGCGCGAGGCGCAGGCGGCAGACCGGCGGAGCGAGCTGGCTGCGGTGATGGAAGAGGCAGTGCGCTTTTACCGCTTGCAGTTGAAGACCGGGGCGGGGGCGGCGGCGCGCGACTATCTTGGCCGGCGGAAGCTGTCGGAGGCGGCACAGGATCGCTTCGAGATCGGCTTCGCGCCGGACGGGTGGCAGGCGCTCTGGGATCAGTTGAAGGGGCGGGGTATTGCCGACGATCTGATCCTTGGCGCCGGGCTCGCGCGGCCGAGCCAGAAGGGCAAGGCGCCCTATGACACCTTCCGCAACCGGATCATCTTTCCGATCCGCGATGCGCGCGGGCGCTGCATCGCCTTTGGCGGAAGGGCGATGGACCCGAATGACAGCGCAAAATACCTGAACTCGCCCGAGA
>DJUV01000205.1 GCA_002440625.1 Rhodobacteraceae bacterium UBA6273 | reverse complement strand
TACCACCACTACACGGTGGACGAGCACACGATCCAGACCATCTCCACCCTCGCCCAGATCGAACGGCATGAACTGATCGAGGAACTGCCGCTCTCGTCGGCGATCCTCGATGCCGGGGTGAACCGGCGGGTGCTTTACGTGGCGCTTCTCCTCCACGACATCGGCAAGGGCCGGCCCGAGGATCATTCGATCCTCGGCGCGCAGATCGCGCGCAAGGTGGCACCGCGCCTTGGGCTCAATCCCGAGGAATGCGAAACCGTCGAATGGCTGGTGCGCTATCACCTCATCATGTCGGACATGGCGCAGAAGCGCGACATCTCCGATCCGCGGACGGTGCGCGACTTCGCCAAGATCGTGAAGACGCGCAAGCGCCTCGACCTTCTGACGGTGCTGACGGTCTGCGACATTCGCGGTGTCGGGCCGAACACCTGGAATAACTGGAAGGCCATGCTCCTCAGGCGGCTCCACGCCGAAACCTCCGAGGCGCTGGAAGCGGGGCTTGAGAACGTGAACCGCGCCAAACGCGAGGATGAGGCCAAGCGCGCGCTGCGCGAGGCGCTGGTCGGCTGGGATGCGAAGGACATAAGGCGCGAGACGGGGCGGCACTACGACCCCTATTGGCAGGGCCTTTCGACCGACACCCAGGCGGTCTTTGCCACCCTCTTGCGCGACATTCCCGACGATGCGATCCGCATCGACCTGAAGCCCGATCCCGACCACGACGCCACCCGCGCCTGTTTCGCGCTGGCCGATCATCCCGGCATCTTCTCGCGCCTTGCCGGGGCGCTGGCGCTGGTCGGCGCAAATGTCGTCGATGCCCGTACCTATACCTCGAAGGACGGCTATGCGACGGCGGTGTTCTGGATTCAGGACAGCGAGGGCCACCCCTATGAGACCGACCGCCTTCCCCGCCTCAGGGTCATGATCGAAAAGACCTTCAAGGGCGAGGTCGTGGCGCGCGAGGCGCTGAAGGACCGCGACAAGATCAAGAAGCGCGAACGCCAGTTCCAGTTTCCGACCCATGTCACTATCGACAACGAGGGATCGGAAATCTACACGATCATCGAGGTCGATACCCGCGACCGCCCCGGCCTTCTCTATGACCTGACGCGGACGCTGGCCAACAACAACATCTATATTGCCTCCGCCGTGATCGCGACCTATGGCGCGCAGGTGGTGGACAGCTTCTACGTCAAGGACATGTTCGGGCTGAAGCTGCACGCCAGACAGAAACAGGAAAGCCTGGAACGCAAGCTGCGTCAGGCTATCACGGAAGGGGCCGAGCGGGCTCAGGGCTGATGAAACCGATCCGATTGATCCGCGGGTTCCTGACCGTCGGGGCCTGGACCTTGCTGTCGCGCGTGGCCGGCTTCGCGCGTGACGTGCTGACGGCCAACTACCTCGGCACCGGCCCGGTGGCCGAGGCCTTCCTCGTGGCCTTCACGCTGCCGAACATGTTCCGCCGCTTCTTCGCGGAAGGCGCCTTCAACACCGCCTTCGTGCCGATCTTCTCCAAGAAGCTCGAATCCGGCGAAGACCCGAGGGATTTTGCCGAGGATGCCTTTTCCGGCCTTGCCTTCGTGACGATCGTAGTCTCGGTCGTGGCGATCCTCGCCATGCCCTGGCTCGTCCTCCTGATGGCGGGCGGGTTCGCCGGGGACGAACGGCTGCCGCTTGCGATCGAGTACGGGCGCATCTGCTTTCCCTATATCCTATTCATCTCGCTGACCGCACTCCTGTCGGGGCTTCTGAACGCCGGCGGCCGTTTCATCGCCGCCGCCGGCGCGCCAGTCCTTTTGAACGTGATCTTCATCGCGGTGATGCTCTTTGCCAACTACGCCGGGTGGGACATGGGCCTGACCATGTCCTGGGCGACGCCGGTCACGGGCCTTGCCCAGCTAGCTCTGGTATGGTTCGCGGCGGCGCGGATGGGCTTTCCGCTGCGCCTCAGACGGCCCCGGATGACGCCCGACCTGAGACGGCTTCTGACCATCGCCGCGCCCGCCGTGCTTGCCGGCGGCGTGGTGCAGGTCAACCTGCTGGTCGGACGCCAGGTCGGCAGCTTCTTCGACGGGGCCATCGCCTGGCTCAGCTATGCCGACCGGCTCTACCAGCTGCCGCTCGGCGTTGTCGGCATCGCCATCGGCATCGTGCTGCTGCCCGACCTGTCGCGGCGGCTGAAGTCTGCGGACACGTTCGGGAGCCGCTACGCCCTCTCGCGCGCGACGGAATTCGCGCTCTTCCTCACCGTTCCCGCCGCAATCGCGATCCTGGTGATCCCGGTGCCGCTGATCTCGGTCCTCTATGAGCGCGGCGAGTTCGGCGCAAACGACTCCTATCAGACCGCCCTTGCCCTGGCCGTCTATGGCGCGGGCCTGCCTGCCTTCGTGCTGCAAAAGGTGCTCCAGCCGCTCTATTTTGCGCGTGAGGACACGAAGACACCCTTCCGTTTCGCCGTCTGGTCCATGGGCGTCAACGCGGCCCTTGCCATCGGCCTCGCGCCCTTTTTCGGTTTCATTGCCGCCGCACTTGGCACCACGATCGCCGGATGGACGATGACGCTGCAACTCTGGCTCGGCACGCGCAGGATGGGTGATGCGGCACGGGCCGATGACAGGCTCAGGTCCCGGGCGCCGCGCGTCATCGCTGCGAGCCTCCTGATGGGCCTTTACCTTTGGGGCGCGGAAACCGTGTTGTCGGACGCGCTTTCGACCGATGGCCACCGCTACTGGGCGCTGGCCGTTCTGGTCCTGTCAGGCATGGCCGTCTACGGCGTCGCCGGCTACGCCGTCGGTGCGTTCCGCATGTCCGATTTTCGCGGTCAGCGCTGACGGATACGCTTCAGGATATGCGACGGCCCGCCGGGGCCGACCACGAAGGATAGCCCGAAGCCAGCGCCGAACCCGGCAAGGTCGGCCACCCAATCCGCCGTTCCCCCGAAAAGAACGCCGAAAAGAAGCTGCGCGCCGAGAAGGAAGCCGATCAGCGTGAAGGCCCGTGCCCGGTTGGCGTTTTCCGCCCCGAGCCTTGCCCATATGATGAAGGTGAAGGCGCCGATCAGGCCATAGGCACCGGAAAAGGCGCTGAAGAGCGCGAACTTGGTGCCCGGCATCAGGGAATAGGCCACGCCACCGGCGATGACCGCCGCGAGAAACACAGCCAGGACGCCAAGCGGCCGGAACACCTCGCCCACGAACTTGCCCATGGCGAGGATGAAGACCGAGGCGAGCAGCGCCTGCATGAAGCTGCCGTGGACGAAGGCATAGCTTACGAAGCGCATCAGGTAGTCGGCCGACCATTGCCCGTTCTCGCGCATCTCGCCCAGCATCTGCGGCGCCAGCGCGAAACGCTGCAGCGCCTCCTGCCGCCAGCCAATCCCCCCGGCCCCGCCGGCAAGCCCCAGCATCCCGGCGCTGACCACGATCTCCATCGCAACGATGGGCAGAAGGATCAGCCAGACCACGCCCGGCACCGGGTTCAGTGGTGATGCATCGTAACCTTCGCGCAAGACGGCCTCCTTGTTGACGGAACCTGCCCCCTGCGATACGCGAGCGGGACGGAAATTTCCAGACGGGGAAGATCATGGCCGACGCGGCGAAGACCAAATTCACTCCGCGTGTTTTCTCGGGCATCCAGCCGACGAACCACCTGCAGCTTGGCAACTACCTTGGCGCGGTGAAACGGTTCGTCCAGATGCAGGACAGCGGCATCGAGACGATCTACTGCATCGTCGACCAGCACGCGATCACGGTCTGGCAGGACCCGTCGGATCTTCGCCATGCGACACGGGAACTGGCCGCCGGATATATTGCTGCCGGTCTCGACCCCAAACGCTCGATCCTCTTCAACCAGAGCCAGGTGCCCGCGCATGCCCAGCTTGGCTGGATCTTCAACTGCGTCGCCCGCATGGGCTGGATGAACCGGATGACGCAGTGGAAGGACAAGGCCGGCAAGGATTCCGAGAAAGCTTCGCTTGGCCTCTTCGCCTATCCCTCGCTGATGGCCGCAGACATCCTTCTCTACCACGCCACCCATGTCCCGGTGGGCGAGGATCAGAAGCAGCATGTCGAGCTGACCCGCGACATCGCGATGAAGTTCAACCATGACTACAAGGTCGACTTCTTCCCGATCACAGAGCCGGTGATCGAGGGCGCCGCGACCCGCGTCATGTCCCTGCGCGACGGATCGAAGAAGATGTCGAAATCCGATCCCTCGGACCAGAGCCGGATCAACCTGACCGACGATGCCGACACCATCGCGCAGAAGTTCCGCAAGGCCCGCACCGACGCCGAACCCCTGCCCGGCACGCTCGCCGGCCTCAAGGACCGGCCCGAGGCGCGGAACCTCGTCAACATCTATGCCGCGCTTTCCGACCAGACGGCGGAAAAGGTCGTGGCGGAGTTTGCCGGCCAGGGCTTCGGCACCTTCAAGCCCGCGCTTGCCGACCTTGCCGTGGCAAAGCTGTCGCCCATCGCAACCGAGATGAAGCGGCTGATGGCCGACCCGGCCGAGATCGACCGCATCCTCGGCGACGGAGCCGAGCGGGCGAATGCCATTGCCGAGCCGATCCTGGCGAAGACCTTCGACATCGTCGGCATGATCCGCTCGCAGCGCTGAACCGTCATCAGCCTGTTGCATCGGCGTGGCAGGCTTGCCCTGCCCGCCGCCTGCACCACAGGCCGCTGTCTCCCCGACCGGGCAATGCACCGGACGCAGTTCCCCCTGCGTCTGGCATCCCCCGGGCTTCGGTCCGGGGGCCACTTCACAAAAATACACATAGGCTCTGCGAAATCGGCGAATATGTGCGGATGCGTCCCGGCTTTATATGAGGGCCAGGCACCCGCTGGAGACCGAAATGACCTATACCGTTCCCTCTGAGACCCGCATCGGCCATGTCCATCTCAAGGTCGCGGACCTTGACCGGGCGCTGGCCTTCTACAACGGCATCCTCGGTTTCGAGGTCATGCAGCGCTACGGCGATCAGGCGGTGTTTCTCTCCGCCGGCGGCTATCACCACCACATCGCCCTCAACACCTGGGAAAGCAAGGGCGGCAAGCCGCCGGCGCCGGGCACCACCGGGCTTTACCACACCGCGATCCTCTATCCCGACCGCGCCACATTGGGCGGCGTCCTGAAGCGGCTGATGGAGGCGAAGTACCCCCTGACCGGCGCGTCCGACCACGGCGTCAGCGAGGCGCTCTACCTCAACGACCCCGACGGCAACGGCGTGGAGCTTTACCGCGACCGTGCCGAGGCCGACTGGCCGCGCGATGCGTCGGGCGAACTGTCGATGGTAACGCGCGCCCTCGACCTCCGCGCGCTCCTGGCCGAAGCGGCCTGATTTCGGGCCAGCCGGGCCGCCGCCCTTAAGCCATCCTGAACGAATGGCCCGCATCCTTCATGCGGGCCTGCCGCTCAAGCGGTGGGAAATGGTGGCTGCATGTTCTCACTCCTCTTCGGGGGCGCCTATCCCGGCGGCGCGATACTGGCGCCGGCAACCTCTGCCGAGCTGGCGTTCTCCGGCACGGGGAGTTCGCGCGAACTCAGGCTTGTCGATTTCGCCTCGGGCATCACGTCGCGCTTTGCAATCACCGTCGGCGGCGTCGGCGGGTTCATCGGCCAGGTGTCGCTCGCCATCGCCCGGACCGGGATCGTCGCGACCGACTTCTATGGCAGCGTCGAGACGGATGCGCTGAGCGCGGCACTGCTGCCCGGCACCTCATCCTCGGTCACAGGCTATCTGCAGGGCGGCGCGGAATTCGACGACCGGGTCGAGATGCTGGGAGCATCGAGCGGCGGGGTGAACTATCTCATCGCCGCGAAAAGCGCGGGCGCGGGGTTTTCGGTCTTCAGCCTCGGCGGGGTCTTCCCGGTCGAGGTCACCTATGTGGCAGATACAGCCGCGACCCATGCCGCCGGCATCTCGGCCATCGCCACCGTGACGCTGGCAGGGCGGAGCTTCTTCGTCACCGCCTCCGCCACCGAAAGCGGCATCTCGTCGTGGGAGCTTCTTGCCGGCGGGCAGGTCGCGCATCGCGCTGCGCTCAGCGTCGCCGACCTTGCCCCGCTGCAGGGGGTAACGTCGCTTTGTGCCGTCACCATCGCCGGGCAGGAATTCGTCATCGCCGGGTCCACCACCAACTCCGGCCTGACGGTCATGGCGGTTGGCCCAGACGGCAACTTGACCCTCGCCGACCATGTGGTCGATGACCTCGGCACCCGGTTCGCGGGTGTCACTGCTCTCAGCGCCCTGACGGTGGGGGGCCGGGTCTTTCTGGCAGCTGGCGGCACCGACGACGGCATCAGCCTGTTCACGCTGCTGCCTGATGGCCAGCTTCTGCATCTACAGACCCTGGCCGACGCATCCGGCATGACCCTCGCCGCGCCATCGGCCATCGCGATGACGCTGGCAGGGTCCGAGATCCAGATCTTCGTGACCTCCGGCCGGGAAACCGGCTTCACCATGCTCCGCGTCGATGTCGCCATGCTGGGCGTCACCCTCACGTCAGGCGGCCCGTCCCTCACTGGCGGCAGCGGCGACGATCTTCTGGTGCTGACCGGCAGCGACGGAAGCCTGTCCGGTGGGTCCGGCGCCGATATCCTGCGTGACGGCGCCGGCAGTGACTTCCTGCAGGGCGGCGCGGGCGGCGACGTCTTCGTCCTCACTGCCGATGGCCGCGCCGATACGATCCTCGATTTCGAACCGGCCCGCGACCGGATTGACCTGACGCTCTATCCCTATCTCCGCAATCTCGACCAACTGAGATTCACCCCGATTTCTGGCGGCATCGTCATCCAGTACGGGCTTGAGCTTCTGACCGTGCTGACCTCGGACGGGCGTTCGCTCACCGCCGCCGACTTTCCCTCCTCGATGCTTCTGCCGCTCACCCGGTTCCACGTCACTCCGGGGCAAGGACAAAGCCCGTCGCCGCTTATCCCGCAGCTCGGGACCGCGGGAGATGACACCTTGTCCGGCAGCCTCGCCGGCGATTTCCTGAGCGGCATGTCGGGCGACGATCTCATCATCGCCGGCCCCGGCGCCGATCTTGTCGACGGTGGCGCCGGCACCGACACCGTCAGCTACGTACAGCTTTCCGCCGCCGGGATCGACCTTGCCTCGCCGTCGTCGAACTGGGGCTCTGCGCTCGGCCACAGCTTCGCCTCGGTCGAAGTATTCATCGGCAGCGCTTTCGGAGACGCGATCCGGCTTGACGGGGCCGACAACGGCCTCTTCGGCGGCGACGGCGACGACACGCTCGACGGCGGTGGCGGCAGCGACACGATCAGCGGCGACCGCGGCGATGACGACATACGCGGCGCCGACGGCAATGATCGGATCGACGCCGGTGACGGCAACGACGGGGTCAGTGGCGGCGACGGCGACGATCTGGCCGAACTTCTCGGCGGCAATGACACCGCGAGCGGCGGCGCGGGCGCGGACACGCTGGACGGCGGCGCGGGTGACGATCTCCTCTCGGGCAATGAAGGTGCCGACAGTATCGACGGCGGCGACGGAAACGACATCCTGACCGGAGAGGCTGGCGGCGACACGCTGCGCGGCGGTGGCGGCCAGGACTGCCTCTACGGCGGCGACGGTGCAGACCTTCTCGATGGCGGCGCTGAAGCCGACCTCATCCTGGGCATGGCGGGCGAGGACACGCTCCTTGGCGGCAACGGTGACGACACGCTGATCGGCGGCGGCGACAGCGACATCCTGACGGGGGGTGCCGGCGCCGATGCCTTCGTCTTCGAAGACTTCCGGACGGGCGAGACCGACACGATCAACGATTTCACCAACGGGGTCGATCACCTCTGGCTCCGCAATGTCCCCGGCGGCGACGATGCCGCGCGCTTTGCAGCACTTGCGATCATCGACAGCGGGGCTGGCGCGCTCATCCTCCACGGCGGCCACAGCATCCTTCTGGCGGGGACCAGCGCCAGCCTCATCGATCTCGCTGACTTCGTCTTCATCTGAGCGGTTGGTCTGACCACCCGTCACCGCGACCTGCTTGCCTCTCCCGGTCGCCGCGCCTTTAATGCGGCGAAAGCCGAAAGGAGAGACCATGGCGACGGGACGGAACATCCGCACCTATTTCGAGGGGCGCTGGCACGACGGCGACGTGGCGGTCATGCGCGCCGCCGATCATGGCAGCTGGCTCGGCACCACGGTCTTCGACGGCGCGCGCCAGTTCGATGGCGTGACGCCCGATCTCGATGCCCACTCCGCCCGTGTCGTCCGCTCTGCCGCCGCCCTGATGATCGAGCCGACGCTGACCGGCGAACAGATCGCCGAGATCGCCCGTCAGGGTCTGCGCGCCTACAATCCCGAGGCCGCCGTCTATATCCGGCCGATGTTCTGGGCGCTCGACGGCGACGAATCCGGCATCGTGCCGCGGCAGGGGGCGACGGGTTTCGCGCTCTGCCTCGAAGAGATTCCCATGGCGCCGGAGGGCGCCACAACCACGCTGACCACGACACGCTTCCGCCGCCCCGTCCTTGAGGACGCGGTGATCAATGCCAAGGCCGGCTGCCTTTACCCCAACAACGCCCGCATGCTCGCCGAAGCCCGCGCCAAAGGCTATGGCAATGCCCTTGTGGCCGACGCCCTTGGCAATGTCGCGGAAACTGCCACCGCCAACGTCTTCATGGTCCGCGACGGCGAGGTTCTGACCCCCATCGCCAACGGCACCTTCCTGTCGGGCATCACCCGTGCCCGCCACATCGCCAACCTGAAGGCCGATGGCGTCACGGTCCGCGAATGCGTCCTGACCTTTGACGATTTCCGCAAGGCGGATGAGGTCTTCCTGTCGGGCAACATGTCGAAGGTGACGCCGGTTCTGGAATTCGACGGCACCAAATATCAGCACGGGCCGATGACAAAGCGCATCCGCGCGCTTTACATGGACTGGGCGCACACGGCAGGTTGAACTCCGCCACGGCGCCACAGACCTCAGGGAGAGTTCGGACATGCGCAAGTTTCTCGTCGTGCTGGATGACAGCCGCGAATGCCTGAACGCGATGCGCTTCGCGGCGCTCAGGGCCGCGCATACCGGCGCCGGGGTGCAGATCCTTTCCGTCATTCCGCCCGAGGAGTTCCAGCACTGGATCGGCGTCGCCGACATCATGCGGCAGGAGGCGCGCGAACGCATCCAGGCCCATTACGAGGTTTTCGCCAAGTGGATGCGCGACCGTCAGGGCATCGAACCCGAGCTTGTGATCCGCGAGGGCGAGCCGGTGAATGAAATCCTGTCCCAGATCCGCGAGGACACAGAGATCGGCGTCCTGGTCCTTGGCGCTGGCACCGAGAAATCCGGCCCCGGCCCCCTTGTCACCCAACTGTCGCGGACCTCGGGGTCGCTGCCGATCCCGATCACCATCGTGCCCGGCGAAATGTCGAAAGAGCGGCTGGAAGCGATCACCTGACCGCGAGGCGAGCATTTAGAACAGTTCCAAACTTGACTTGGGCAGGCAGCGGGCGCATATCCGACTGGAACAGTCGGAGACCAGCATGTTCATCCAGACCGAATCCACGCCGAACCCCGCGACGCTGAAATTCCTGCCGGGCCAGACCGTGCTCGACGCCGGGACCGCGGATTTCACCAGCCCCGAGACGGCCGCGAAATCCCCGCTCGCCCGGCGCATCTTCGCCGTCGACGGGGTGACGGGCGTGTTCCTCGGCACCGATTTCGTGACGGTGACCAAGGCCGACAGCATCCTGTGGGAACATGTCAAACCGGCGATCCTTGGCGCGGTCATGGAGCATTTCCAGTCCGGCGCCCCGGTGATCGAGGGCGAACAGGCGGCCTCGGGCCATGCCAGCCATGACGGCCCGGACGAGGATATCGTCCGCCAGATCAAGGAACTGCTGGATACGCGGGTGCGTCCTGCAGTCGCACAGGATGGCGGCGACATCACCTTCCACGGCTTTGACCGGGGCGTGGTCTACCTGCACATGCAGGGCGCCTGCGCCGGCTGCCCGTCGTCCACGCTGACCCTGAAGATGGGGATCGAGAACCTTCTGCGCCATTACATCCCCGAAGTGCTTGAGGTCCGCCCCGTTGCGGCCTGAGGCACCGATCCTTGGTTTCGACACATCGGCCGCGCATTGCGCGGCCGGTCTGTTTTGGGCGGGTCGCAAGATGCCGTCACGCTATGAGGAGATGCAGCGCGGTCAGGCCGAACGGCTGATGCCGATGCTCGAGGAACTTCTGACCGAGGCCGGCCTCGGCTGGCGCGATCTTGGTGCCATCGGCGTTGGCACCGGGCCGGGGAATTTCACCGGCATCCGCATTGCCGTCAGCGCCGCGCGCGGGCTGGCGCTCGGGCTTGGCGTCCCCGCCATCGGCGTGTCGTCCTTCGAACTTCAGGCGCATGGCCGGGGGGATGGCCCGCTTCTCATCACCCTGCCCGCCCCGCGTGGACAGGCCTACATCCAGCGCTTCGAGGGCGGTGCCCCTGTTGCAGCACCCGACCTGATCGAGGCCGGACCCGACGAGTCCGCCCCCTACGACCCCGGCACCGGCAGCCTGATCGCCGAAATCGCCGCCCGGCGCCTTGCCGGGGCGACCGCCCCGCTCCCCCGCCCCGCGCCGCATTACGTCCGCCCCGCTGACGCAGCACCGATGCGCGATGCAGCCCCGGTGATCCTGCCGTGACAGCGGCCCAGGACCCCGCCGCACTCGCCGAGATCCATGCGGCGAGCTTCCGGAACCCCCGCCCCTGGAGCGCTGACGAGATCGCGGCGATTCTCTCCGGCAAGGGCGCCTTCCTTCTGACCGAGCCTCAAGGCTTCCTCATCGGCCGCGCCATCGCGGACGAGGCCGAGCTTCTGACCCTCGCCGTCGCACCAGACCGCCGCCGGCAGGGCATCGGCGCGCGGCTCTTGGCGGCATTCCTGACGGAATCGGCCCGCCTTGGCGCCGCCACGGCCTTCCTTGAAGTTGCCGCCGGCAATGCCCCGGCCCTTGCCCTCTACCGCCGCAACGGCTTCACGGAAGCCGGTCGGCGGCGCGGCTACTACCGCGATGCCCCCGGCGAAGCACTCGACGCCATCGTCATGCGCCGACCGATTCAGGCGGTTTCGTGCGATAGCTGACCAAAAGGTCAAACCTGCCCCTGCGTCCGGGCAGATTGCTATTGACCGCTCACATTGCATTCGCCCTAATCGGTGCCAATCCGCGCGTACCGGGCAATTGGCCCAAAGACGCGGATGTCCACGGACACCAATTGGGAGCGATCCATGACCCTCATGCAGAAATTCCTCGGCGCGGCCGCGACGCTTGCGCTTTCCTCCGGCATGGCCCTTGCCGATCCGGCGATCATCTATGACCTCGGCGGCAAGTTCGACAAGAGCTTCAACGAGGCCGCTTTCGGCGGCGCCGAAAAGTGGAAGGCGGAAACCGGCGGCTCCTACAAGGAGCTTGAGATGCAGTCCGAAGCCCAGCGCGAACAGGCGCTGCGCCGGCTGGCCGAGGCGGGCGCCAACCCCGTCGTCATGACCGGCTTTGCCTTCGGCGATGTGCTGAACAAGGTCGCCCCGGACTTCCCGGACACCAAGTTCGCGATCATCGACATGGTGGTTGACCAGCCGAACGTAAAATCCGTGGTCTTCACCGAAGAACAGGGTTCCTACCTCACCGGCATGATGGCTGCGATGGCGTCGAAAACCGGCACGGTCGGCTTTATCGGCGGCATGGATATCCCGCTGATCCGCAAATTCGCCTGCGGCTATGCCGAAGGCGTGAAGGCGGTCAATCCCGATGCCAAGATCGTCGCCAACATGACCGGCACCACCCCCGCCGCCTGGAATGACCCGGTGAAGGGCGCGGAACTTGCCAAGGCGCAGAAAGCCCAAGGCGCCGACGTGATCTATGCCGCTGCGGGCGGCACCGGGATCGGCGTGCTTCAGGCCGCAGCTGACGAAGGCATCCTTTCGATCGGCGTCGATTCGAACCAGAACCACCTCCATCCGGGTCAGGTCCTGACCTCGATGATGAAGCGGGTCGACAATGCCGTCTATGAGGCCTTCAAGGAAGGCACCGACCTCAAGACCGGCGTCGTGGTGATGGACCTCAAGGCCGGCGGCGTGGACTATGCGCTTGACGACAACAACAAGGCGCTCGTCACCGATGAGATGAAGGCCAAGGTTGATGAGGCCAAGGCCAAGATCATCTCGGGTGAGATCAAGGTCCACGACTACATGTCCGACGAAACCTGCCCCGC
>DJUV01000030.1 GCA_002440625.1 Rhodobacteraceae bacterium UBA6273 | reverse complement strand
TTCGACCGTCAGGTGCAGGTGCCGAACCCCGACATCAAGGGGCGGGAGAAGATCCTGTCGGTCCATGCCCGCAAGGTGCCGCTTGGTCCCGACGTTGACCTCCGCATCATCGCGCGCGGCACGCCGGGCTTTTCGGGCGCCGACCTCGCCAACCTTGTCAACGAGGCGGCGCTGCTTGCCGCCCGCGTCGGTCGCCGCTTCGTCACGCTCGACGATTTCGAGAAGGCGAAGGACAAGGTGATGATGGGGCCGGAACGCCGGTCGATGGTCATGACCGAAGAGGAAAAGAAGCTGACCGCCTATCACGAGGCGGGCCATGCCATCGTCGGCATCCATGTGCCGCAGCATGATCCGGTTCACAAGGTCACGATCATTCCGCGCGGTCGTGCGCTGGGCGTCACCTTCTATCTGCCTGAACGTGACAAGCTGTCGATGACCCGCGAATCCGCGCTGTCGCGGCTCGCGTCCACGATGGGCGGCAAGGCAGCGGAGGAACTGGTCTTCGGGCCGGAGAACGTGACGAACGGTGCCTATAGCGACATCCAGATGGTGACGCGGCTTGCGACCGCAATGGTCAGCCAGTGGGGCATGTCCGACAAGCTTGGCAACATCAACTACACCTCGACCCAGGAAAGCTTCCTCGGCTCGCAGTCGCAGTTCAACGCCTCGGACGAGAGCCGCGAGATCATCGATCAGGAAGTGCGCCAGCTGGTGGATGAGGCCTTTGAGCGGGCCAAGACCATCCTCAAGGAAAACTGGCAGGAGATGGAGAACCTTGCCCAGGGACTTCTCGAGTACGAGACGCTGACCGGCGAGGACATGATGCGGGTGATCCGTGGCGAGCCGCCGAAAAGCGGCACGGATGAGGATGACAGTTCCGACAAGGGCAGCGCGGTTCCGGCCGTGACCGCCATGCCGAAGACCAAGAAGCCGCGCGCCTCGAAGGGTGGGCTTGAGCCGGAACCCTCTGCCTGAGGCGGAGTTGAACGGACGAAGCGATTGCGGGATGCGCCGATGGCGCGTCCCGTTTGCGGTTTGAAGGAGTGCCGCCCTTGGCCCGGCAGAGCGACTGGAACCCCGAAACCTATGCCCGCTTCCGTGACCTGAGGCTGCGCCCGGCGCTTGATCTTCTGGCGCGTGTCGGCGACCTGCCAACTGGGGCGGTCGTCGATCTCGGTTGCGGCAATGGCGCCGCCGGCCCGGCGCTGGCAGACCGGTTTTCGCCCGAGCGGCTGATTGCCGGGCTCGATTCCTCGCCCAACATGATCGAGGCTGCGCGCGGCAAGCATTGCTACGACCGGCTGATCGAGGCCGATGCCGCGGAATGGGTGCCCGCGGAAAAGCAGGCCCTGATCTTCTCGAACGCGGCGCTGCACTGGCTCTCTGGCCATGACGCGCTTTTCCCGCGCCTCGCGGGGTTTCTGGCACCCGGTGGCACACTTGCCGTCCAGATGCCCCGCCAATACGGCGCGCCCTCGCATCGGTTCCTCCGTGACTTCGCCGCCGAGATGTATCCCGACCGTTTTGCCCTTGGCGACTGGACCGCGCCGGTATCCACGCCGGTCGAGTATCACCGGATGCTCTCCCCTTTGGGCGGCGTCGAGGTCTGGGAAACCGACTATGTGCAGCGGCTAGAGACTGCGGGTGCCGGCCATCCGGTCCGCCGCTTCACCGAATCCACGGTGATGCGCCCCTATCTCGACCAGATGAGCCGGACCGAGACGGAAGCCTTCCTGCAACGCTATGAACAGGCACTGGCGGCGGCCTATCCGGCCGAAGCCGACGGATCGGTGCTTTTCCCCTTCCGCCGCCTGTTCTTTACCCTGACCGTCTGACCAGCAAGGACATTGGATGCCGGCCCTGATTGCCACCGATCACTACGCGACTGTCACCTGGCTTGGCCGCGTCACCGGCACCCAGGAGGGAATCGCCTCTCTTGCTGCCGAAAGCCTGACCCTGACCCTTGAGGGCGCCGAGGGAGAGGCGCATTCCGGCCTGACACGGCCGTCCTGTTCGCGGGTCATGGCGCTTTATCCGCGCGACACGAAGATCCGCAACACAAGGCAACTGGCCATCGCCTCGGCCGAGGATCTGCGTTCCATCGCCGCGGAAATGGGCCTTGAGCGTCTCGCGCCCGAATACCTCGGCCTGTCGGTCGTGCTTGAGGGGATCGCCGATTTCAGCCATGTTCCGCCATCCTCGCGGCTTCAGGCCGAGGGCGGCGCGACCCTGACCATCGACATGGAAAACCGGCCCTGCACGCTCCCCTCGCGGGAGATCGAGGCGGCGCATCCCGGCTTCGGCAAAGCGTTCAAGCCCGCTGCTGCCGGCAGGCGCGGTGTCGTCGCCTGGGTGGAGCGGGAAGGCACGCTGTCGCTCGGCGAGCGCCTGCGCCTGTTCGTCCCCGATCAGCCCGCCTGGGCGGGGAACCTCTGACCTCGAGACATACCCCCGTGCCATTTCGCTGCGGCCATTTCCGATGGGAAACGCGGTCTGGCGATTCCGCCCGCGGAAAGGTCGGAAATCAGCCTTGTGCCGGGGGGCATTGCCGTTATCACCCATTCTGACGGCCGAAAAATCGGTTGCAGGGAGATTTGGCAGACATGGCGTTCAAGACCGACATCGAAATCGCGCGCGAAGCGAAGAAAAAGCCGATCCTCGAGATCGGCAAGAAGCTGGGCATTCCGGCGGAGCATCTTCTGCCCTATGGCCATGACAAGGCGAAGGTTGGTCAGGACTTCATCCGCTCGCTCGAAGGCAAGCCGGATGGCAAGCTGATCCTCGTCACCGC
>DJUV01000034.1 GCA_002440625.1 Rhodobacteraceae bacterium UBA6273 | reverse complement strand
ACACCTACGGCCATGCCGCCGGTGATGAGATATTAAGCGGTGTCGCCGGCTGCATCCGCGCCGAGCTGAGGGCGCAGGACCTTACCGCGCGCATCGGTGGCGACGAATTCGTGGTCCTCGTCGCCGGCGTGAGAGAGGCGCAGATCGTCCAGAAGCTGGCGGACCGGATCATCGCGCGTATCGAAGACTTCGCCGCCGCCCCGAGCGACGAGGCGCGCGTGTCGGCGAGCATCGGGGCGGTCCTGTCGCGGCGCGATCCGGTCCCGGATGCTGATGCTCTGCTGGCCGAGGCCGACAGCGCCCTTTACGCCGCCAAACGCGCCGGGCGCGGGCGCTGCATTGTTGCCTGAGCCCTGCGCCTTGACCTTGAAGGCCGCTTGGCGTAGCACATGCCGCACCCCGGGCGGGTATGGTGAAATGGTATCATGAGAGCCTTCCAAGCTCCAGGCGCGGGTTCGATTCCCGCTACCCGCTCCAGGAAAATCCCATAAAAACCAGACGGTTAGCCGCCATCCGGGCGGATCATCTCGAACACCTCGCGCACCACGGCATAGTCGCGGTAGCCGCTGCGCGCGATCGGCTGGAAACGGGTGACGTCGAAGCGCCCGTTGACCACGCAATCGTCGCGCAGGTGGACGCCGGTCACTTCGCCGATGATCAGGAAGTTGCCATCGCCCTTCAGCGTCACGATCTCGGTCATCCGGCATTCGAAGCTGGCGGGCGCGTTGGCGACGCGGGGGCAGTCGATGGTGCCGCATTCGGCCTTGGCGACGCCCGCATGTTCGAATTCGTCAACCTCTTGCGGATAGGTGTCGGAGGTGAGGTTCATCGCCTCCCGCGCCGCGTATTCGACGATATTCACCGCAAAGACAGCGCTTTCGCGGACATTCCTCACGCTGTCCTTGCGGCCCGTGGAGGCGAACATCACCTGCGGCGGCGCATAGGCCACACCGTTGAAAAAGGAATAGGGGGCGAGGTTGTCGCCTGCCGTCCCCCGGGTCGAGATCCAGCCGATCGGACGCGGCGTGATGATCGCGGTGAAGGGATTGTGCGGCAGGCCATGGCCGTCCTCGGGTCTGTAGAACATCTTGGCCTCATTCGGTTTGAACCGATCCTGCCCGCATGTTAGGGCCGATTTCCAGCAGATTCGGGAAGAGAGGCGCCCTTGTACAGGCTGGAGGAGGAAACCGAGGCCGACTGGTGGGAGGTGGAGGCGCTTTACGACCTCTGCTTCGCGCCGGGGCGCACGGCGCTTTCCTCCTACCGCCTGCGCGACGGCGTCGCCAAGGTGCCCGAGCTTTGTCTGGTGCTCCGCGACGGCGACGGCATCCTCGCCGCGGTGATCCGCTACTGGCCGGTCCGCGTCGCGGGGCGCCCGGTGCTGCTTCTCGGCCCGGTCGCCGTCCACCCGACCCGTCAGGGCGAGGGCCTGGGCGGGCTTCTCATCCATGAAAGCCTGGCCGAGGCGGCGCGGCTGGGCTGGGAACGGGTGCTTCTCGTCGGTGACGCGCCCTACTACCGCCGCTTCGGCTTCAAGAGGATCGACGACGTGGTGATGCCGCCGCCGACCAACCCCGACCGGGTTCTCGCCGCCGCTTTGCGGCCGGGGGCGTGGGACGGTGTGCGCGGGCAGGTGGAAAAAGATACCGAAACTCCCGCCTGAAGGCGGATTGAAGCGGGGGGCTGCGGTCCATATCTTTCTGTCATGATGGATGAACGCACCCGACCCGGCGCCGACGATGCCCAACTGCCAGCCGAGGCGCTGATCGAGATCGCGAGACTTGCCCGCCGCGCCAAAAGCGCGAATGGCCCCCTGATCCGCGCCTTCAACAAGCTCGGCGGCGGGATGGAGACGCAATTGTCGGCGCTGCCGCCGAAGGTGCGCAGCGTGCTTGACGGCGGCACCGAGGGGCTATTGAGCGGCGCCTACCGCGCCGCCGGGGCGGTCGGATCACTGAAGGTCGTGCCCGAAACCGGCGACTGGGGGCACCGCCTTGCCGTGGCCACCGGCGGCGCGCTCGGCGGTTTCGGCGGGCTCGCCACGGCGGCGGTCGAACTTCCCGCTACGGTCGCGCTTTTCTTCGGCGCCATGCAGAAGATCGGCGCGGAATACGGCTTTGACCCGAAGTCGGACAAGGCCCGGCTGATCTGCCTTGAGGTTTTCGGCGCCGGCGGCCCCTTTGCCGCCGATGACGGCGTCAACAGCGGCTTCATCGGCTCCCGCCTCGCCGTCAACAGCGGTGCCGTGCAGGCGGTGATCCGGCGCATCGCCCCCGCCGTCGCGGCCCTTCTTGGCCGCAAGCTCGCCAGTCAGGCGGTGCCGGTCATTGGCGCGGCAGCCGGCGCCGGCCTCAACCTCGCCTTTCTCGCCTATTTCCGCGAGATGGCCCATGTCCGCTTCGCGCTGGAACGGCTTGCCGACCGGCATGACGCCGCAGCGGTTGAGGCGCAGTTCCGTGCCGAAGCCAATTCGATCGGGTTGAACTGAGCGTTCTCAGACGTCCTGCGTCGCCAGCCAGTCCATCACCGCCGGTCGCACATTGGCATGATCGGCCTGGCATTCCGCCTCAATCAGCGCGCGCAATGCGGTCAGGTCGATGCGCCGGATCAGGTGCTTGACCGGACCGATGGAGGCTGGCCGCATCGACAGCGTGCGCAGGCCAAGGGCTGCAAGGCAGATCGCCTCCACCGGGCGTCCCGCATCCTCGCCGCAGAACGACAGCGGCGTGCCATTCTCAGCGCAGCGCCCGACGATGTGCTGGATGAAGCGCAGGAAGCTGCCGTTCAGCACGTCATAGCGCCGCCGGACCTGTTCATTCTCGCGGTCGGCGGCGAAGAAGAATTGCTTCAGGTCATTGCCGCCGATGGAGATGAAATCGACGGCGCGGAAGAAGGCATCCGGAGCATAGGCCAGCGACGGCGTTTCCAGCATCGCCCCGATTTCCAGCGCCGACGGCAGGACATGACCCAGCCGCTTCTCGCGCTCGACCTCGTCGAGAACCATCTGCCGGGCCACACGGAACTCGGAATACTCGGTGATGAAGGGGAACATCAGGGTCAGCGACCGGCCGTTTGCGGCGCGCAGAAGCGCCTGCAACTGCATCCGCATCACCCCCGGCTTGTCGAGGCCGACGCGGATCGCGCGCCAGCCCATCGCCGGGTTCGGCTCTTCCACCCGTTTCATGTAGGGCAGCACCTTGTCCGATCCGATGTCGAGCGTGCGGAAGGCGACGCGCTTGCCCTTCGCGGCATCGAGAACGCCGGAATAGATTGAGGCGAGCTCGGACCGCTTCGGCACATGGTTGCGGATCAGGAACTGCAACTCGGTGCGGAAAAGCCCGACCCCCTCGGCGCCCGACCCGACGAGCGAGGGCAGGTCGGCCATCAGCCCGGCATTCATGTGAAGCGCGATCGTGGTGCCGCAAAGCGCTGTCGCCGGCAGGTCGCGCAGGCTCGCGTAGCGGCTTTGCGCGGCGGCCTGCATGGCGATCTTGTCGCGGAAGGCGGCAGAGACGGTTTCCTCGGGGCGCAGATGCACGATGCCCTGATCGCCATCGACAAGGATCGCATCGCCGTTCAGCGCCTCGGTGGTGATGCGTTCGGCGTGGATCACCAAGGGAATCGCCAGCGCGCGGGCCACCACGGCGGCGTGCGAACCGACGGAGCCTTCCTCCAGCACCACGCCCTTCAGCCGCCGGCCATAGTCCAGAAGCTCCGCCGGGCCGATGTTGCGGGCGACCAGGATCGGGTCCTGCGGCATCTCGGCGCCGGTGTCGGTGCCCTGTCCGGTCAGCCGGCGCAGCAGCCGGTTCGAAAGGTCGTCAAGGTCATGGAGCCGGTCGCGCAGATAGGCGTCGGGCACGGTTTCAAGCCTTGCCCGCGCCGTCGACTGTTCCTTTTCCACCGCCGCCTCGGCGGAAAGGCCGCGGCCAATGTCCTCCTCCATGCGCCGGATCCAGCCGCGCGAATGGGCGAACATGCGGTAAGCCTCAAGCACCTCGCGCTGCTCCGCCCCCTGACCGTCGGCAAGCGAGATCATGTCGTCGACCGACACCCTGAGCTGGCTGACCGCTTCGTTGAGGCGCTTGCGCTCCACGTCGGGATCGTCGCCGACCGGGTTGGTGATGACGACGCGCGGCTCATGCAGCCAGACATGGCCCTCCGCCGTGCCTTCCTGCCCTGTGGTACCCCGGAACATCGCCGGATGGGTATGAAGCGCGCTCAAGGCCTCGCCCTCGCCGACGAAGGCGCCAAGCTCGGTCATCTCGGCCAGCACCATCGCCACGACCTCGATGGCATAGACCTCATCATCGGAAAACTGCCGCGCGTCCTTCGACTGGACGACAAGAACGCCCAGTTTTTCGCCCAGGCGCTGGATCGGCACGCCGAGGAAGGAGGAATAGATCTCTTCCCCCGTCTCCGGCATGTAGCGAAAGCCCTTTTCGGCAGGCGCATTGCCGGTGTTGATCGGGGTCGAGGATTTCGCCACCCGGCCGACCAGACCCTCGCCAAGGCGCATCCGGGTCTTGTGGACGGATTCCTTCTTCAGGCCTTCGGTCGCGCAAAGCTCAAGCGTGTCGTCGTCACGGAAGAGATAAATCGAACAGACCTGGGTCTGCATCGAATCCGCGATCAGATGGGTGATACGATCAAGCCGCTCTTGCCCCGCGCCCGGTTCCGCAAGAGTGTCACGCAAGCGCCTGAGAAGCTTGCGACTTTCGCTTTCACTTCGTTCGGGCATTACCCCCCGTGGGGCCGAAATCAGGCCACCTTCTCCAATTCGAAGGCATCATGGAGCGCCTGCACGGCGAGTTCCATATATTTCCGGTCGATCAGCACCGAAATCTTGATCTCGGAGGTTGCGATGACCTTGATGTTGACGTTTTCCTTGGCAAGCGCCTCAAACATCCGCGCGGCGACCCCGGCATGGGACCGCATGCCGATGCCGACGACCGAGATCTTGGCGACATCGGTATCGACGACGAGGTCCTCGTACTTGATCTTGCCGGCGGCGCGGGCATCTTCCATCGCCTTCTTGGCGCGGGCTACCTGATTGACCGGGCAGGAAAAGGTCATGTCGGTGACAGCACCCGGGTGGGCCTCGTCATAGTCCTTTTCCGAAATGTTCTGGACGATCATGTCCACGTTGACACCGGCCTCGGACAAGGGCCCGAAGATCGCCGAAGCGACGCCGGGCCGGTCCTCGACCGTGACGAGGGTAAGCTTGGCTTCGTCGCGGGAATAGGCGACGCCAGAAACGACTTTCGATTCCATGATTTCATCCTCGTCGCAGACCAGGGTTCCGGAGTTGTCATCGGTATCCTCGAACGAGGACAGCACGCGCAGGCGCACCTTGTAGCGCATCGCAAGCTCGACCGAGCGCGTCTGCAGTACCTTGGCGCCAAGCGAGGCAAGTTCCAGCATCTCCTCGAAGGCGATCCTGTCAAGCTTGCGGGCCTTGGTGCTGATGCGCGGGTCGGTGGTGTAGATGCCGTCGACATCGGTGTAGATGTCGCAGCGTTCGGCGGCGAAGGCGGCGGCGAAGGCGACGGCGGTGGTGTCCGATCCGCCGCGGCCAAGGGTGGTAACGCGGCCCTCATGGCTCAGGCCCTGAAAGCCGGCCACAACGGCGACCTTGAAGCCCTCGGCGAATTTCGCGTCGAGGTTGTCGCGCGGGATCGACATGAAGCGCGCGGCGGCGTGCTGCGAGGTGGTGTTGATCGGCACCTGCCAGCCCTGCCAGGACCGCGCCGGCACGTCCATTTCCTGAAGCGTCAGCGCCATGAGGCCGGCGGTGATGTTTTCGCCCGAGGCGACGACGGCATCATATTCGCGGGCGTCATAGAGCGGAGAGGTCTGTTCGACCCAGCCGACAAGCTCGTTGGTCTTGCCGGACATGGCGCTGACGATGACGATGACGTCATAGCCGCGCGCGACCTCGCGCTTGACCTTCTCGGCGGCGTTCTTGATGCGGCCGAGGTCAGCCACCGAGGTTCCGCCGAATTTCATCACGAGAAGCGGCATTCCGGCCCTCCTGGCGCCCGCAAGGTCAAATCGCGCGCTTCTTATGCGCGCGAAAGGCCGAGGGCAAGGGGCGGTTGGGGTTTGGGGTGGTGCGACGAAGGTGGGAGGGGGAGCGTTCTGGCAGGACGGGTGGAAGAGCGCGCACCTCTTTACTCGGTGCAACCTCTCCACCGCCCGGTCGCCCAAAGCGACC
>DJUV01000107.1 GCA_002440625.1 Rhodobacteraceae bacterium UBA6273 | reverse complement strand
TGATATCGACAAAGCCCGCGCGCTTCATCAGGTCGATATTGCCCTGGGTGGAGAAGGGTTCAAGGATGCCCTTCAGGCTGCGGGTCTTCATCACGATCTCTTCGCAGTCGAACCCGTTGCGCAGTTTGAAATCGGCGTAAAGCTGCGTGATGATGTCCTGGAACCGCGCATCCGGCGCGCGGACCTTTTCGAACATGACAAAGGCCCCGCCCCAGTTCAGCGACTGGTAGATGCGGTCGATCAACTGCTGGCGGTCGCGCGGCGGGATGAACTGGATCGTGTAATAGGACACGATCATGTCGGCTGGTTCATAGTCGAAAAGCCGCGCATCGTCGTGCAGAAGCTGGATGTTCTTGACGTCGGCGCAGTGCTGCTTTGCGGTCTCCACCATCTCCGCCACCGGGTCGATGCCGATCCAGCGCGCGCCGGGCTTGGTCTTGTTGTGAACCGCGAGTTTCTTCAGCAATTCGCCGGTGGAGGTGCCGATCTCGTAACACACGCTGTTGTCGGAGACGAAGAAATCGCTGAGCTGGCAGACCATCTCATGCCCCTCGGCGTAAAGCGGCACCGATTGCTTGATATGCTCCACGAAGGTCTCCGAGGTCTTGCCCGCGAAACTCCAGCCGGCATTCTCGGCCTCGATATTATGTCCAACACCCATGTCTTGCTCCTTTGTCATCCTGTGCCGCCCGCGCGGCCAAAGTCCTTATCGAAATTCGCCGTTCAATTGGGCGGGCGCCGGTCAGCGCCCGAACTGATCCTCAAGCCTTATGATATCATCTTCCTCAAGATAGGTCCCGGTCTGCACCTCGATGATCTCGACCGGGATGCGGCCGGGATTGGCGAGCCGGTGGACCGAGCCGATGGGGAGGTAGACGCTTTCGTTCTCGTGCAGGATCGTCACCTTGCCGTCGCAGGTCACTTCCGCCGTGCCGCGCACGACGACCCAGTGCTCGGCGCGGTGATGGTGCTTTTGCAAGCTCAGCTTCGCGCCGGGTTTCACCACGATGCGCTTCACCCGGTGGCGTTCGCCAAGATCCATCGTCTGGTACCAGCCCCAGGGCCGGTGATTGCGGATATGCTCGACCGCCTCAGGCCGGCTGGCGCCTTTCAGCGCGCCGACAAGCCCCTTGACCTCCTGCGCCTTTGCGCGCGGCGCCACCATAATGGCGTCCGGAGTCTCGATGATCGCCAGCCCCTCGACGCCTACGGCGCAGACGAGGCGACCCTCGGAATGGATGAGATTGTCTTTCGCCGCATAGGCGAAGCCATCGCCCCGGATCGCGTTGCCCGCTTCATCCTTGCCGGACTCCGCCCAGACCGCATCCCAGTCGCCGACATCCGACCAGCGGAAATTGCCCGGCGCGACCCGCGCCTCGCGGGTCTTTTCCATGAAGCCGTGGTCAAAGGAGGTCGCGCGGACCTTGCCGAAGTCTGCCCCCGGCACCCACATGCCGAGGTCCTGTTTCATCGCGGCCACCGCCTTCGTGACAAGTTCGACCGCCTCCGGCTCCATCGCGCCCATCGCCGCGATCAGCCAGCCGGCGCGGAACGAAAACATGCCCGCATTCCAGAGGCATCCTTCCGCAATCAGCGCCGCCGCCCGCGCCTCGTCCGGCTTCTCGACGAACCGCTCGACCGCCGAGGTGCCGTCCTTCGCCGCGGCCCCCGGCTTGATGTAACCGTATCCCGTCGCCGGTCCGGTGGGCTGGACTCCGACGACGGCAATGCCCGAGGTGCGTACCGATCCGGCGGCGGTGCGGATCGCGGCCTGAAAGGCGCCGGCGTCGCGGATCAGGTGGTCCGAGGGCATGACAGCAATCAGCGTATCGGGATCGTCCTTCGCCGCAATCGCCGCCGCCAGAAGGACCGCCGCCATGGTGTCGCGCCGCTCAGGCTCGATCACCACGCGCGCCTTCGGCGCCACCGCCTCGACCTGGTCGCGGATTGTGAAGCGAACGGCATGGGCGCCGATCACCATCGGCGCGGCAAAGCCCTCGGACTCGACCCGGCGGAGCGTCATCTGGAGCATCGTCTCATCACCGATGATCGGCAGAAGCTGCTTGGCCATACCCTCGCGCGATACCGGCCAGAGCCGGGTGCCGGTCCCGCCGCAAAGGATCACCGGGAGGATCTTGTCGCTCATCTCGCCACTCCACCTGTCGCGCATTCCGGGGTCTGTCGCCTTTTACAGGCAGGAACCACCGGGCGCATATCCGGCACCATGAACGAAACGGGCTTTGCGATCATCGGGAAACGTCCTGAATGCGGGCAATCTGCAAGGGCTTTGCGGTGAACCATACAATCTCAGGTCGTGCGGCGCGACCTCTGACCGGCGAGCGGCGCTGGGTTGCGGCTTTTTGGAAACAATGGTCGTTTCTCGGCCGATTTTCGCTTTAGGCTCGATCCAGTTCCTGTGCCCTTGCGCAGAACCTTGCGGTCCTTGCCGGACCGGCCGCCGCAGAGGGGAAAACCGGCAGGGAGTGCGATTCACCGCATATCCCCCTATACTTCCCGGCGGAGCATGTCAGAACTGAGGCCCTAACCCTCTGAAAGCACGGTGAACGGATGGCGCCGAAATTCGGGACCAGCGGCCTGCGCGGGCTGGTGACGGAACTAACCGACCCGCTCTGCGCGGGCTATGTGCGGGCTTTCCTTCACGCGGTGCCGCATGACGGGCGCCTGATGATCGCCCGCGACCTCAGGCCCTCATCGGCCCGCATCGCGGCAACCGTCGCCGATACCGCCGCCGAGCTTTGCCTTCGCGTTGCCGATTGCGGCGAAGTGCCGACCCCGGCGCTGGCGCTCGCCGCGATGGCGGCGAGTGCGCCCTCGGTCATGGTGACGGGCAGCCACATCCCCGCCGACCGCAACGGGTTGAAGTTCTACTCAGCCTTGGGCGAGATCACTAAGGCGGACGAGGCTGCCATCGTCGCCGGATTCTCCGAAGCGACGCCCGCGGCCAAAGCCACGCCGGAAATTGCGACCGCCGCCCGCGCCGCCTATGCCCGCCGATACACCGACGCCTATGCCGGCGCGTTGAAAGGCCTGCGCATCGGCGTCTATCAGCACAGCTCCGTCGCGCGCGACCTTCTGGCCGAGGTTCTCACGGCGCTCGGCGCCAAGGTCACGCCGCTCGGGCGTTCGGACACCTTCGTTCCGGTCGATACCGAGGCCGTCAGCGACGACACCCGGCGGATGCTCGCCGCTTGGGCGGCAGACGGCACCTTCGACGCCATCGTCTCGCTGGACGGCGACGCCGACCGCCCGCTCGTGACCGATGCGGCAGGTCGGGTCATTCCCGGCGATGTCATCGGCACGCTGACGGCTGCGGCCCTTGGCGCCGACACGGTCGTCACGCCGGTCTCATCGAACACGCTGATCGAGGCGTCAGGCCTATTCGCCGCCACCGAGCGCACCCGCATCGGCTCGCCCTATGTCATCGCGGCGATGGAGGCGCGGATGGCAACCCCCGGCGCAAGGGTCGCAGGCTTCGAGGCCAACGGTGGCTTTCTTCTGGGATTCGCGGCGGCGGGGTCATCCGGCCCAATCGCCCCCCTCATGACGCGCGACGCCTTCCTGCCGATCATCGCGACGCTGGCCACGGCGGCGGCAAGGGGCCTCTCCCTCACCGATCTCGTCGCGACCCTGCCCGCCCGCGTCACCGCCTCGGACCGGCTGGAGGAGGTGCCGATGGAATGGTCGCAGGCCTTCGTCGCCCGGCTGACCCGTGATGCCGCAGCGCGGGCCAATTTCTTCGCTGGGCGGCGGGAAACGCTCATCGACCTGACCGAGGGGTTGCGCATGACCTTCAGCGACGGCGCAATCCTGCATCTGCGCCCCTCTGGCAACGCACCGGAACTCAGGTGCTATGCCGAGACGGCGGATACCGCCACGGCCACAGCTCTGGTGCGCGAAACCCTTGCCCGCATCGCCGACCTTAGAAACCACGAGAAGACGCCATGACCAGACTTGCCGAAACCATTGCCGCCATCGACGCCGCCAATGCCGCCGACCCGGATCTGAGCGAAGGCGCGCCCGCTGTGCTTCTCTACGGCCAGCGGATGAGCGAGGAACTGGCGCGGCTTTTCCCCGATGCCTCCGACATTCTCAAGATCGCGGCGCGCGGCCAGCATATCGAACGCTGGACCAGCCCGCGATCAAGCTACCCCGAGGGGCGCGAAGGCTATCTGACCTGGCGGCGCGACCTCGGCGCCTTCCATGCCCGCCGCGTGGGCGAGATCATGGCAAGGGCCGGGTATGACGGTGAGAGCATTGCCGAGGTGGGCCGGATGCTGAGGAAGGAAGGCATCAAGCGCGACGCCGAAGTGCAGGCGCTTGAGGATGTGATCTGCTTTGTGTTCCTGCGCTGGTACTTCAGTCCTTTCGCCGAAGGCCGGTCACCCGAGGAGCTTGAACGCATCGTTGCCAAGACCGCGCGCAAGATGTCAGCCGGGGCGCGAACGCGAGCTTTGGCGGAATTTTCTCTGCCCGAGCCCTTTGCCGCCGCCTTCCGGGTCTGAGCCTGAACGACTCTGCAACCCCAGCGTTTGCAGCGCGTGCAGCATTCCCACCAACCCGTTTCGCCTCTTGCCGTTAGTGCAAGTCAGGTTTGCCAGACTGTTGCTGAGACGGCTCTAATCACAAAGTTCTGATGCCCAAATATTGAGCGGATTGAAAACTGCCCGCAGAATCCCTTGACGGTGACTGGCTACGGCCATATCTGCGCCCCGCCAAAGCCACCGAGTTGAGTGAGCATGGTCCGAGGTAAGGTGCGTATGCGGCCCGAAGGGTCGCGGGGAAGGAACGGAAGATGGAACAGCCGAAACAGATGGGTTCGGAACGGGCAGAACCGCGCGAGGGTGCGCAGGTCCAGCAGCAGGGCAGCCAGCAGCAGCCCGTGCAACGCCGCGGCGACGAGAAGAAGCCCGCCGCACAGATGCAGGGCACGCAGTTCCGCGACTGGGCCTCGATCTGAGGCTTCAACACCGGGTGGCACGGCCCTAAGGTCGTCTCCGCGAGAGGAGGCCTCATGCCGCGCCCGGTTTCAGACATTCCAAATCTCGGCCCCGCCTCGGAAGAGGGTTTTGCACGGGCCGGGATGCATTCCGCCGAAGAGGTGATCGCGCTTGGCGCGGATGAGGCTTACCTCAGGCTGATGCGGGCCGGAACACGACCGCATTTCATCGGATATTACGCGCTGGTCATGGGGCTTCAGGGGCGCCCGTGGAACGATTGCCGGGACAAGGAAAAGGCCGGGCTGCGCAAGAAGTTCGACGCGCTGAAAGCCGAGGCGCAGACAACCGCAGCTCCCGGCACCCTTCCCTCGCATGTGGAACGGGCGCTCAACGATCTTGGACTGTTGGGCCGGATGACGGACTGAGAAGGGCTTTGGTCGGTCATTCCGCCGCGTCGTCGGGCGACAAGGTCCAGCAGTCAGCGGCCGAGGCTTCGCAGATTTTACGCCGAAGGTAGTGGCCTTTACTGTCGCCTGAGTTCATTGCAAGAATTTGCCGCGCGTCGGCAGCAGTCCCGGCAAAGTTTCGGTCCTGCAAGCGGATAAGCCCCCGCATATACAGTCGGCTGGGGTCGCTCTCATCCCAGTCGGGCATGCGCTGCAGCACTGCCTCAGCCTCGCCAAACTGTTCGGAAGCCATCAGATACATGAGAAGGCTTGCCCAAGCCGTGTAATCCGCCGGATCGCGGTCAACCGCCATCTGCTGCGATTCCGCGGCGCGCCCGAATTCCTTTCGCGCCGCGAAGGTCCGCGCCATGAGGCGATAGCCGCCCGGTCGTTCCGGTTCCAATGCGATGGCCTGCGCCGCGACGCGCTGCCCGCCTGCCCAGTCCGACTGATCGAAGTACGCATAGGCTTGCCACTGCGTGATCTGGTATCGCTGGATGCGGGAGAAAACTTGCTTGCCAAGCAAAGTCTCGCAAGCCAAGACACGCGCCGCGGCAGAATAGGCGGAGTTCGCGCAAGGCTCGACCATCGCGCGCAGATCAGGCGCTGGCTGCAGCGCATAGGCGCTCAAGCCCGCCGTCGCAGCCAGCACAGCCAGAGTGATCTTGCGTAGGGACATGTCAGCCCCCTCCCTTCGGGGACCCGGCCTACCGCCTCGGCATGGCAAAACTTTGGCCGCCAAAGAAAAAAGGCCGCCCAGAGGCGGCCTTTTGCGATGCCGACGGTCCGGTTCAGCCGACCAGCTCGAGACCCGAGAAGAAATAGGCGATCTCGACCGCTGCGGTTTCCGGCGCATCCGAACCGTGGACCGAGTTTTCACCGACCGAGAGGGCGAATTCCTTGCGGATGGTGCCCGCGTCGGCGTTGGCCGGGTTGGTGGCGCCCATCACTTCACGGTTCTTCGCGATGGCGCTTTCGCCTTCCAGAACCTGAACGACGACCGGCTCGGACGCCATGAACTCCACAAGCTCACCGTAGAAGGGGCGCTCCTTGTGGACCTCGTAGAACCTGCCGGCCTGCGCGGTCGAGAGGTGCAGGCGCTTCTGCGCGACGATGCGCAGGCCCGCTTCCTCGAACTTGGCATTGATCTTGCCGGTGAGGTTGCGGCGGGTCGCGTCGGGTTTGATGATGGAAAGCGTGCGTTCGATCGCCATGTCATGTGCCTTTGTGTCAGGTTGGTTTCGGGGCCGGTCGCCCGGCAGATTGGATCGCGGGCCTGCTAGCACGGGCGCGCGGGATTGAAAAGGCGGTCGCGGGCGGTGGCGGCGGAAGCCTCCGGCGGAGGTATTTGCCGGCAAGATGAATGGGAGGGTGCTTTTCGCGCCGCAAAGGCTCTGCTAGAGGGCGGCCATGCTCAGAATCCGCGATATCACCTATTCGGTCGAAGGCCGGCCGCTGTTCGACAGCGCCTCGGCTGCCATCCCCGCCGGCCACAAGGTCGGCCTCGTCGGCGCCAATGGCGCGGGCAAGACCACGCTCTTCCGGTTGATCCGGGGGGAGCTGGCCCTTGAAGGCGGTTCGATCCACCTGCCCCAGCGCACCCGGATCGGCGGCGTAGCGCAGGAGGTGCCATCCTCCTCGGTCTCGCTTCTCGATACCGTGCTGGCGGCGGATGAGGAGCGGGCATCGCTTCTGGCCGAAGCCGAGACGGCGCATGATCCGCACCGGATCGCCGATATCCAGCACCGGCTGGCCGATATCGATGCATGGTCGGCGGAGGGCCGCGCCTCGGCGATCCTCAAGGGGCTTGGTTTTGACCTTGAGGAACAGCGCCGGCCCTGTTCGGACTTTTCCGGCGGTTGGCGGATGCGGGTGGCGCTGGCGGGGGTGCTTTTCGCCCAGCCCGATCTGCTGCTTCTGGACGAACCGACCAACTACCTTGACCTTGAGGGCGCGCTCTGGCTGGAAAGCTATCTCGCGAAGTACCCGCATACCGTCATCATCATCAGCCACGATCGGGGCCTCTTGAACCGCGCCGTGGGCGGCATCCTGCATCTGGAGAACCGCAAGCTGACCTTCTGGAACGGGCCTTACGACCAGTTCGCCCGCCAGCGCGCCGAACAGCGCGCGGTGCAGGCGGCGGAGGCCAAGAAGCAGGCGGCGCGGCGCGAGCATCTGCAAAGCTTCGTCGACCGCTTCAAGGCCAAGGCATCCAAAGCCGTGCAGGCGCAGAGCCGGGTGAAGATGCTGGAAAAGATGTCGCCGATCCTGGCACCAGAAGAGGCGAAGAAGGTCGTCTTCACCTTCCCCGAGCCGGAACAGCTGTCGCCGCCGATCATCAACATGGAAGGCGTCGCCGTCGGCTATGACGGCCCGCCGGTGCTGAGGCGCCTCAGCCTTCGCATTGACCAGGACGACCGCATCGCGCTTCTGGGCAAGAACGGCGAGGGCAAGTCGACGCTCTCGAAGCTGCTCGCCGGGAAGCTTGCCCCGGCGGGCGGCCAGATCGTGCGGTCCTCGAAGCTGAGGATCGGCTATTTCGCGCAGCATCAGGTCGATGAGCTTTATATCGACGAGACGCCCTTGCAGCACATCCAGCGCCTGCGCCCGAATGAGGGCCAGCCGAAGCTGCGGGCGCGGCTCGCGGGCTTTGGGCTGGGCGCCGATCAGGCCGATACCGTTGTCGCGCGGCTCTCGGGCGGGCAGAAGGCGCGGCTTTCGCTGCTCCTGGCGACCCTCGACGCGCCGCATCTTCTGATCCTCGACGAACCGACGAACCACCTCGACATCGAAAGCCGCGAGGCTTTGGTGACGGCGCTGACCGAATATTCCGGCGCGGTGATCCTCGTCAGCCACGACATGCACCTTCTCGGCCTTGTCGCCGACCGGCTCTGGCTGGTGAAGGGCGGCGCGGTGACGCCCTATGAGGGGGACCTCGAAAGCTACCGGGCCGAGCTTCTGGCCGGTGACGAGCCGGCGAAGCCCGCCGAAAAGCCGAAGGACAAGGCGCCGCGCCCGTCGCGCGAAGCAATGCTGGCGCTCCGCGCCGAGGTCCGCAAATGCGAGGAGCGGCTGGCGAAGCTGAACGGGATGCGTGACCAATTGGCGACGAAGCTGGCCAAGCCCGAGCTATACGAGCGCCCGGAAGAGGCCGTCGTCTGGCAGAAGAAATATGCCGAGGTGATGGAAGGCCTCGACCGCGCCGAGGACCTTTGGGTCAAGGCGGCGGAAAAGCTTGAGGCGGCGGAGGCGTAAGACGGCGGCGCAAGGCAGGCGAGAAATCGCTTGCATTGCGCGGGCGGGTTGGCGACCAAGTGAGGGCGTAACGGGACGGACGCCCAGGATGGAACCGCAGTTCTACTTCACCGCCTTCGTCACGCTTTTCGTGATCATCGACCCCATCGCGCTGGTGCCCCTGTTCATCGCGCTGACGCGGGGCATGACGCAGGCGCAGCGCACCACCATCGGCCTCCGCGCCTGCCTGATCGCTGCCGGCCTGCTGACACTCTTCGGTCTGTTTGGCGATACGCTTCTGAATACCATCGGCATCTCGATGCCCGCCTTCCGCATCTCGGGCGGGCTTCTCCTCTTCATCACCGCGCTCGACATGCTTTTCGAACGGCGCACCCAGCGGCGCGAGGGGCAGCAGGCCGAGGCGCATCACGACCCGTCAGTGTTTCCGCTCGCCACGCCGCTTCTGGCCGGCCCCGGCGCCTTCACCACGATGATCCTTCTCGTCAACAACACCCCCGCGACCGGGATCGCCCATACGCTCATCATCCATCTGGTGATGGTTGTCGTCATCATCTCGGCCTTCCTGATGTTCCTTGCAGCCGGGTTCATCGAACGGCTTCTAGGAAGAACCGGCATCGTCGTCATAACCCGGCTTCTGGGGATGCTGCTGGCAGCACTTTCCGTGCAATTCGTGCTGGACGGCATCCGCGGAACCGGGTTCCTCTAGGTCCATGGACCCGAACGATTTTCCCCGCTTCGTCTACCTTGTCCTTTTGCTGATCGTGGTCGGCGGCTATGCCCTTGTCGAAAGCCGCAAGAACCTTGGCAAGGTGCTGCATCAGGCGGCGATCTGGGGGCTGATCTTTTTGGGCGCCATCGCCATCGCCGGGCTCTGGCCGACGATCCGCCATGCGGTCCGGCCGACGCAGGCGGTGGTCACGGACGGCGGGATCGAGGTTCCCGTCTCCGACGATGGGCATTTCTATGTGACGGCAAGGGTGAACGATGCCGAGGTGCGCTTTGTCGTCGACACCGGCGCTTCGACCATCGTCCTGAGTGGCCGCGATGCCGAACGCGCGGGTTTCGATCCGGCGAGCCTCAATTTCCTCGGCACCGCCATGACCGCCAATGGCGCGGTGCCGACCGCCCCCGTCCGCATCGCCCGTTTCGATCTTGAAGGGATGGTGGACGAAGACATCGCCGCCTCGGTCAATGGCGGCGAGATGGACACATCGCTACTGGGGATGAGCTATCTCAGCCGCTTCGAGATGACGGTCAGCCGCGACCGGCTGGCGCTCAGGCGCTGACGACGCCCGCAACCAGCGTCACGGCGACGACCGCGAGCCAGACCGAGGCGACACGCTGGATCAGCCTGAACCGGCCGCTTCCGCCACCCGCCTGCACCAGTTTTCCGGCCATGCCCCAGAGGATCGCCACGCCGACGACCATGCCCGAGAAGGCGGCGATACGCGCGGCGAAGGCCGGATCGGAGGCACCGGGCAGGAGCACGAGGCCGAAGACCAGCGCCTTGGGGTTCAGCGCCGTGGTGACGTAGATCCGCCACGCCGAGACCACCGCATTGTCGGTGGGATTGCCGGATGCGGCCCAGAGGCGGAATGCCAGCACCATGACCCAGGCCGCAGCGGCGAGTTTCAGGAGGACCGCCGCCAGAGGCCATTGCTGGATGAGCCCCTGCCCGAGCCAGACGAGGGGCAGGATCGTTGTCAGATAGCCGGCAAGCTCCACCGGCAGCAGGCGGACAACACCGCTGAGCCCGCTGCGCGCGCCGGCAAGCCCAATCAGCGTATTGGTGGGGCCGGGCGCGAGCAGAAGCGCGCCGATTGCGAAAAGGAAGGTGTCGAAGGTCATGTGGCCAAGGTTCCGGTTTCCCGTTCTCTACGCCGGATAGAGCGGATTTGAGAGCCCCGCCTTGACACCGATCATGCCCGGGGGCGCCTCAACCCCCGGCGCCGCCGCTTTCCGCCTTCTTCTGCCAGCGCCCGCTTTCCTCGCTCCAGTACTGCGCAGGAATGCCGGCGCCGGTGAGCGCCTTCCACTGGTCGCGCGCGGTTTCGACGGCGGCGGGATCGTTGCCGTCGAAGATCACGCAGACCCGTTCGAGGGGGGCGCATTCCGCAGGGTCCACCGCCGCCCCGTCGACCGACATCAGGCATTGCGCGGCATTGGGCATCTCCGGCCCGGTCGTCAAGAGGACGGGCTGGGCGGCGTCATGCTTGCCGCCGACCAACCCGTGCGGCAGGAAGCCCTCCTCCGGCCCGGCCCAGAGTTTCTGGTCGAGCCAGTCCATCCGGCCCCGGTCCACACCCCGGACCACCACATGCCACCCGGCCTCAAGCGACCGGGTCAAAAGCATCGGCAGCGTCGCCTCCATCGGCGAGCGCGTCAGGTGGTAGAAGAGCGCGTTGCCCATCAGCCCTCAAGCATGTCCGCGACCAAGCGGTTGAGCGCCATCACACCCCAGCCCGTCGCCCCCTTCGGCGCGAGCGTGGTTTCCCCCGGCGGCAGCGCCACCCCGGCGATGTCGAGGTGAATCCAGGGCGTCTCGTCCTTGACGAAGCGCTTGAGGAACTGCGCCGCCGTGATCGAGCCGCCGGGCCGTCCGCCGGTGTTCTTCATGTCGGCGATGCGGGATTTCAGCATGTCGTCGTAGGCCTGCCCCATCGGCATCCGCCAGGCGCCCTCGCCCTCCGCCGTGGCCGCCTTGAGGAAGGCAGCCGACAGTGCGTCGTCATTGGAAAACACCCCGGCATGTTCATGGCCAAGGCCGATGATGATGGCGCCGGTCAGGGTGGCGAGGTTGATCATCCCCGTCGGCCTGAAGCGTTCCTGCGCGTACCAGAGGACGTCGGCAAGGACGAGCCGCCCCTCGGCATCGGTGTTGATGATCTCGATCGTGTCGCCCTTCATCGACTTCACCACATCGCCCGGCCGCTGCGCGCGCCCGTCCGGCATGTTCTCGACGATGCCGACAAGGCCGACGACATTGGCCCTGGCCTTCCGAAGCGCCAGCGTCCGCATGACCCCGGCGACGACGCCCGCGCCGCCCATGTCCATCGTCATCTCTTCCATCCCGGCGGCGGGCTTGATCGAGATGCCGCCGGTGTCGAAGACCACGCCCTTGCCGACAAGCGCGAAAGGCGCATCGCCCTTCTTGCCGCCGTTCCACTGCATGACGACAACGCTTGAAGGGCTTTCCGACCCCTGCCCGACACCCAGAAGCGCCCCCATGCCGAGCTTTGTCAGCGCCTCTTCATCCAGAACCTCGACCTTCAGGCCGAGCTTTTCCATCGCCTTCAGGCGGCTGGCGAAGTCCGTGGTGGTGAGGACGTTGGCGGGTTCATTCACCAGATCCCGGGTGAAGCAGACGCCCTCGGCCACGGCCATCGCGGAGCGGGTGCCCGCCTCCGCCGCCTCGGGATCGGCGGTGAGGATCGTCACCGCCCCCCGCTCCTTCACGCCGGAGGTCTTGTGCGCGGTGAAGTCATAGGCCCTGAGGACGAGGCCGAGCGCCAGATCGGAGAGCCTGACCTGCCCTTCGGCGACGACCGTCACGCCGCCCGCCCCCAGCGCCTTGCCGATCGTCGCCCCGGCCTTGCGCGCCTCGGCCACGGTGGCGCGGCGCGGCAGTTTCACCAGTTGCAGCGCCTCGGCCTGAAGCCCGGCGGGCCAGGCGATATCGACCCCCTCACCGGCTTTGAGCCTGTCCCAGGCGGCGCTGGCCGTCGCGCGGGCAATGGCGCCACGGCTGAGCCGGTCAAGCCGGCGGCCTAAGGCGCCGGACTTGCCGTCTGGAGACAGAAGCAGGGCGATACGGCCGGTGACGGCCGCCAGAGCATCGGCATCCGGTTTGGCAAAATTGATCGGCAAGGGCGCGCTCATGTGATCCTCCGGCATCGTTCCGCCGGGACCCTAGCCGCCACGGCCGGGCTTGGCCAGATATGAGTTTTCGCGCCCGCGCACATGGGTTAGGAAAGATCGGAGCAGAACAAGAAACGGAAAGGCCGGGGCGTGTCCAGATTCGACAGATACATGCTGTCGCAGCTTCTGACGCTGTTCGGGTTCTTCGCGCTGATCCTTGTCGCGGTCTACTGGGTCAACCGCGCGGTGATCCTTTTCGACCAGCTTATCGCTGACGGCCAGTCGGCCTGGGTCTTCCTTGAATTTACCGCACTCACCCTGCCGAACGTGATCCGCCTTGTGCTGCCGATGGCCGCCTTCGTGGCCTCCGTCTACGTCACCAACCGCCTGTCGTCGGACAGCGAACTGGTCGTGATGCAGGCCACCGGCTTCTCGCCATTCCGCCTTGCGCGCCCGGTTCTCTATTTCGGCGTGGTCGTCGGGCTGATGATGGCGGTCCTCGTCCACTACCTCGTCCCCTCAAGCCGCGTGACCCTGGCCGAACGGCAAAGCGAGATATCGCAGGATGTCACCGCGCGCTTCCTGATCGAGGGCGGTTTCGTCCATCCGGTTTCCGGGCTGACCCTCTATATCCGCGAAATCTCGCCCCTTGGTGAATTGCAGGACGTCTTCCTGTCGGATTCGCGCAAGCCCGAGTTCAAGACCATCTACACCGCCGAGCGCGCGCTTCTGGTGCGCAGCGACAGCGGGCCGAAGCTCGTCATGTTCGACGGCATGGCGCAAAGCCTGACCCCGGCGAGCAATGCCCTCGCGGTGACACGCTTTGCCGATTTCTCCTACGATATCGGCGCGCTGATCGGCCCGGCCACCGGCGGGCGCATCGGCATGGACGAAATGGCGACGCCGGCGCTGCTCTGGCCCGATCCGTCTGAGGTGGAGCGCCTGAACACCACCCCCGAGGCGCTGATCTTCGCCGGACATGAGCGGATCAGCCAGATGTTCCTGCCACTGGTCTCGGCCCTCATCGGCTTTGCGACGCTGCTTCTTGGCGGGTTCAGCCGTTTCGGCCTCTGGCGCCAGATCGCGGCGGCGACGGTGCTTCTCATCATCGTGCAGCTTCTGGTGAATGCGGCGGCAAGTGCGATCCGCCAGTCGCCCGAGCTTTGGCCGGCGGTCTACGGGCCCGAGGCTGCGGGGCTTGCCCTCGGGATGGCCATGCTCTTCTATTCGGGGCGCGCGCGGCGGATACGGCGCGGCGCCGGGCTGGCGGTGGCGTCATGATCCTGTCTCTCTACCTCGCCCGCCGCTTCCTGACGATGTTCCTGATGGTCTTCGGCGGCTTCTTCGCGGTGCTCTATCTGATCGAGATGGTCGAACAGGTGCGCCGTTTCTCTTCCGCCGATCTCGGCTTTGGCAAGACCGCCGAACTGGCGCTACTGAACGTGCCGGCGACGATTTACCGGATCTTGCCGCTCATCGCGATCCTGTCGGCGATCGGGCTTTTCCTGGCGCTGGCGCGATCCTCCGAACTTGTGGTGATCCGCGCCGCCGGACGCTCGGCGCTCAGGATGCTTCTCTCGCCGATCCTCGCCGCGTTCGCGCTTGGCGCGCTGGCCGTCGCGGTCCTCAATCCGGTGGTTGCCGGCACCTCGAAGCGCTACGAGGAACTTTCCAGCCGCTACCGGCTTGGCGCCGACAATGTCATGTCGGTGTCGGGCGAAGGCATCTGGCTGAGGCAGGGCGGCGATACCGGGCAGACGGTGATCCACGCCGACCGGACGAGCGGCGACGGAACCACGTTCCAGACCGTCAGCTTCATCACCTTCGCCCCGGAAAGCGGGCCGGTGAGCCGCATCGACGGCGATGAAGCGACGCTCGAAGGCGGAAGCTGGGCGATCCGCAACGCCAAGGAATGGCGGTTTGGCCCGGGCACCAACCCTGAACATGGCTCTCTCCGGCAGGACCTTGTGCGGATCGCGTCCGACCTGACCCCCGACCAGATCAGGGACAGTTTCGGCACTCCCTCCTCGATCCCGATCTGGCAGTTGCCGACCTTCATCGCCGGTCTGGAAAAGGCGGGCTTCTCCGCCCGCAGGCACAATGTCTGGCTCCAGATGGAACTTGCGCTGCCGCTCCTGATGGCGGCGATGGTGCTGGTTGCGGCGGGCTTCACCATGCGCCATGCCCGGTCCGGCCGCACCGGGACGATGGTGCTTCTTGCCGTGGTCGCGGGCTTTGCCATCTTCCTTTTGCGCAACTTCGCCCAGGTCCTTGGCGAGAACGGGCAGATCCCGGTGATCGCCGCCGCCTGGAGCCCGCCCGTCGCGGCGCTGCTTCTGGCGCTGGCCCTCGTGCTTCATCTGGAGGACGGCTGATGCGCCCCGCACTCCGCCTTCTCGCCGCTGCGCTGGTCGTGGCCGTGCTGCCCCTCGGCCAGCCCGCCGCGGCGCAGGAGAAGGCAACGCTGGTTGCCGATCGCATCTTCCTGACCGGCAACGAGCTTCTGACTGCAGAGGGCGCGGTCGAGGCCTTCTACAAGGGCGCCCGCGTCACCGCGAGCAGCATCGTCTACGACGCCGCGACCGACCGCATGACCATCGCCGGTCCGATCAGCCTCACCGACGAAAGCGGCACCGTCATCCTTGCTGATTCCGCAGAACTGTCGCGTGATCTTCAGAACGGTATCTTGCAGGGCGCGCGCATGGTGCTTGACGAGCAGTTGCAGATGGCCGCTGTCGAGCTGCAGCGGATTGGCGGGCGCTATACCCGGCTCGACAAGGTCGTGGCCTCCTCTTGCCAGGTCAACCCGTCAAACCCGCTGCCGCTCTGGGAAATCCGCGCCCGCCGCGTGACGCATGATCAGGTGGAGCAGCAGATCTATTTCGACAATGCGCAGTTCCGCGTGGCGGGGATGCCGGTATTCTACCTGCCCCGGCTTCGCATGCCCGATCCGACGCTCGACCGCGCGACCGGCTTTCTTGTGCCCGAACTGCGCACCAATTCCGAGCTTGGCCCAGGGCTGAAGGTTCCCTACTTCATCGCCATCGACGACAGCCGCGACCTGACGCTGACCCCGTATCTTGCGGCGAAGCGGACGACGACCTTGGGCTTTCGCTACCGCGAGGCGCTGGCGAACGGCAGCTATTCCTTCACCGGCGCGCTGACCGACGACGATATCCGCCCCGGCAAGACACGCGGTTACTTCTTCGGCGAAACCACCCTGTCGCTGCCGCGCGAGTTCACCCTTTCGGCGCAGTTCCAGAAGGTGAGCGACCGCGCCTACCTTCTCGACTACGACATCACCGACACCGACTGGCTCGCCAGCGGCGTCGCCGTCGAACGCGCGCGCCGCAACGAATATGTCGGGTTGCGCTTTTACCAGTACGAATCCTTGCGAGCAGGCGACACCAATTCGACCCTGCCGAACCTGACCGCCGATTTCGACTTCCAGCGGCGTTTCTCGCCGCGCTACATCGGCGGCGAGGGGCGGATCGCCTTCCAGATGCATGGCCACCGGCGCAGTTCCTCGGTCAACATCGACGCCAATGGCGACGGTGTGGTCGATGGCCGCGATGTCAGCCGCGCCAGCATGGAACTTGGCTGGCACCGGAACTGGGTGCTGCCCAACGGCATGATCGTCGGTGGCGCGACCGAGATTTCCGCCGATGTCTATTCGATCTCGCAGGACGCCGCCTTTCCGGGGTCTGTCGCCCGCGTGCTTCCCCAGGCGGCGGTCGAGTTGCGCTGGCCCTGGGTGCGCTCCGGCGCCGGCGGCGCCTCGCAGGTTATCGAGCCGATCATGCAGTTCATCGCCGCGCCGAACCGCCTCGACGCGGTCCCGAACGAGGACAGCACCATCGCCACCTTCGACGAGGGCAACCTCTTCTCCTTCTCGCGGTTTCCCGGCACCGACGCGCGCGAGCTTGGCAGCCGGCTGAATGTCGGCCTGAACTGGACGCGCTACGATCCTTCGGGCTGGTCGGTCGGCGTGACCGGCGGCCGCGTCTTCCGCACCAGGGACCTTGGCCAGTTCTCGCCCGGCTCGGGTCTGGACGGTGCCACGTCGGACTGGCTCGTGTCGGCGCAACTGAAGTCCAACAGCGGTTTCGCCCTCAGCAACCGGGTGCTCTTCGACGACGATTTCGACTTCAGCCGCAACGAGTTGAACCTCGCCTATGGCACTGACCGCTACAGCGTGACTGCCGGCTACCTCTGGATGGTCGCCGACCCCGTTGAGGGCCGCAATGCCCCGACATCGGAGCTGGTGTTCGACGCTGGCTGGAACATGTCGAAGAACTGGCGCGGGCTCGTCTCCGGGCGCTACGATTTCAATGCCAACCAGGCCGCGCGCGCGGAAGTCGGCCTCAGCTACCAGAGCGAATGCGCCATCGTCGATCTTTCCCTCTCGCGTCGGTTCACGTCCTCGACTACTGTGCAGCCGACCACGAGTTTCAATCTCTCCGTCTCGCTGGTGGGCTTCGGATCGGGTCCGGACGGACGTTCCTCTCGCAGGAGCTGTGCCAGATGACCGCCGGGCATAGTCCCGAAGGAACGGAGGGCGGGGTACCGCCCCAAGGAAGAACAGAGCAGACGGACCGGATCGCCATGCGTTTGAATTGCCTACTCCCCGCCGCCCTTGTCGCCGTGGCTTGCCTTGGTTCACCCGCGCTGGCCCAGAGCGGTGGCTTTGCGCCGGTCATCATCGTGAACGACCGCGCCGTCACCGGCTATGAATTCGAACAGCGCCGGCTTTTCCTCCGCATCCTCGGGGCCGATCCCGGCACCATCGAGACCGAGGCGCGCGAAGGGCTGATCGACGACCGCCTGCGACTTGACGCGGCAGCGGCGGCAGGCATCAAGCTGACCGACCAGCAGATCAACAGCGGCATGGAAGAATTCGCGGGCCGCGCCAATCTTTCGACCGAGCAGTTCCTGCAGGCCATCGGCCAGGCCGGCGTCGCGCCGGAAACCTTCCGCGACTTCGTCCGCGCCGGCCTGATCTGGCGCGAGGTCGTGCGCGCGAAGTTCGGGCCAAAGGTCGCTGTATCGCAGTCGGATGCCGATCGCGCCACGTCGGTCGTCGCCGGACGCGGCAAGGGGCCGCGCGTGCTGATCTCGGAAATTCTGATCCCGGTAACGGGCGGGATCTACACCGAGAAGGCGCTGCTCGCCGAGCAACTGGTGGCCGAGATTCGCTCCGATGCCGATTTCGCCCGCGTCGCCCGGCTCCATTCCGCAGCGCCATCGCGCAATCAGGGCGGCCAGATCGGATGGATTCCCCTGACGAACCTTCCCCCCCAGCTGCGCGGCATCGCCGCCAAGATGGGCAATGGCCAGGTCAGCCCGCCAGTCCAGGTCGCCGGCGCCATCGCCATCATCCGCATGCGCGGCACCAGCCAGGGCGGCGACATCACGCCCGGCGACATCTCGATCGACTATGCCGAGCTGCTGATCCCCGGCGGCCGCAGCGCCGAGGCGCTGTCCGAGGCGGCCCGGGTGCGCGGCGAGGTTGACAGTTGCGACGATCTCTACCGCGTGGCGAAGGGCCTGCCCGCCGGGCAACTCAAGCGCCAGACGCTGATGCAGGGACAGCTTCCCGCCGATGTCGCGCGCGAGGTTGCAGGCCTTGACGACCGCGAGGTTTCGACGAACCTGACGCGGGGCAACGCGCTGGTGTTCCTGATGCTATGCAAACGCTCGGCCACGCAATCCTCCGACTATGCGGCCCTCGCCGAAGCGGCCAAAGCCGAAGCCGGCGTCCCGGTGGCGGTCAGCGAAAGCGGCGTGACGCCGCCGCCGATCAATCCGGATCTCGGCTTCGCCAAGGGACCGGACCTTGCCGCCATGCGCGACGAACTGACCAACCAGCGGCTTGGCCAGCTTGCCGAAAGCTATCTGCAGGACCTCAAGGCCAATGCCATCATCCGTACCCCCTGAGGGGCGCGGGATGCGGACGCCGCCCATTGCGCTGACCTGTGGCGAACCTTCCGGCGTCGGACCGGAGATTGCCGCCAAGGCGCGCGCAAGGCTTGGCGGCGCGCTGCCGTTCTTCTGGGTCGGCGATCCTTCGCATCTGCCGCAAGGCACGCCGCACCGGATCATCCACGCCCCGGCAGAGGCCGCCGGAGTGCCTGACGAGGTGCTGCCGGTCCTGCGCCACGACTTTCCCGCCGCCGCGATCCCCGGCCGGCCCGCGCCCGAGAATGCCGCCGCGGTCATTTCGGTAATCGAGCGCGGCGTGGCGCTGGTCATGCGCGGCGAGGCCTCAGCACTTTGCACCGCACCGATCAGCAAGAAGGCGCTGAAGGATGGCGCCGGCTTTGCCTTTCCCGGCCATACCGAGTTCCTCGCCCATCTCGCCGGGGTGAAGCGCGTGGTGATGATGTTGGCCTGCGACGACCTGAGGGTGGTGCCGGTAACGATCCACATCCCGCTGAAGGACGTGCCGAAGGCGCTGACCGAGGAACTGCTCCTCGACACGATCCGCCTCACCGAGGACGGGCTGCGCCGCGACTTCGGCCTGCAGGCGCCGCGCCTCGCTGTGGCGGGCCTAAACCCCCATGCCGGCGAGGGCGGGGCCATGGGCCATGAGGAAATGCGGCTGATCGCGCCGGTCATCGCAAGGGCACGGGACGAGGGGTCGGTCATCGCCGGGCCGCTGCCTGCCGACACGATGTTCCATCCCGCCGCCCGCGCCCGCTATGACGCGGCGATCTGCATGTATCACGACCAGGCGCTGATCCCTATCAAGACGCTGGATTTCGCCGGCGGGGTCAATGTGACGCTGGGCCTGCCGTTCATCCGCACCTCGCCCGATCACGGCACCGCTTTCGACATCGCCGGAAAGGGCATCGCCGAACCCACCAGCCTGATCGCCGCCCTGAAGATGGCGGCGGAGATGGCGGCAGCGCGGTCGGACCGATGAGGCGCCTACTGGTGAGCGCGGCGGGGGCCGCCTGCCCCCGCACCCCCGGGGGTATTTTCGCAACGAAGAAGCGCAAGGGGGGAGTCAATGGCGGCGATTGACGGCCTGCCGCCCCTGCGCGAGGTGATCGCGGCGCACGGGCTTTCCGCGAAAAAGTCGCTCGGCCAGAACTTCCTTCTGGACCTGAACCTGACCGCGAAGATCGCGCGGCTGGTGGGTGATCTTCGCCAGTCGGACGTGCTCGAGGTCGGCCCCGGCCCCGGCGGGCTGACGCGCGGGCTTCTGGCTGAAGGTGCGCGCCGTGTGCTGGCGGTGGAGAAGGATGAGCGCTGCCTGCCGGCGCTGGCCGAGATCGCGGCCGCTTATCCGGGGCGGCTTGAGGTCATCAACGGCGATGCGCTGGATGTGGACCTGCGCGGGCGTCTCGCGCCGCCGATCCGCATCGCGGCGAACCTGCCCTACAATGTCGGGACGGAACTTCTGGTGCGCTGGCTGACGCCGAAGGACTGGCCGCCGTTCTGGGAAAGCCTGACCTTGATGTTCCAGCGCGAGGTGGCCGAGCGGATCGTGGCGAAACCCGGCGACGGCGCCTATGGTAGGCTCGCGATCCTGTCCCAGTGGCGCGCCGATGCGGCCATCGCCCTGACCCTGCCGCCCGAGGCCTTCACGCCGCCGCCCAAGGTTCATTCCTCGGTCGTGCATCTGAAGGCGTTGCCCGCGCCGCGCTTTCCGGCCAATGCGGCGACCCTGAACCGCGTCGTCGCCGCCGGGTTCAACCAGCGCCGCAAGATGCTGAGGTCAAGCCTCAAAGGGCTCGGGCCGGGGATCGAAGGGAAGCTCGAGGCTGCCGGCATCGCGCCCACCGCGCGGGCCGAGGAGATCGGGCTGGAGCGCTGGTGCGCGCTGGCGCGGGTCATGGACGGCGGCGCGGCCTGAAGCGCGCCCGCTTCTTCAACAGTCAGGCATCGGCTGTGGCAACAGGGCCTCGCCGACCCCATATACATGTCTGCTACATCATCGATCGCGCGGGGCCCCGGCCCTGCAGGCTTCCGCCCCGCGACAGGGAAAGGAGCTTGTGATGTGGAAACGACTGATAAGCGCGAGCCTGACCTTCGGCCTTGCGGCGGCAGCGCCTCCGGCCTTGGCGCAGGCCGCTTGCGGAGAATACGAGCGGCTCAGGACCGCGCTCACCGAGGCCTACGGCGAAAGCCTGTCGGGGCGCGGCCTGCAATCGGAAACCCGGATGATTGAGTTGTGGCGGTCGCCGGAGACCGGGACCTGGACGGTCCTGATGATCCTGCCGAACGGCGTGACCTGCGTTGTCGCCTCTGGCACCGACTGGCAGGACGAGGCGAAAGGCAGGATCGGCACGAGCGGGTGACCGCGAAGCGTGACCAAGACCAGGCGGCCCGGGATCAGCCTTGCTCGTCGGTCGCTGCCGGTGCCGGCGTTTCACTCTCTTCCGCCTTGGCGCGCGGTTTGCGCGGACGACGCTGGGCGGGTTTCTGTGCGGCGGGTTCCGCTCCCGGCTCCTCGGCCGAGGCCTGCGACAGGTCGGGCATCATGCTGGCAGTCGGTACGGCGGCAAGCCGCGCTTCGGGGGTTTCGACAAGGCCGGGGCCTTCGTCTTCACCACGATCTTCGCCGAAGGTCGCCGCGCGACGATAATCCTCGCCGCCGCGGTCCGGGGCGCGGTCGCCGCGCTGATCCTCGCGCCGCCGGTTCTGCTGCTGGCCGCGATCCTGATTGCGGTCCTGGGGCCCGCGATCCGGCGCACGCTCGGGCTGGCGTTCGCCGCGATCTTCGATCGAGGGCTGCTGGCCGTAGCCGCCATTGCCGTTGCCGTTACCATTTCCGGTGTAGCCGCCCTGGCCGCCGTCCTGACCGTGCTGCTGGCGGGTTTCCTGCTCGCGCTGCATCTCGCGCTGCGCCTCGCCAAGCATCCTTGTGTAATGCTCGGCATGCTGGAGGAAGTTCTGCTCGGCCACACGGTCATTCGACAGCTGCGCATCGCGCGCCAGCATCAGGTACTTGTCGATGATCTGCTGCGGCGTGCCGCGCACCTTGCCTTCGGGGCCGGAACTGTCGAACACGCGGTTGACGATGTTGCCGAGCGTGCGCTGCCGGTTCGATTTCGACCGCGAGCGGGATTTGGATGATCTCATCTGTGTCGTAAATCCAAGTCAATCGGAGGGAGTGGCCTTGCCCGATCCGCGAACCCGCTTCGTTTACCGGGGGCTGCGCATATTACCGAATTGGGCGAGACAGCGCGGCGGTCCCGAGGACCACCTGCACTGCGGTGTTGTTTGCATGTTCATCGCGGTGGAGCAAGCGGAATCTCTGCAGCATCGCTCAAATCGGCGAAATCGGCAGGAAAGCCGCCGCTCTGTCGCCGGATTGCCGCTTAAGTAGCGCCGCAGCCGCCGGCCGCCTCGGGCCAGCGCGCGGCGATGACCCGGTCGCGTCCGTCAAGATCGCGGCGGACCTCGGGGCGGTCGAAGCCTGCTGCGTCAAGCAGGGCGGCGACGGCCCCGGCCTGCGTCGGACCGATCTCGAGGATCAGCCGCCCTCCCGGCATCAGCCGCGCCCCGGCCCCGGCCGCGATGGCGCGGTAGGCGTCAAGCCCGTCGCCGCCGGGCGTCAGTGCCGCGCGGGGTTCCCAGTCGCGGACCTCTGGGGACAGGCCGGGCATCTCGGCTTCCGCGATATAGGGCGGGTTCGAGGCGATGAGGTCGAACTTTCCGCTGATGCCCGCGAACCAGTCGGCCTTGAGGAAGCGCGCGCGGCTCTGGAGGCCGAGGCTCTCGGCATTGGCGGCGGCGACGGCGAGTGCCGCCTCGGACTGATCGGTGCCGGTGCCGGAAGCGAAGGGCATTCCGGCGAGGCAGGAGAGTAGGATGCAGCCGGTGCCGGTGCCAAGGTCGAGCATCTTTACGAAGGGCCGTTCGAGGGCTGCGGCGACAAGGATTTCCGTCTCCGGCCTCGGGTCGAGCGTATCGGACGTGACGCGGAAGCGGTGGCCGTAGAAATTGCGCCAGCCGGTGATCTGGCTGACGGGCTGGCGCGCGGCGCGGGCGGCAAGGGCGGCTTCATAGGCGGCGGCCATGCCGGCGTCGAACGGGTCCGCAAGGTGCAGCGTCACCCGGTCGGGCGCGATGCCCATGGCAAGGGCGAGAAGGCGGCGGGCATCTTTGGGCGCATCCTCGATCCCGGCGGCCCTCAGGCGCTCCACGGCGGAGCGGAGCGCATCGGCGGCGGTCATGCCTCCATCTCGGCGAGCTTCGCCGCCTGATCATGGGCGACGAGGGCGTCGATGACTTCGCCAAGGTCGCCTCCCATGATCTGGCCGAGCGCGTAGAGCGTCAGGTTGATGCGG
>DJUV01000037.1 GCA_002440625.1 Rhodobacteraceae bacterium UBA6273 | reverse complement strand
ATCGCATGGCCGATGTCGCCGAAAGTATTGCCGGGCTTGACCGCCTCGATCCCCAGCATCAGCGCGTCATGGGTGACCTGCACCAGACGCTCGGCCTTGCGGTTCATCGCGCCGGCCACATACATCCGGCTCGAATCGCCGTACCAGCCGTCGACGATCACGGTCACGTCGATATTGAGGATATCGCCGTCCTTCAGAAGTTTCGGCCCCGGAATCCCGTGGCAAACGACATGGTTGACGGAAATGCAGGAGGCGTGCTGATAGCCGCGATAGCCGATGGTAGCGGATTTCGCCCCGGCGGAATTGACCTTTTCCTCGATGAAGGCGTCGATCGAGCCGGTCGTGACGCCCGGTTCGACCAGTACCGCCACCGCATCCAGAATCTCGGCGGCGAGCCGCCCGGCGACCCGCATCCCTTCGAAATCCGAAGCCTCGTAAATCCTGATACCGTCCTTCGTCAGACGGCCGCGCGGGTCATCCACCGGATGCTCCTTTCCTGTGTCACAGGACTAGATAGTCAAGCCCGGGCGATTTGGCCAGACTGCGAGCCGGACGGGGGGCCTTTTCGCCGCGTCCTCGCTTGCCTATAGCTTGAGGACGGAGGCCAACAATGTCCAATCCAACGGCTGCAATCCTTGTCATCGGCAATGAAATCCTTTCCGGGCGTACCCGCGACGCCAATGCGCATTACCTCGCGGGCGAGCTGACCGCCAAGGGCATCGACCTGAAGGAACTCAGGGTCGTGTCCGACGACACCGCCGCCATCGTCGCGGCGGTCAACGCGCTCCGCGCCAGCCACGACCACCTCTTCACCTCGGGCGGCATCGGCCCGACGCATGACGACATCACCGCCGATGCGGTGGCCGGTGCCTTCGGCCTGCCGCTTGGCGTGCGCGAGGATGCCCGCGACATCCTCGCCCGCCATTACGCCCGGATGGGAACCGATTTGAACGAGGCGCGGCTCAGGATGGCGCGCGTTCCGGAAGGTGCCGTGCTGATCGACAACCCAATCTCCGCAGCCCCCGGGTTTTCGCTTGGCAATGTCCATGTCATGGCCGGCGTGCCGAACATCTTTCAGGCCATGGTCGCCTCTCTCCTGCCGCGGCTCACGGGCGGCGAGCCGCTCCTGTCGCAGACGCTTCGGATCGAGCGGGGCGAAGGCGCCATCGCGAAGCCCCTCGCTGATCTCGCGCGGGAATTTGGCGATCTCAGCTTCGGCTCCTATCCTTTCGTCCAGAACGGCGCTTACGGCACCAACATCGTGGTGCGGGGCACCGATCCCACACGGATCGACGCCGCGATGGCGCGGCTCACGGTGATCGCGGCGCAATGACGGGCGTGCTCGACCTTCTCGACGCGACCTGGCCTGCCGCGGCCTATTCCCATGCCGGTGGCTTCACGATCCGGGACGGAAGGGGCGGCGGCAGCCGCGTGTCGGCCGCGACGGCCGATGGCGAGGGTTACGACGAAGCGGGGATTGACGCGGCGGTGGCGGCAGAGCGCGCGCTTGGTCAAGGCCCGCTCTTCATGATCCGCGATGGTGACGACCGGCTCGACCGGATCCTTGCCGCCCGCGGCTACGGCATCCTGACCCCGGTCAATCTTTATGCAGGCGAGGTCGCCAAGATGGCCGACCCCGCGCCCGATCCGATGACCGCCTTCGCGCTCTGGCCACCCTTTGAGATCATGCGCGACCTCTGGGCCGAAGGCGACATCGGCCCGGCGCGGCTGGCGATCATGGACCGGGTCAAGGGCCCCAAGACCGCGATCATGGGGCGAAGCCGCGACCGGGTTTCCGGCGTCGCCTTCGTCGCCATCCACGGCCATCAGGCAATGCTCCACGCCCTTCACGTCGCCCCCGCCTCACGTCGGCAGGGTTCCGCCGTCAACATCATGCGAAAAGCCGCCGAATGGGCGCAACATCATGGCGCACTTCAGCTTTTTCTGGCTGTGACAGAGCAGAACGAGGCCGCCAACGCTCTCTACGCTTCCCTCGGGATGCGGATTGTGGGACAGTACCACTATCGATCTGAATAACCCCGAGGCAAGGGGAGCAGTGAAAGACGACGTGAACAGCGTGACGGCGCTTGACCTTCCGATGGTCAGCCCGCTTCCGGATGCAACCCGGAAGTATTTTGATATCTGCACCGAAAAGCTGGGTCTGGTGCCGAATGTCCTGAAGGCTTACGCCTTCGACATCGACAAGCTGAATGCCTTCACCGCCATCTACAACAACCTGATGCTGGCCGAGAGCGGGCTGTCGAAGCTTGAACGCGAGATGATCGCGGTCTGCGTCTCATCACTCAACCGCTGCTGGTATTGCCAGGTCGCCCATGGCGCGGCGGTGCGGGAACTTTCCGGCGATCCGGTGCTGGGCGAGGCGCTGGTGATGAACTGGCGAGTGGCGATGCTGACGCCGAAACAGCGGGCCATGCTGGAGTTTTCCGAGAAACTGACGCTCACCTCGTCGAAGGTCGAGGAAGCCGACCGGCAGGCCTTGCGCGATGCCGGTTTCAGCGACCGCGACATCTGGGACATTGCTTCCGTCACCGGCTTTTTCAACATGACGAACCGCGTCGCCTCGGCCACGGCGATGGAGCCGAACCCCGAATATCACGGGGCGCAGCGATGATCCGCAGCGCCGCCCTTTTGCTCGCCCTCATCGTCACGCCCGCAGTCGCGGCCCCCACACTTTCCCTGCCACCCTCAGCCTCGCGGACGGTCGACGAGGCAAGGACGCGGGGCAGCTACGAACTGCCGGTCGGCCCCTGGGCCGATGGCGGGATCGAGGCGCTGCCCATCCAGGGCGAGATATCGCGCACCGCCTGGCGCATCACCGACAACCGCGACCCCACGCTGACCATTCTCGACGGTCTGCGCGACCAGTTGAAGAGCGAGGGCTTCGAGGTCATCTTCGAATGCGATACCGATGCCTGCGGCGGCTTCGACTTCCGCTTTGCCACCGATGTGCTCCCGGAGCCGCAGATGCATGTCGATCTGGGGGATTTCCGCGTCCTCTCTGCCCGGCGCGGCACCGATGGAAGCGCCGATTACGTCTGCCTCATCGTCAGCCGGACGAGCGACAGCGCCTATGTCCAGATGACCCGCGTGGGCGAGGCGCTGAACACGCCACTGCCCATCGCCGCCGCCAAGTATGAGCCTGAGGTGGCGGCCCCGACCGAAGGCGCGTTAGACGACCAGTTGGTCGCCGTGGGCAAGGTCGTTCTCGGCGATCTCGATTTTGCGAGCGGCACCACGATCCTCGGCCCCGGTCCCTTCGCCTCGCTCGCCGATCTTGCCGCCTGGCTGAAGGCCAACCCCGACAAGACCATCGCGCTCGTCGGCCACTCGGACGCAACAGGCGCGCTTGCCGCCAATATCACCCTCTCGCGGGCGCGAGCGCAATCGGTCCTTGACCGGCTTGCCACCGAGTACGGCATCCCCCGCAAACAGATGGCTGCCGATGGCGTCGGCTTCCTCAGCCCTCTTGCATCGAATCTGACAGAAGACGGTCGCACCAGAAACAGAAGGGTCGAGGCGCTTATCACCTCGACCCAGTAGACGGCGAACGTTGGACTGAACCGTTACTTTCTTCCGGAGATTACCACTTGTCCGGGCCGCGCTCGGCGAAAGCTTCGGCCAGGAAGTCGATGAAGGCGCGCACTTTCGGCTGGGTGAAGCGGCCCGGCGGGTAGACCGCGTAGATGCCCAGCGTCTCGACCGGGAGGTCGGGGATCGCGTCGACGACTTGGCCCTGCTTCAGCGCGTCCGAGTAAAGGAAGGAAGGCAGGTAGGCGATGCCAAGGCCGGAGATCGCAGCATTGAGAAGCGACTGGCCGTCGTTCACCGTGAGCCAGCCGGCGGTACGGACCTGACGCTTTTCGCCCGAGGGGGCGGTGATCTTCCAGACGTTGCCGGAGGCCTGGTTCGAGTAGTGCAACAGCTTGTGCTCGTTCAGGTCGTCGATCTTGCCGGGCTGGCCGTATTTGCCGAAATAAGAGGGCGAACCCACCATCCGCTTGGCGGTTTCCGTAAGCTTGCGGGCGCGGAGCGTGGAGTCTTCCAGTTCACCGACCCGGATCGCCATGTCGAACCCTTCGGAGATAAGCTCGACGTAGCGGTTGTTCAGCACCATGTTCACGGTGATGTCGGGATATTCCAGAAGGAAGTCACCGAGGATCGGCGACAGGAGGTTCACGCCGAAGTCGGTCGCCACCGAGATGCGCAGAAGGCCCGAAGGTGCGGACTGCATCGAGGTGACAAGGGCATCGGCCTCCCCTGCGTCGTTCAGCACCCGGCGGGCGCGGTCGTAATAGGCCAGACCGATCTCGGTCGGCGATACGCGTCGCGTCGTACGGTTCAGAAGCCGTGCGCCGAGGCGGGCTTCCAGAGAAGAAACATGCTTCGAGACGGCGGATTTCGAAATCCCCATCTTTTTAGCGGCATCCGTAAACCCCCCCTGGTCTACGACGGTGGCGAAAGCCTCCATTTCCGTCAGTCGGTCCATTGTGCACCCGTCAAATACATTGCCCGCCGGGTACCGGTATCACGCTCAATTCAGGCAATATTGCGGAGTGTGGTGGTCAACAGTTGGGTATTGTCGCGAACCAAAGTGGCATAAAATCCCGGGATAGGCCCGGAAAGCACAACAAACATTGGAACTACAGCTGTGCGGCGAGCCTCGTTCCCTGGTTGATGGCCCGTTTCGCATCAAGCTCGGAGGCGAGGTCGGCGCCGCCGATGATGTGGACCGTGCGGCCCAGCGCGGTGAGGGAATCGGCGAGGCTCCGCTCGCTCACCTGCCCGGCACAAAGGATCACCGTATCGGCGGCGACAAGCTGCGGATTCTCCCGCGCTTCACCGTGACTTACAGTCAGGCCATCGGCGTCGATGCGTTCGTAGTTCACGCCGCCCACCATCTTCACGCCCTTGGCGGCCAGCGTGGCGCGGTGAATCCAGCCCGTGGTCTTGCCAAGATGCCGCCCCGGCTTTTCGTTCTTGCGCTGAAGAAGCGTCACCGCCCGCGCAGATGTCTCCGGGACCGGATCGGCAAGGCCGCCGCGCTTGACCGAGGGATCGGCCACGCCCCATTCGGCAAGCCATTCCTCGGGGCGCAGCGTCGGGCTTTCGCCGGCCTGGCTGACGAATTCGGCGACATCGAAACCGATACCGCCCGCGCCGACGATTGCCACGCGCTTGCCGACCGGCGCGCCGGTCAGCACGTCGATGTAGGAAAGGACATTCGCCCCGTCCTCGCCCTCGATCCCCGGATCGCGGGGACGCACCCCGGTGGCAATGATGACCTCGTCGAAGGGCGCAAGATTTTCCGGCGTTGCCCTGGTGTTCAGCCGCAGATCGACCTCGCTCGCCTCAATCATGGTCCCGAACCAGCGGACGAAGCCCCAGAACTCCTCCTTGCCGGGAACCTGCTTGGCGTAGTTGAGCTGGCCGCCGATCTCCTTGCCGGCCTCGAAGAGCGTCACCTTGTGGCCGCGCCCATCAAGCGCGATCGCGGTTGAAAGACCGGCGGGCCCCGCGCCGACAACGGCGATTTTCTTCGGGCTGTCCGTCGGCGTCAGGACCAGTTCCGTCTCATAACAGGCGCGCGGGTTGACGAGGCAGGTCGAGATCTTGCCCGCGAAGGTATGGTCGAGGCAGGCCTGATTGCAGGCGATGCA
>DJUV01000106.1 GCA_002440625.1 Rhodobacteraceae bacterium UBA6273 | reverse complement strand
CCAGAACGCAGACACGACAGGGCAAAGACCCGATCACCTCTGGCAACCGGCACAAGCCACGACCGCGCGACAGGCTTGCCAGCATCACCCATCGGCCGGGAAAGACGGAGGGGGAGGCAGGGCAATGGCCGGCTCGCCGCGGAGATGCCCGGCGGAGTCGAGACGCTGCGACCTTTCCCTTCTCGCGCCAGGGACCGTCGCCCGCATGGGGGGAGCCTGCCCGGGGCAGGCTCCCGTCCGAAGGACCAGGGCCCGGGCCCGGTAATACCGGGCGGCGCCCGTTCCTTGCCATCAAGGAAGGCTTCGCAGAGCTGGAACCGCTGAAACGACCACTCTTGCGCTTCAGACGATGGAAAGCATGAACCTGTCGATGGTGGCGGCGAAGGCCTTGCACTTGAGGAGCGGTTGCCTTGAAACCTCCTGCAAGCCAGGCTTGATCGCCCGATCGAACACCATGATGTTCTCGACGCCGGTGAGGCGGGACTGGAAGATCAGCCCAGCGAAACTACGCGGGTCACCATGGATCGCGCGGCCAAGCTTCTGGCCCTCGTCATGCACCTGCGCATGCAGGGCATCGGTCGGAACACGCGCCGCCAGCATCTGGTGATTGCGAAGATCTGCGAGCGGAAGGCCAGAGCCCACGATTTCCACGACATCCCAGATCGCGAGGGTTTTCAGGGGGATCGGAAAACGGTCGAAACATCCGACCGCCTCATCGCGCAGCACGGTTTCCGCAAAAGCGGTGTCGAGATCTCGCGCTGCATAGAGCGCCCGATAGTCCTTGTCGGATGGCGGAGAGGCCGGTGGCGGCACGAACCGGCTTGCCCCCCAGCCCATGCCAAGGCCATCGGTGTGATGGTTCTTCACCAGCCGAAAGAACCGATCGCCAGCGAGCGCAAGAACCTCGAGGGGCCGCAAGTTCATGGGTGACGGCATGGAGAGGCGTCACCCGAAATGGCTGCTGTTCCAGAGCCTGGCCCGGGTCAGAAGGCCCTCGACATCTCCGCTGCGCAGCCGCTCCCGATTGGGGATGCCCTCGGCGCTGGCAGAAAAGAACCTCCATGCCTCCCAGCCATTGCCGATCAGGTCGAGAACCTCCTGTAGGCCCTTGCGCCGGACGCCGGCTTCATCGAGCTGCCACTGCGGATAGCGGAAGCCGCGCTTCGCACCTTCGAGCGCGAAGAGCTTGTTGGCGATCGCCGCCTTGTGGACGGCCTGGCGGGACATTCCCATGCGCTGCGCGACATCCTCGCCTGTCAGCATATTGGGATGGTCCAGGATGCTGGCCGCAGTCTCGCCGCCGCGCTGCTGCGCGCGGGCCACCGCTTCCGCCACATCGGCATCCATCTCAGGCACCGGCGAGACGGATTCACTTTCGTCATCGAGACTTCTGACCGAAAGCCGGTGCAGGCCAGAGGCCGTCCGCACCACGATCACCCCGGAGCCATCCGCCACGACATCGTCGAGCCAGGTCACCACTTCGGCCGGCGCCTGTTTCGCCGCGGCACGTTCTTTTGCCACCGCGCGGAAACTGGGCTTCGCCTTGCCCTGCAGGCGCCGGGCGATTGCCCAGGCAAGGCCCACCCGCTTCTTCGTCTCCACGAAGAGCGTCGCAACGCCGTCCTTGCTTCCGCCGATGATCCGATCGGAAGAGGAGGACAGGGTATCCCTGGAAAGACGCATGGCTGTCTCCTTTTCAGGAAAGATGGGATAGGTTTGCTGTTTTGTCAACCTCGTAAACCTACCCTGCGGACATCCGAGTGGAAGGCTCATGGCGGCAAGACCGCTGTGAAGCCACCAGCCCCGCCCGGCTTTTTCCGGGCGGGGCGGTGGTATGGCGGGTCAGTTGGCATCGCGGCGCTGCGGGCGGGTCCAGACCAGGCTGTGGGTCTCTCCGCCCTCGTCGTCGAAGAGGCTGGCGTAGATCGGCTGGCTGAAGGACGGGTCGTCCAGCTTCAGACCCAAGTAGGGCCGGCCATCGGCCTGCGAGACCTTGTTCCAGGCGGCGCCGATCTCGGCCCGGCCGACATAGACCCGGTGGCTTGGGGCGTTGTCGCCGGTGGCGCGGGTCTCGGGGACCAGCCGGACGTTGCGGGCCTGCAGGCTCAGGGTGACGATCTCGCCGGTGTATTCGTTGCCGGTTTTGCGGAAGGTGCCGATGTTGGCCATGGTGTATCTCCTCGATGGCTGTTTCTCGGGCCGCCCCTTGCGGCCTCGATGGGGATCGTCCAGCCGGAGGCGATCGCGGACTCACCCGCCCTTCAGGCGGGCCTGACAGCCGAGACCCGACTTTCTTGTCTTGCGCGAGGAATGCGGGCAGAAGCCCGGGGTCCCCGTGCGGCTTGCCGCATGGGGTGGGCGACCCGCAGGGGAAGAAAGTCGGGGCGACGCTGTTGAGTCCCGGCGATCGAAGCGCTTGCGCTGGCCTTCGGCTAGATCAGCCATCGCCGAGGCCGCTTCGGGGCGCCCGGGACAGTCCGGCCATCAGGAGATGACACCGGCCCCCGACATCGCCTCCGCCCGGACCGGCCCCGATCCACCGGCAAGGACCGCACGCCGCAGGACCCGACGACGATAGCATCCCTGCCCCGCCGCCCCCGGGGAGGATCTCGCTCCTGCCCCGACCGATGCAATGGCCACCAGGGGGCTGCCACTGGACCGGGCTCCGACCGATGCCTCGCCCTTCCCGGCCGGAAGCCCGACCCATCCTGAACAGCCGGACCAGAACGCAGACACGACAGGGAAGCGACCCGATCACTGCAGGCGACGGCCCCGCGCCGACCACGCAACAAGCCTCCCAATGCAACCCGTCGGCCGAAGAAATCGCTGTGGGAAGATGGGCCGCGCCGATACACCTCAGGTTGAATCCGAGGAAGAATCCGGCATCCTCAGCCACGAGTTGTCTTGTCCCAGGTTGCAGGATCACCGCCATGCCCGACCTCGCACGGAACCGCCGGACCGGCACCGTCCATGTCGCGGCCGAACTGCCGTTCAGCCCGGACCTCGACAGAGGCGGCTGGGAATGTCCGGGCTGCCGCGGCGAGATGATCCCGGTCGCTGCCAGCGGCGACAGGCTCTACAAGGTCGCGCCGCATTTCCGGATTCATGGCCAGCATGCCGAGCACTGCAGTGCGCTCCTGCCCGGTCCCGGTGGCGGCAGCACGCCTTCGGCGTCCGGGGATGCTGGCAACGCGCTGCCGGGCACCTTCCCCAGAAAGCTCCGGCTGGCGGCCGACCGGCAGGACGTCGTGCCGGAGAGGGAACCCGCTGCGGCAAGTGCCGCCCACGCCGGTCTGCCGAAGGCGGCGAGCCTTCCTCATCCGCAGGGCTCGGCCAGCGTGGCCGGGACCCTGCATCGCATCGCCGAGAGCTACCTGCTCGCACCGGAGTATCATGGCGAACCTTTGGAGATCGAAGGCTGCGAGGGCACCAGCTACGAGACCTGTTTCCGGCGGCTGAAGAATACCAGCCGACCCGCGCGTCTGCCGCGACTGGTCTGGTTCGCAGAGATCCAGTTCCGCCATATCCTGCGGGAAGGAGATGTGGCCGAGCTGACCCTGTCGCCGCTTCGCTGGATCAAGGAGCGGGGATCCGTGCGTCCCGGGCCGCATTACCGGATCCGCTTCGATATGGCGCCCTGGACCCCGCGCCGGCGGAACGCGATGTTCGCCGAACTCGAGCGGCGCCGGGTAGAGCAGCAGGAGCTTCACCATGCGGAAGCCGCCGAGCGGGTGAACATCTTCTTCTTCGGCCGCCAGGACGGCGAGGATGCGATGCTGTTCCATGTCGAGGATCCGCGGCTGGCCTGCTTCTTCCTGCTGCCCAAGGTCTGACCCCGGGCATCAGCGAAGCGGTAGACGATGAAGGAGAGGCGCTATGCGCCACTCCCGATCCGCATGACGGGGATCCCGAGCTTGCGGGCCTTGTCCGCGAAATTCTCCTGGATGCCGGTGCCGGGGGTGACCACGACGCCGATCGGCAGGGTCTCCAGCATGGCGTCGTTACGCTTGAAGGGCGCTGCATTCTTGTGGCGGTTCCAGTCAGGCCGGAAGGCGATCTGCCGCACCTCGCGGTTGTCGGCCCACCGGGAGGCGATCAGTTCGGCACCGCGCGGCGAGGCCCCGTGCAAGAGCACCATGTCGGGATGCTTGGCATGGATTTGATCGAGCCGGTCCCAGATGACCCTGTGGTCGCCGAAGTCCATCCCGCCGGAAAAGGCGATCTTCGGACCCGCGGGCATCAGCACCTCGGCCTCGCTGCGGCGCTTCGCGGCCAGGAAGTCCCGGCTGTCGACCAGCGCCGAGGTCATGTGGCGATGATTGACCATGGAGCCCGAGCGCGGCCGCCAGGCGGAGCCGGTATGGGTCTCGAAGGCGTCCGCCGAAAGATCGCGGAAAGCCTCCATCGCGCTGCGCCGTTCCAGCAAGGTCTGGCCCTCGGCGGTGAGGCGCTCCAGTTCGACCGCTTTCACTTCGGATCCGTCCTGTTCCCGCTGCAACCGGCGCTGCGCCTGTTCATTGTCGTCGAGCTGGCGCTCGATCCGGGCAGTGGCGCGATGGAAGAGATTGCCGATGCCCCAGAGCAGTTCCTCGAGATCGGGTTCGAGGCGGGTATCACCGAGCGTCGAGACCATGGCGTCGAAGATATCGGCGACCGCCTGGGTGACGCATTCGCCCTCCGGCATCGGACGCGGATCGGGCTCGTCCTGGCCGGGGCGCCAGCCGTGCAGCTGCAGCTCGGTGATCGCATGCCAGGTGGGGGAGGTGGTATGGCTCGGCTCATGGTCGTCATGGGGATCCGTCATCATCTCGTGGCTCCTGGTCTTCGGCCGCGCCCATCGCGGCCTTCGCAGGCGTCGAAGCTCACGGGCGGGACGGACTGGCAGCCCTCGCGCTTGCGCGAGGGCCCTGATGGCCAAGGCCGACTATTTTGGCTGGCGATGCAAAGCGCGGGCCCTGGCCCGCGCGGGGGAAAATAGTCGGCCGCCGCCATTGCCCGGCCGTCCCGGCTGTGAGCCGATCGCCCTCTCCGAAGGCCGTGGACGCCGTCCGAAACCTCCGGGAGCCACCGGGTGAAGCGGGACCTGGGCGGCCGCAGGATGACGCGCCACCCCCGCCCCCCTGTCCAGGCGCGCTCAGCCGCTGCTGAACCGGAGGAACTCCCCCGGCAGGAGCTGATCCTGCAAGGCGGCCCGCAGGGCATCGCGGCCAAGCTGTCGCAGATCGTCGTTGAAATCGCCGAGCCGCGGCAGAAGAGGCACCGGCTCGATTCCGGCCCCGGAGGCTCTGGCGGAAAGCCGTTCCACCGCGCCCTCGCCCGCAGCGTCGCGATCGCCGAGGATATAGAGGCGCTGAAGGCCGGCCGGGAACAGGATCGCTCCGAGATGACCGGCCGAGAGCGCCGCGAGCGAGGGCAGGCCGGGCAGGATCTCGCGCAGGGAAAGCACGGTCTCGATCCCCTCGCCGGCGGCGAGGACATCCCGGGGCACACCGAAGCGCACGGCATGACCCAGGAGATCGCCCATGGCGCGACGCGGCGGATCGAGCGGGGCCTTGCCCGACCCGTCGCGGGCGAGCCAGGTGCGATGCGTGCCGGTCTGACGCCCCGTCAGGTCGGTGACGGCGGCGAGCAGCGCGGGCCATTGCTCGGTCAGACCGCCATCCTCCGGACGATAGTAGCAGCGCGGGTGAAACCGAAGGGCGGGCAGGTGATCGAGGGAGGTCAGCCCCCGACCGCGCAGATAGGTCTCGGCCAGCGTGCCACCCGGATTCTGCGCCATGCGGAACAAACGACGCGCGGCGCCGCTGGCACCGGAGCTGTCATGACCCCGCTCGAATGCAGGGGAGGTCACGGCCCGAACCGGACGCGGCATGCCGAGGAAGCGGAGCGCCTCCTCGGCAACGTCGCGGAACTCGTGCAGCCCGCAGCGGGTTCGGATGACATCGAGAAGATCGCCATATTCGTCGGTTGCGGTGTCCATCCACCGGCCTGCGGCTCCCCTGCCCCGCTCGGGTCCCTGAAGGCGCACGAACATGCTGCGGCCGGGAGAATTATGGACATCACCGACGATCCAGTAGCGGCCGGTCCTGCGCCCGGCCGGGAGATAGTGGCGACACACCGCCTCGGCCTCTCGGCCGAGACGGCTTGCCAGTTCGGATGCGATCCGGCGCGACATCAGACTGCCTCCCGCTCCGAGATACGCCGGATCGGCCAGTGCTCGAAGACCCTGGTCAGCACGGCCACGCCATTGATGTCCGTGGGCACGAACATCCGAAGCTTCCAGCTGATGATCTCGTGGAAGAGCCCGTAGGCGCTCAGCCGCTGGCGCACTCGGTCGTCGAAGCCGGAAAGCTCGATGCGCCAGGCCCCCATCACGCGGCTGCGGCGCAGCTGCAACCCTTCCTCCAGATCGAGGACCGTCTTGCCCTCGTTCAACGCGGCGAGAGCCTGATCCGGCGACAGCGACGATACCCCGGTGGTGCCGGCTGAGGCCGCCCAGGCCGGGGAGACCCGGCGGCCGATGATCCGCTCGCCCGCGTCGGTCTGCAGCCGGTAGACCCGGGTGGAATCCTCCGGCAGACGCTTCCAGATCGGCAACAGAAGGCCGCTGACGATATGGATGGTGGACTCGTCGAATTCCGGCACCTCGGCGACTTCTGCCTGCCATGCCTTTCGGAAGCCTTCCGGATCGGCGGCAATCCAGGCGGATTCCTCCATCCGGGACACGGCGATGTTGAAGCTCTCCATCGGCCGGATCAGCCGCACCCGGCGGACGATCTCGCCATCGTCGAGCATGATGCTGCTCGCCGGGATCTCGACCGCGGCGCGGCCGGAGCGCTCGTTGATCAACAATCGGGCCTTCGACTCGTCCTCCAGCCATCGGAACGCAGCCTCGATCGGCAGCGGTTCATTGCGCTCGCGCTGCCGGATCGTCAGCAGCCGGGTCTCCGCGCCGGTGCGCGGGTGGGTGTAGATCACCTGCCGGTCGAGGACGGCGAAGCTCTCGGCCCGCAGCGTCTCCAGCCCCATGTCATAGATACCGGCAGCGATGGCGCCCTCGATCTTCGCCGTCAGAAGCTGTTCGAATGCGGTGAACAGGATCCCCTGCATCTCGATGGTCAGCGCCAGCAGGCGGTTGAGCCAGGTCGTGATCGGAGGGAGATCGTCCTTGAGACCGGTGTCGTCGGTGAGCTTCAGCCCGGTGATCGCCTCGAAGGTCTCGAGCGAGCAGCCCCCGACCTTGCCCCGGTAGAGCAGGACATATAGCTGGCGCAGGGCATCGCGGGCATAGGCGCTTTCGAGATTGTCCTCGGCGCGGAAGAGGCCCTGGCCCCCGGTCTGGCGCTGGCCGCGGGTGATGGCGCCGAGCGTGTCGAGGCGGCGGGCGATGGTCGAGAGAAACCGCTTTTCGGCTTTGACATTGGTGGCCACGGGGCGGAACAGCGGCGGCTGCGCCTGGTTGGTGCGATGCGTGCGCCCGAGGCCCTGGATCGCCGCATCGGCCTTCCAGCCCGGCTCCAGCAGATAGTGGACGCGCAGCCGGGTATTCTTCGCCGAGAGTTCGGCGTGATAGCTGCGCCCGGTGCCCCCGGCATCGCTGAAGATCAGGATGCGCTTGGCGTCATCCATGAAGGCCTGGGTCTCGGTGAGATTGGCCGCCCCGGAGCGGGACTGGACGATCAGCCGCTCGCCCTTGCGGATGACGCGCCGCGAGCGGCCGGTGACCTCCGCGACCAGGTCCGTCCCGAAATGTTGCACCACCTGGTCGAGCGCCCCCGGCACCGCCGGCAGGCTGGCCAGATGGGCGATCAGCTCGTCGCGCCGCGCCACGGCCGCGCGGCATTCGACCGGCTGGCCATCGCGGGTGACCGGGCGCGAGAACAAGTTACCTTCGGCATCGGAATAGGGTTCGTAAAGCTGGACCGGGAAGGAATGCTGCAAATACCCAAGGACATACTCCCTCGGCGTGATGTCGATGCGGACGTCGCCCCATTCCTCGGTCGGAAGCTCTGCCAGGCGGCGCTCGGTGAGCGCTTCTCCGGTGGAGACGATCTGGATCACCGCCGCATGACCTGCCTCCAGATCGGCGGTGATCGCACGGATCAGCGTCGGCGTCTTCATGCTGGTGAGCAGATGGCCGAAGAACCTCTGCTTGGTCGACTCGAAGGCGCTGCGCGCGGCGGATTTGGCCTGCCGGTTCAGCGTGCCGGTGGAGCCGGTGATGTTCGAGGCCTCCATGGCCTTTTCCAGGTTGTTGTGGATCACCTCGAACGCCCTGGCATAGCTGTCGTAGATGCGGATCTGCTCGGGGGTCAGCTCATGCTCGACCAGTTCGTATTCCACGCCGTCGAAGCTGAGCGACCGGGCGGTATAGAGTCCGAGCGCACGCAGATCGCGGGCGAGCACCTCCATGGCGGCGACCTCGCCATCCTCGATCGCCGCGACGAATTCGCTGCGGGTCGAGAACGGAAAATCCTCTCCGCCCCAGAGACCGAGACGTTGCGCATAGGCCAGATTGTGGACCGTCGTCGCACCCGTAGCCGAGACATAGACGACCCTTGCATCCGGCAGCGCGTGCTGCAGGCGCAGGCCCGCCCTGCCCTGCTGCGAGGGAGAAACGTCGCCGCGCTCGCCCTTGCCGCCAGCGGCATTGGCCATGGCATGGGCTTCGTCGAAGACGATCACCCCGTCGAAATCGGTCCCCAGCCAGTCGATGATCTGGCGGACGCGGGATTTCTTCTCGCCGCGTTCGTCCGAGCGCAGCGTCGCATAGGTGGTGAAGAGTATGCCCTCCGGCAGGATCACCGGCTTGCCCTGCGCGAAGCGCGACAAGGGTGTGATCAGCAGGGGCTCCATCCCGAGCGCCGACCAGTCGCGCTGCGCGTCTTCCAGGAGCTTGTCGGACTTGCTGATCCAGACGGCCTTGCGCCGACCCTGCAGCCAGTTGTCGAGCAGGATGGCCGAGGCCTGGCGGCCCTTGCCGACGCCGGTACCGTCGCCGATCATGAACCCGCGGCGATACTGCACGGGCTTCGCCGCATCGTCGCGGGCGGCGGTGACCACATCGAAGGTCTCGTCGACCTGCCAGCGGCCGGGAAGCTGCTCCGCATGGGCTTCGCCGGCGAAGATCACCGTCTCCAGCTGCGCCGCCGAGAGCCGGTCGCAGATGTCCACCGGCAGAAGCGGACGGTAGGCAGGCTTCGGCGGGGCGACCGAGGCCATGGCAGCGGATTGCACCAGCTTTGTCGGATGGGCCTTCGCCCCGGGGATCGCGACGGTCTGAAGCTCGTATTCCTCGTAGATCGCCTCGGTCAGCCGGGCCGCCTCATCCGGCTGCCAGTCCAGCCGATCATAGGCCAGACGCTCTGCAGGGGGATCGACCGGACCCGCGCCGGGAACGGGACGGGCGAATCCCCTGGGACGGGAAGCGGGTACGGCGAGTGCAGCACGGGAAGCGCCGGGACGTTGGGTCGGCAGTTGCACCTCTGGCCGGGCAGGAAGCCGCTCCGCGATCCAGCCAAGCAGAGTGGCGACATCTGGCGCGCTGCCGGGAGAGCCCGGAAAGCTGGCAGGATCTTCCGCAGGAACCTCGTCGATGACGATCAACCTGGTGTCGAAGGTCGTGCCGTGCTTCGCATAGATCTTGCCATCGACCGCGGCCGAGAAGACCACACGGCACGTCTCCTGCAACCGGATGAAGGCATCCCGCCAGTCGGGATGCTCCGGGGAGAAGTTCCACCCGGTGATGGCAACCAGACGGCCGCCCGGGGCGAGGCGCGCGAGAGCCGAGGAGACATGGCGCAGGGTTGTGTCCGCCACCCTGCCCTGCACATTGGCCATGGCCGAGAACGGTGGGTTCATCAACACGACGCTCGGCACCACGTCCGGATCGAGGTGGTCATGGATCTGTGCCGCATCGAAGCGCGAGACCGGAACCGCGGGAAAAAGCACATCGAGGAGACCGGCCCGCAGGTCGGCGAGTTCGTTCAGCATCAGGGTGCCGCCCGATATCTCGGCGAGGATCGCCAGCAGGCCGGTGCCCGCCGAAGGCTCCAGCACTCGGTCGGCAGGCGTGATCGCAGCCGCGGTCACCGCGGCGAGACCGTATGCGACCGGTGTCGAAAATTGTTGCCGGGTCTGCATCTCCTCGGACCGGCGCGTCTGCGACGGCAGAAGGCCGGAGATCCGATCGAGCAGCCGCAGCATGGCGGAGGCCGATCCGGCTTTCTGCTGCAGGGCGCGGCCATATTTGCGCAGGAAGAGGACCGTCGCCACCTCGGTGGCCTCATAGGCCGTCTTCCAGTCCCAAGCGCCAGCGGAATCGGTGCCGCCGAAGGCGAATTCCATTGCCGAGCGCAAGACCGCGGCGTCGATCCGGCGGCCCCGTTCGAGATGCGGCAGCAACAGCCCGGCAGCCTTCGTCACCTGTTGCGCGGGGGCGGCAGCAGCAATCGCCGCCGGAGCGGCGGGGGGCATCATGTTCATCGGGAAATCTCCGGAGCGCGGACCATGGGGACGGGCCGCGCGGCGCACTCTCTCTCCCCGCACGGGCCTCAAGCCGGTTCCTGCCCCCCTCTCCCTCGGGCGGCCGGCGGCCAAATGCGAAAAGGCCCCGCCCGAAAGGCGAGGCCGCGATAGGCCGTCAGTCGATGGCCTGGAAAATCTCGCCCGCCTCGGGATGGTCAGCGGCGAATTCGTAAAGTCGCAGAAAGGCCTCGCTGAACCTGTCATCCCCGAAACGGATGCTCAGATGCGACAGGGCGAACATCGTCGCGATGATGCCCGCAGTCTCGGCCGAGACCTCGCCCTCGTAGCCGTTGCCTTCCCAGCGGAGCCGGAACCGAGGCTTTGACGTCGGAGCGAGAAACAGCGGCTTGCCGTCGAGTTCATGGAACGCCCAGTAGCCGCCGCCATAGTCGAGCGGGCTGAGCTGGTCCATCAGCGCGTAGAGGAAGTTCTCGGCGACGATCAGGCGGTTCAGCCCGAAGAGTTCGGGCAGGAAATCCTGGCGCCGGTCTTCGGGCACCAGGGTCGCGGGGCGGAAATCGGACATGGAACGTGCCTCCTGGAGAGCAGGAAGGGATCGAGCCGTGCGGCGCTCTCCCCTCCTCCGCTCCGGCTCGCCCACCTCCGGCCAAGCTCTTCCTCTCAAGAGCCGCGGTTGATTTTGAGCCTTGGGAGGTCCAGCAGGATCGGCGCTCGCCCGGCGCCTGGATCGACAGCAATCGGAAATCGATGGCCGGCGAGCGGCGCCCGGACCATGGCCGCGTTGAAATCGCCGACCATCCGGGGTACGGTAGTCCAACAGACTACCGGAAGGGAGTTGGTATGGGCGTCCACAAGCAGAGCGTCAGCTTCACCGATGCCGCCTTCGACTTTGCGCGCGAACTGGTCGAAAGCGGCGAATACCCCAATGTCAGCGCCGCCGTTTCGGGGGAACTGGCACGGGCAAAGGCGGCGCGGGACAAGGAACGCACCCTGTTCGAGGCCGAGGTCCAGCGCCGTCTGGCCCTGCCGCTTGATCAATGGGAACCGCTCGGTGGCCCCGACCGCCTGACCACGGACGCGCGCGCCCATCTCGCAGCACGCGCGAAACCGGGCGGCGTGTCCCGCTGATGCGGCTGATCCGCCACCCGCTGGTCGGTCACGACCTGATCGCCCTCGTGGACCATATCGTCGAGGTGACCCAGGGCGATTTCGCCGCCGCGGCCCGGCGGCTGGACGAGATCGATGGTCTCCTCGCGGACATCGCCGCCAATCCGCAATCGGGAGTAAGGCTGGGCGGCTCGCTCGAGGGCTGGCTGGTCCGGCATGGCGAGCGCGAGCATCGCCTGACCATCGTCTTCCGCGCGGATATGCTCCGCGAGGAGATTTACATCGCACTGGTGGCCTTCGGCGGCCAGGACTGGATGACGACAGGGGCCGGACGGCGCGAATGGGGACAATGACCGGCCGCCGCCGGCTCCCGCCTGCTGATGAGATCACCCCCGATAGCCCACGAAGCTCGACGGCCCGTCATATGCCGGGTGCCGGGCCTCATCGATGACGAAGCCGAAAGGACCGGCCTGGTATTCCTCGACAGGCACAAGGAAGCGCCGTTCTCTGGCGCGGTCATTGCGCGTCCCGCCGCGGGTGGCAACGACCTCGGTGAAACCGTGCCGATGCCGGGACCGAACCGCCGCGATCACGATCCAGTCTTCGGCATGGGTGCGCTCGAAGATCTGCCGATCCCGCTCGCGGGAGTCACCGGGTCCGAGCGTGCGACCATGGATTCTCTCCCAGGCCTCGGGCCAGTGGTTCCGGATGGTCTCATCGGCCTGGCGCCGCTCGCGGGTGGTGAAGAGGTCCGGCAGGCCCTGCGCGACAGCAGCCCATTCCGCATCCTCTTCATAGAACCCCTTCGGCCTGCACAGAGCGGGATGGATACAGCAATTGCGACGGGGCGTGAGCTGGAAGCCGCCGTGGCTGGCGGTGGAATGGAACAGCACGCCCTCGGCATAGAGCGTGGCGCCCTGCGAGGGACCCCAGGGCGTGCTCACCTGGACGATCACTTCGCGCCGGCCCAATGCGGCCACCTCGCGCTGATGCTCGGCATTTTCCTTCACCAGCGCGCGGAACGCCGCCTCGTCGACGACAAGTCCGCAATGGCCGAAGAAATCGCGCCTGGTCCATTCTTCCAGCGGCCGCGTCAAGCGCCAGCCGGTGGCGAGGAAATGGCGCCCGCCCCCGTTCGAGAGCATGGCGAAGGCCGTATCGCCGACCCGGGCGACTGGCAGGTCATCGGCGCTGCGGCCGAATTCCACGACGGGAAGGCGACTGGCGGGGGAAGACGGGGTGATCGTGCTCATTGCACCAAGCCCTCCAGGTCATCGAGATCGCCCTCCGCCAATGCGACCGCCAGCCACTCCTGCGCGCTGATCCAGCCGATGGACTTGCGCGCCCCGAGGTCGATGACATGCGCACCGCCGCCGAATGCGTCGATCCTCGGCCGGCTACATGTGTCGGCGTAGGTGAATCCCCACAGACCCGAGGGATCGAGGTCCTCGGCCAGGCGCAGGACGAAGGCGATGACGGATTCGACGTCGCCGTGGTCGTCATCATGGATCCAGAGGGCTGAGCTGCCCGGTTGGTCCACAAGCTGGACGTCGAAGCCGGAAAACCGCGGCTCCTCGGCATCTTCATCTTCTGCCCGCAGCCGGGCGAAGATATCCATGGCCCGGGCGGCTTTCCCGGGATCACCTGTGTCTAGAAGGCAAGAGAAATGCGTGAAATAGTCGGCCATGATGGCTCCTTTCGGGATATGGAAAGACCCGGGCTGCGCGGCCCGGGTCTGGTGGGAAGGAAGGGTTGAAGGGATCAGGCGGAAGGTGCGCCGTGGAACCGGTCGGTGTCGAACTCGACATCCTCGGCGACGGCACGACGTTGATCCGCCGTCACCTGGTCGATGAAGGCGATGATGCCCTCGCGCCGCGCGTCGAAGTCGATATGCCCGGGATGTGAGGTCAGTTCCATGGCGGCGAGTGCCGCCGCCCTGGCTTTCCCGATCGCCTCCTCGTCGGTGGCGGCCTCGACGGTGAACCCGTCATAGGCCCGCAGCCAGAAGCCGATCCTGACGTCGTATTCAGCCATGACCGGCCTCATTCCGCTGCGAGGGCGGCGGTGGGGCTGCTGCCCGCAAACCGCCGGCGCATGGCGGCATGCTCGCGAAGCATCTGCCGGTAGAAGCGCTTGCGCGCGTGGCGGAACCCGCGCTCTCGCCGGATCTCGGGGTGGAAGAACCGCACCGCTGCCCGCAGCACGGCGAGATCCTCGACCTCCGGCGTGACACCGAGAAAGGCGTAGGATGCATCGGGTTGCGGTTCCGGGCTCGCGGGCACAGGATCCACCTCGCGCTCGATCCGCTGGGTGCGCCCCATCCAGGGCTCCGGGCGGATCGCCCGGGCCCAGTCCGCGAAGGACGGGATATGGCCGAGATCCTCGCGCACATGCTGTTCGCCCACCCAGCGGGTCGGGATCACCCGCCCGGTCGAGAGGGTGATGGTCGGGCCGAAGATCGTCTCGGCCATTATATAGA
>DJUV01000105.1 GCA_002440625.1 Rhodobacteraceae bacterium UBA6273 | reverse complement strand
GGCTCGGGCCTGCACCACATGGTCTATGAGGTCGTCGACAACGGCATCGACGAGGCGCTGGCGGGTCATGCGGACTTCGTGAAGGTCCGTATCCATGCCGATGACTCGGTCTCCGTCCGCGACAACGGTCGCGGGATTCCGGTCGACATGCACCCGACCGAAGGCGTCTCGGCGGCCGAGGTCATCATGACCCAGCTACATGCCGGCGGTAAGTTCGACCAGAACAGCTACAAGGTTTCCGGCGGTTTGCACGGCGTCGGCGTCTCGGTCGTCAACGCGCTGTCGGACTGGCTTGAGCTGCGCGTCTGGCGCAATGGCAAGGAACATTTCGCCCGCTTCGAACATGGCGACACGGTCGTGCCTTTGCGCGTCGTCGGCGATGCAGCCCCCGACGAAAAGGGAACCGAGGTGCGCTTTCTCGCCTCGTCGAAGACCAACCACCCGGACGCCACCTTTTCGAACCTTGAGTATGTGTTCAAGACGCTGGAAAACCGCCTGCGCGAACTGGCATTCCTGAACTCTGGCGTGAAGATCATCCTTGAGGATAATCGCGGCGCTGAACTGCAGCGGAGTGAGCTGTTCTACGACGGCGGCGTGCGCGAATTCGTCAAGTACCTCGACCGGCACAAGACCGCCGTTCTGCCCGAGCCGATCTTCATTCAGGGCGAGCGCGGCGGCATCGGGATCGAGGTGGCGATGTGGTGGAACGACAGCTACCACGAGACGGTCCTGCCCTTCACCAACAACATTCCCCAGCGCGACGGCGGCACCCACCTTGCCGGCTTCCGCGGTGCGCTGACCCGGACCATGACGAAATACGCGCAGGACAGCGGCATCGCGAAGCGTGAGAAGATCGACTTCACCGGCGACGATGCCCGCGAAGGCCTGACCTGCGTCCTCTCCGTCAAGGTGCCGGACCCCAAGTTTTCGTCCCAGACCAAGGACAAGCTCGTTTCGTCCGAGGTTCGGCCCGCTGTCGAAAACCTCGTCAACGAAAAGCTGGGCGAGTGGTTCGAGGAACACCCCGCCGAAGCCAAGTTGATCGTCGGCAAGATCATGGAGGCCGCGCTGGCGCGTGAAGCCGCGCGCAAGGCGCGCGAGCTGACCCGCCGCAAGTCCGCGATGGACATCGCCTCGCTCCCCGGGAAGCTTGCCGATTGTCAGGAAAAAGACCCTGCGCTGTCTGAAATCTTCCTCGTCGAGGGCGATTCCGCTGGTGGTTCGGCAAAGCAGGGCCGCGACCGCAAGAACCAGGCGGTGCTGCCACTCCGGGGCAAGATCCTGAACGTTGAGCGTGCGCGCTTCGACCGGATGCTGTCCTCCGACCAGATCGGCACGCTCATCACGGCCCTTGGCACCGGCATCGGAAGGGATGAGTTCAACCTCGGCAAGCTGCGCTACCACAAGGTCGTCATCATGACGGACGCCGATGTGGACGGCGCGCATATCCGCACGCTTCTCCTCACCTTCTTCTTCCGGCAGATGCCGGACCTGATCGAGGCGGGGCATCTCTTCATTGCCGAGCCGCCGCTTTACAAGGTCGCGCGCGGCAAGTCCGAGGTCTACCTGAAGGACCAGTCGGCGCTTGAGGACTACCTGATCCAGCAGGGTACTGACGGCGCCGTGCTGCGGCTTGGCTCCGGCGAGGAGATTTCGGGCGCCGATCTCATGCGCGTCGTCGACGAGGCGCGAGTGATCCGCCGCATCCTCAATGCCTTCCCGACGCATTACCCGACCCGCATCCTCGAACAATCCGCCATCGCCGGCGCGCTGGTACCCGGCCGGGTCGATGCCGATGCCCAAGGCGTGGCCGATGAGGTCGCCCGCCGGCTTGATGAGGTCGCGGTGGAATACGAACGCGGCTGGCAAGGCCGACCGACACAGGACCACGGCCTGCGCTTCTCTCGTTCGTTGCGCGGCGTTGAAGAAGTCAGGACGCTCGACGGCCAGATCATCCGCTCAGGCGAGGCGCGCCGCCTTGCCACCCATACGAATGCGCTGCGCGAGGTCTATGGCAGCCCGGCGCGGCTGGTCCGCAAGGACCGCGATCAGCCAATCCACGGGCCGCTGGAGCTTCTGCAGGCGGTCCTGCAGGAAGGCGAAAAGGGCCTGACGCTGCAGCGCTACAAGGGTCTGGGCGAGATGAACCCCGAACAGCTTTGGGAAACCACGCTCGACCCTGCCGCACGGACGCTCAATCAGGTGAGGATCGAGGATCTGGCCGAGGCCGACGACATCTTCACCAAGCTGATGGGCGACGTCGTCGAGCCGCGCCGCGAGTTCATCCAGCAGAACGCGCTTAACGTGGAGAACCTGGACTTCTGAGGCGGTGTAGGATTGCGCAAAGCCTTGCGTTCTAAGCATAGCTTTGCGCGATTTGCCCATAGTGTTGCGTCCGGCGAATTTCACCTAGACGGGTGTCATATATCGCTCGCCGCGACAATCGCATCCGCAATGCTTGATATGCTTTCCTTTGACTGCATCGAACGTTCCCGGATACGCGCGTAGGCCTCCGCCTCGGAGATCGAGCGGTTTTCGGCGAGGATCTGGACCGCCTTCTCGACTTTGCGGCGGGCTTTCAGGGTATTGTCCAGGGCGAGGATACGCTTGTTCAGCCGTGCTTCGCGGCGCACGAGGCTGATTGCAGTCGTAAGAGCCGCAAGCACACCGAAGAGGCGGATGGGTTTGGACAGCACGCCATGAACGTGCAGGCGTTCCAGTTCTTCCAGGATCTCCGGCGTCTCGAACGAGATGATGCCGATGCGGGCGATATCGTCCGCCGTCGACATCCAGGACAAGGCTCCCTTGTCGTGAATTCGGTTGACCAGGAAAAGGACGACATCGGCCTTATCAGGCAGGGACGACGGTGCGGGCCAGATGCTTTCAACCTGACAGCCGATCCGCCGAAGATGGGCCAGAAACATTTCCCGTTCGGGATCGTCGGGGTGAATGACAAGCACGCGCATCCGCCGCAGCCGGCGCAACAACGTATCGCTTCGAGACGAAGTCTCTTCGGTCATGCTGTCATGCGCCCTGCGACCGACCGGTCGTAGCCCACCAGATAGGGGTCCGGTCGAATGACATTCGCACCCCGCCAGATGATCTCGAAGGTGCCGTCCGCCGCAGCTTTGCCGATCAGCGGCCGAAGCGAGGCGTGATTGGTATCCGTATCCAGGAAAAGATCGCCGGCCGGACCCTTGAGGACCGCGCCGGACAGTGCAGACAGCAGGGTGTCGGTTTCATCGCTGCCGGCCTGGCGCACGGCATCGGCGAACATATGGACCTGCGAATAGCAGACCTGACTGTAGACGCCCGGTTCTTCACCGCTGCCGAAACGCTGGTGAAACGCGCTGCGGAACGAAACGCTTGCTGGCAACGGGAGGGTCGAAAAATAGGACGTGACCGAGATATGGCCGACTCGCGCCTCCGGCCGGATACGCCCCAGTTCGGATTCTGTCGTGGTGAGCGAAGCGATGGGCAGCCGCTCTCCGTTCAGCCCGGCCGCGGAAAATGCGTTGTAGAGCGAGATGCTGTCTTCGCCGACGACCGTGGAAATGATCGCATCCGCGCCCCCGTCCGACAGTCGCGAGAGGATGACCCCGAAGTGTCCCTCCGTTGCGCCGAGCGGTGCATAGGTTTCCAGAGCGATTTCCCCGCCGCTTTCCGCAAGAAACTCCATGACGATACGGTTCACTTCGCGGGCGTAAAGCGTGTCCGAGCCAATCAGGGCAAACCGCTTCCCCCGGTTCTGAAGAAGGTATTCGAGCAAGGGCAGCACAACCTGGTTCGGCACCGCCCCACCGTAAACCACGTTCGGCGAATACTCGAACCCCCCGTAGACCGACGGGTAGAAGAGGATACCGTTGAACCGTTCGACCACCGGCAGCACGGCCTTGCGGCTGGTCGAAAGACAGGCGCCGAAGATGACGTTGGCCCGGTGCTTCAGCAAGAGTTCGGTGGCAAGCGCGGCATAGCGCGCATCCGACCCGGCCGGGTCCAGGATGATCGGGTCGATCATCCGCCCCGCTATGCCACCGCCCCCGTTGATCTCTTCGCAAGCCAGAAGGATGCCCTTGATATGGGCATTCTCTGTCATCGCCATCGGTCCTGACTGCGAAAAGAGGACTCCGATCCTCAGGCCCGGCCTGCTCAAGATGTCGCCTTTCCGTTGATCCGGCTATCCAGCATCTTGGCGATTGCCAGCAAGTCCTCGTCTTTCCCGGGGCGGCCCATCAGCATCATTCCTACCGGCAGCCCGGAACCGGAGTTCGGAACCGGAATCGTCACACATGGAAGGCCCGCAAGGTTTCCGATCCAGCAGAACCAGGTCATGCTATCCTGCGTCGTTACCTTGCGTCCACCAAACTCTTGCCAGTCTTCCCCGACCAGAGGGGCCACGACCGGCAATGTCGGCAACACCAGTGCGTCCCATTTCCCCATTCGTTTCAGAAGCATCTCGACGAAGGAGGTCCTGATGGCCTGTGCCCGAAGATATTCATCGGCGGTGATCTGTGTCCCGGCCTTCAGATGCGCGAGCGTCACCGGCGAAAAGCCTGCCGCAGAGGTCGCCAGACGTTCCCGGTGATAGGCGGTGGCCTCGCAGTGCAGGATCGCTTCCCATGCCGCGAAGTAGCTGTCGATCGCCGGCAGCTCCGCCTCGGCGACCGGCATTCCACCCGCCCGCAAGGCCGCGGCAAGGGCGGCCTCTACCTCGTCCGAACGCTCAAGCCCCTTGCCGGTCAGGGCAAGCAGCAAAGGCTCGGCGCGAAACCCGGTGGGCTGCATCGGCACCGAGCCAAAGGTGGAAGGGTCGGCAGAGTCAGGGCCAAGGAAGTAGGGCAGCAGCCGTTCGATATCGTCAAGCTCTCGTGCCAGCGGTCCCGGCGCGTCCAGAGACCAACTGAGCGCAAGGACGCCATGGCGCGAGGCGCGTCCGTAACCTGGCTTGAAGCCGTAGATGCCACAGGCAGCCGACGGAATGCGCACCGATCCGCCCGTATCGCTGCCAAGTGCTGCACCAACGATGCCGGCGGCCACCGCTGCGGCCGAGCCGCCACTGCTGCCGCCGGTGATCCGGCCCTTGTCATGGGGGTTGAGCGTGGGGCCGAAGGACGATGTGCCATTCGTCGCGCCGTAAGCCCATTCATGCATGTTGGTCTTGCCGAAAATCACGGCGCCTGCGGCCCGCAGTTTGGCAACGACTGTCGCATCGACGCCGTCGCTTTCGCCCGGCAAGGCGCGCGAGCAGGCGGTGGTCGGAAAATCGCGGGTCAGGTAGTTGTCCTTGACTGCGATCGGGATGCCGTCGATCGCGCTCAGCGCCCGCCCGGCCTTTCGGCGTGCCGTTGCCGCCTTGGCCTGGGCGAGGATGGTTCCGGGGTCCAAAGCAACGAAGGCGTTCAGATCGCCAAGCTCTGCCGCGCGCTCAAGCGCGTGTTCTGCCAGAGAGCTTGGCGTTGCGGAGCCTCCGGCCAAGGCCGCGACCTGGCCGGACAGGCTTTCAACGGGGTTGGTCATCGAAAGCCTCCGGCTTGAAAGTGGGGGCGGGCTCAGGCGGCTCCGTGGCGGAAAACCGCGCCAATCCTTCGCGGATGCGCGCGAGCGTTCTGGAAATGCGGGACTGCTGATCCTGCGTCAGAGTGACGTCGTCCTTCATCTCAGACCCCCAGCAATTGCTGTTGAAGCGCCTTGTCGGCCTTCAGGCTTTCGCGGTCGGTTTCCAGACGGATCGAACCCTTCTCCATGACATAGGCGCGGCTGGCGATTGACAGGCAGAAGTCCAGATCCTGCTCGGCCACCAGGATGGCGATGCCGCGCTCGTGGTTGATCCGTTTCAGGATGCCGGCCATCTCGTCAATGATCGAGGGCTGCACCCCTTCGGTCGGCTCATCCAGCAACAGGATCTTCGGCCGGATTGCCAGCGCGCGAGCCAGCGCCAGAACCTGCTGCTGCCCGCCGGAAAGCCCGCCGGCGAGATCGTTGGCCTTGGGTTTCAGCATCGGAAAGTCGGCCATGGCTTCGGCGACGGCATCCCTGGCGCTGTGGCCATTGCTGGCGGCGGCGACGGCGATGTTCTCGGTCACCGTCATGCGCGGGAACACGAACCGCCCCTGCGGCACATATCCGAGGCCGAGCTTGGCGCGCTTGGCCGGCGTCGGCGGCGCGATCTGGCCGCCGATCTCGACCTGCCCGCCCATCGGCGGGATCAGCCCTGTCGCGTAGCGCATCAGGGTCGACTTGCCGACACCGTTCCGGCCCAGAAGGGCGACGACCTCACCCTTTGCGACCTGCAAGGCGACGTCGCGGATGATGGTGGTCTTGCCATATCCGCCAGTGGCATTGCTGATCCTAAACATGCTCGCGCCTCCCGAGGTAGATGTCGAGAACCCGGTCGTCGGCGCGCAACGTCTCGATGTCGCCTTCGGCGAAGACCTCGCCCTGATGCAGAACGGTGACGTGGCCCTGAAGGGTGCGCACGAACTCCATGTCATGCTCGACGACGATGACGGTGGTGAACCTGGCCAGTATGCGGACAAGCCCCGAAAGCTCGCGGGTTTCCTCGTTGGTCATGCCCGCAGCGGGTTCGTCCAGAAGAACGACGCGCGGGGCGAGACAAAGGACCATGCCGATATCCAGCCACTGCTGCTGGCCATGCGACAGCGCCGAGGCCTGCACGCCGGCCTGATCCTGAAGCCCGAGCATGGCGATGATCTTGCCCGCAATCCCGGCGGCCTTTTCCCGGTCCTTGACGCGGGAATAGGCTGCGATCCACAGGTTGACCCTGACAGTCAGATCGCCAAAGACCTGCGGCTTCTGGTTCTTGACCCCCATGCCGGCATGAACGCGCCGGAAGATCGGGGCTTTCGTGACATCCCTGCCGCCGATGGTGACTGTGCCGCCCTCCGGCTCATAGACTCCGACGCAGGTTTTCAGGAACGAGCTTTTGCCTGCCCCGTTCGGCCCGATCAGCGAGAAGGGCCGCCCCGGAACGAACGCCAGCGACACCTAGTTCACGGGGATCACACCGCCGAAACGCTTGAACAGTTTTTCGGTCTTCAAGGGTTTCGCCGGTCCCGCCTGCGCCTCGGCCCCGGTCAGGATCTGCTCCAGTTCCGTCGCGTTGATCGAAACCGCACCGGCACCGCGCGCTGCGGCATTGGGATCAGGCAACGTGGAGCGCCGGAGTTGGTCAAGGCCGCCAAGCACCCCGTTCTTCAGAAACAGAACCAAGAGGATCAGCACGATCCCAAGGATCAGCGTTGTCTGCCCGCCGACCGCGCCGCCACCCAGCCAGAACGACAGCCCGCCGATCAGCAGCGCACCGACGAAGGGGCCGGCAAGGGTGCCGAGGCCGCCGACCAGCACATAGATCGGCACCAGAAGCGCCTCCTGCACCGAAAAGATCGACGGGTTCAGATAATTGGCCCAGCCGGCAAACAGCGCCCCTGCCAGCCCTGCCAGCCCGCCGGACCAGGCAAAGTTCAGAACCTGATAGCGGCGCACGTCATAGCCGAGAAGCTCGGTCTTCTGACCATCAAGCCGGATGCTGTCGATGATGGTGCCGAAGGTGCCTTTCATCAGGTGGCGGGTCGCAAAGTAGGCGGCCGATGCAACCAAGATGACGAACATCAGCCCGGCATCAGGGCCAAGCGCTTCGGCGCCTTTTCCAAAGCCAAGGACATAGCCCGGAATGTTCGACATTCCGTTGTCGCCCCCGATGACCGCCGAACCGACAGTGAGCTTGAAGGACTGGCTGACCGACCACAGAAGCAGGGTGAAGGTGTAGGACAGGATCGTGCTTTGCAGCGGACCCATGCGGGCATAGAAGATGATCCAGCCCAGACCGGCGGCGATCACCGCGCCGAAGAGCGCGCCCGCAGGCAGGCTCCAGAGAACCGAATGGCCCGTTGCCTCGGACAGGTTGACGGCGACAAGGCTCCCGAAATAGCCGCCAAGCCCGTAAAACGCCGTCTGCGTCAGGCTCAGGAAGCCGCCGCGCCCCCAGACGACATCAAGGCTGAGGCCAAGCAGGCCGAAGATGATCCATGAGGTCGCGACATAGGCGAGGTAGGGGTCGATGACCTTTGCCGCGCCCAAGGCGAGGACCGTGGCTATCAATGGAAAGACCGTGCCCGCGCGGTCATGGAGAGTTTGCGAAAGTGGCATCCGGTGCCTCAGAGCTTGCGGCGCCACTTGGCCGAGATCCCAAGGGGATACAGCCAGAGCAGGACAGCGGTGATCAGGAAGAAGAAGATGTCACCCGCAACCGAGGTGAGGTAACTCGCAGTGATCGACGCGCCCCCCCCCAAGGCCGAGGGCTGTCAAGGCGGAGCCGGTCAGCGTCACCGGCCCGGCCACGACCACGGTCAGGAAGGCCTTGATGACGAAGGCAAAGCCCATGGAAGGCGTGGCCGGAACGATCGGCAGCAGGACAGCGCCCGCGAACCCGGCAAGGCCGCAGCCGATTGCAAAGGTCAGGGTGCTCACGCGGGCCGACTCAATGCCGATGGCTTGCGCCATTTCCGGCTCTTGGATCGAAGCGCGGGCTTTCATGCCATAGACGGTTCGCGTCATCAGCAGATAGACAAACGCCCCCATCAGTGCCGCGACGCCGATCATCAGCAGAGGATACCCCGCGAGGCTGTAGGCGCCGATCCTGATGCTGTATTGCGGCATGCCGATGCCGGGCGTCACGGTGCCGAAAATGAGGACCGCGAGCTGATAGAAGACGATGCTGATCCCCCAGGTCGCCAGCATCGTGTCGAAGATGCGCCCGTAAAGCCTGCGGATGATCAGCATCTCCACCACGGCGCCGATGGCCATTGTCACCACGACCGCGATGGGAATCGAAAGGATGTAGGGAACGCCCATCTGCGCCGCCGTCAGCGCCGAATAGGCCCCGATCATCAGAAACTCCCCATGGGCGAGATTGATCACCCCCATCAGGCCGAAAACCACCGCAAGACCGATGGTCGCGATCAGCAGAATGGATGCGCTGGAAAGCGACGACAGCAGCACCGTCGCCAGATAGTCGATACCCATGGTTTCCTCCCGAAAGTGGGTCGCTCAGGTGGGAGGAGTGCAGCCTGCCCCCTCCCACCAGTTAGCTCACGGATCAGTTGGAAGCAGGGTCGAAATGCTCGACCAGGTCAGGGTTCGCAACGAGATCGCATTTCTCGTTCTCGAACACCGGGGCCACATCCGCAATGGTTTCAAGAACCTTGAAGCTGTGCTGGTCATCGCCCTCGACGATATAGATGTTCTGCCGCAGGTGATGCGAGCCGGGCTCAAGCTTGACGGTGCCGTTCGGGGCATCGAAGGTCAGCCCGCTTTCCAGCGCGGCAATCACCGGCGCAGCGTCCGTCGTGCCCGCCTTCTTGACCGCCTCGGCCCAGAGATGGACGGCATTCCACGTATCGACCGCTCCCGAGATGATCGGTTCCTTGTCGCCATACTTGGCCGTCCAGAGCTTGACGAACTCGGCATTGGCCGGGTTGTCGACGACCATGAAGTAGCCCTGATCGGCGATCAGGCCCTTGCCAGCCTCGGGCGAGACGACGACCTGCTGGTTGCCCGAGCCGTAGTTGGTTGAGACGACGCCGATGCTGTCCTTCAGCCCGGCCGCCGCGAACTGCTCAAGGAAACCTGTCTGGCTGGCCCCGACCGGCAGGGCGACCACGAAGTCGGGCTTGGCGGCCTGGATCTTCTGGATGGTCGGCGCATAGTCGGTCACCGTCAGTGCCAGAATGTCCTCGCCCACGACTTCGGCATCGTGTTGCTTGGCATATTCATGCACCCAGTGCGCCGAGATCGTGCCGAAGTTGTAGTCCGGCGCCATGATGAAGATCTTCTTGCCGTATTTCTTGACGGCCCAGTGATCAGGACGGAAAGCTGCTGGGATGCGGAAGGCCCGGTGACGAAGGTCTGCTTGTCGCAGGCGCCGCCTTCGTAGAGCGACGAATAGAAATAGGGCACATTCGCCTTGCGCACGATCGGCCGGATCGCCTCGCGCGAGGAACTGGTCAGCCCCGCAAAGAGCGCATCGACATCATCCTTGAGGATCGCGGTATTGGCATACTGGGTGTATTTCGATTGCTCGGACTGCGCATCATAGCCGACGACCGTGATCGGCTCACCCAAGAGGCCGCCCGCCGCGTTGATGGATTCGACGGCAAGTTTCAGCGCGTTGTCCTGCTGGATGCCGTAGATGTTCAGGCCGCCGGTCAGATCGAAGATAGCCCCGATCTTTGCTTCCCCATGCGCAGCCTGCGCCGCTATCAGTGCGCAGGCGGCAACCGTCATATGAACTTTAGCGAGTTGTCTCATGGTCGTATTCCCTGTTCTGGCGAAAGAGCAGAAAACCGGATCACGCTTTCAAAACAATAAGACGCAGAGGATACGGAGGTGTCCAGCTGCGTCGCTTTTGGTTTTGAGGTGCATCGTCGCACGGCGATACGATCAACTTGAACGACCAAGCTTGTCAAGCCGCGCGGCGGGCAAGTCACTATCACAAAACGGGGTCAGGCGCCGAACTCGGCGGCCGATGTTACTCAGACAAAATGCGGTCCTTCAGGTCCTGGAAACGAGAATGCGCCCCGGGGACCGAAGGGGACGTCTGATCGGTTGAATCAAAGACGGCATGAACACCGAACTCAGGCAGCAACAGATGCCCGCATCTGCTCGATCCGGTTCTTCATGGCGGCGCGCCCGGCCCGCAGCGACACAGGCGCGGCGGCCCAGCTTGGGAGCTTCTCAAGGCGGAGCGGCTTCCGGCCGGCAGCGGCTGATGCGCTGTTTAGTTTAGATATCCGTTGAAGGACAAAGGCATTAAGCCCTGCGTCACAGGCCGGAAGTCACAAGGCAAGCCACCAAGGAGGATAAGCGTCGCGACAAACGCCGTAACGAGATCGAGATCGTGTTCCCGTGACTTAAGGAAACGCGATGCACCGGAACCCGCGACGATAGACTGGCATTCGATTTGAAATTGACCGGTTCGCGCTTCTCGTTCAAGCGGTAGCATTGGCTTCACCTCCGATGCCTTCATGGCTGGCGGCAGGACCCGGAAACGTGGCTGCGCCCGCACCCCTCCAACGGACGGATACGAAAATCATAGAAGATGGGGCCGATTCTGGTTTTCCGGAAAAAGAAAATCTTCTATGATTTTTTAATGGAAAACAATGGTTTGGCTCCGAAGGTTTCCGCGACAGCCTTTGAGGAAATTGCGAAATTCTATGCGCAAGAAGTGCGCAATACTTTGGGCCATCCTCCCCTGAAAATCGCAATGGACCGAGGCGGTGGCGCGAACGGTTTCGCGCGCCCCTACAGGCGGTGTAGGATCGCGCAGAGCGTTGCGTTCACCCCATGTTTTGCGCGAATTGCACATGGTGTTGCCTTGTCCCTTTTGAGGTTGTCCCGTCTGACGAGACCGTTTGGCGGCCTGGCCAAGGTGGATCGGTGTTGTTTCGACGCCGCCGATTGCTCCGACATTTCCGCCATAGCATGGACTTCGTCGGATGTACTGCCGCCGAAGGCTGGGTGCGGGCGCTGCCGGTCTGGAAGGCGTTGAGGAACACGCACGCGTATTTGAGGCTGCGCCACAGCCGCTCGATGAAGACGTTGCCGATCCGGCGACCCGCGCCCGTCCATGGAGAGGCGGATGGCGGCGTCGTTCTGCGTTGTCGTGAAGGCGAATCTGGTGAACTGCGCGCCCTGGTCGGTGTTGAAGATGTCGGGCCGGCCGTGGCGGGCGATCGCCTCTTCGAGGGCCGCGGCGCAGAAGCCGGCGGCCATCGTCTTCGACAGCCGCCAGGCCAAGACCTTGCGACTGAGCCAATCCATGATGGCGACGAGGCAGGGAAAGCCGCGCCGCATCGGAATGCAGGTCAGGTCCGCGCCGCAGATCTGGTTCGGCCGCTCGAACTCCAGGTACCGCAGCAGGCAGGGACAGATGCGGTGCTGCGGATGCGGCGCGCTGGCCTTCGGCGTCTGGTAGATCGGCGACAGGCCGAACTTGCGCATCAGCCGTCGAGCACGCTTGGGGCCGGCCGTCCAGCCCTGACGCCGCAAATGTCGCGCCATCTGGCGTGAGCCATACCAAGGCAACTCCAGGCCTCATCGATGATGCGCATCAATTCGAGGTTCTCGACTGTTCCGCCGGCGGGCTGGCCGATCTTGGTGTGCAGCTTCGCCAGTTCGGCTTCCCCGATGACCTGCGCATCCGTTGCCTTGTCGTCGAACACCTTGGCCAACTTGTCGATGGCCTGCCGTTTCCAGTACGTCATCTCGTTCGGATCAAGCTGGTGCTTCGCCGCCAGCTCTGCAACCGTCCGCTCGCCGCGGATCGCCAAAAGCGCGACCTTCGCCTTGAACTCGGCCGCGAACCGTCTGCGTGACTTCATGTCGGATCATCCTTCTCGTCGGGCGATCCACCTTAGGCCCCTGTCTTAGAAACCGGTACCACCTCGCGGAAGCGCTGGACCCGATACCACGTCCGAAGCCGGATCAAGGCCAGGATGCGATGCCTCGAGGCATTCGGCGAGCGCACCAGGGCGAGAGATCTGGGCCGCCAGACCGCTGAAATCCGGATCCGCATTGCGTTGATGAACCTTTTCTCGCCGCTGCACCGACCGAGATCGGCCGCGTCACCTGATGCTGCCGGGGAAAGGGGCTGTCATGCCTAAGGCGTGAGTTACGCAACATGTGTAACCGCCCCAAGCGCAAGAGGGATCTTCCGAGCTGTTTCTGGCGCGTCATCGGGTGCTGACATATGTCCGGCCTCATGATGCGGCCTGCTGCGTGCCGCGGGCCCGTATGGTGTTCGAAGGCCGGGTCCGGATCAAAGCCGCGTGCTCGAAAGGCACTCTGTTGCGCCCTGGTTCTCCCGATCCTGTCTCACGACTGTTGCGCCATACCGCTCCTTGCCCTCTTTCGCTCCGACGCTCTCGCGGCCGACGGTCGGCTTATGCCGCCGCGACCGGAGCCCGGTAGACGCCGCCCCGCGCCATCAG
>DJUV01000189.1:13385-13795 GCA_002440625.1 Rhodobacteraceae bacterium UBA6273 | reverse complement strand
TTCATCACCTCCGGCCCGCCATTGGTTTCGATGATGATGGTGCGTGCCACGGCGGTCTCCTGCAATTGCCCGTTTCCGCGATGGTAGCACGCGGGGTGGCGGGGTCGAGAGCCTTGGGCGACAGCGCGACAGTCGCGCCGAGGTCAAGGTTCTTGACAGAATCGCGGTTCGGGATAGGGTACAGGTAGGAACAGGTTCCGTGGGGTGCCATGTCTTCGCGAATCGCCATCGCAAAGTCCGAACTGGTTGCCCGGACGCTTGAGCGTGAGATCCGCGATGGGCGGATCGGCCACGGCGATCTTCTGGAAAGCGAAGTCGGGCTGATGCGGCGATTTGCGGTCAGCCGCAACACCGTGCGCAAGGGGCTGGAACAGCTGGCCCGTCAGGGGCTGATCGCCACCCGGACCGGC
>DJUV01000189.1:0-13291 GCA_002440625.1 Rhodobacteraceae bacterium UBA6273 | reverse complement strand
CTGATCGCCACCCGGACCGGCATCGGTTCCTTCGTCACCTATGACGGCACCACCATCGACAGCAACCTCGGCTGGACCGTGGCCCTGTCGCATGGCGCGGGCACGGTCGAGACCCGGCTTCTGACGCTCGATCGCGGCACCTCTGCCCATGCCGATGAACGGCTCGGCGGCGCGGGCGACTACCTCAGGCTCGACCGCCTTCGTTTCTGCACGGTGGCGGGGCAGGGCATCTCGCTTGAGCGGAGCCGCCTGCCCTGGCGCGACGGGTTCGCAGACCTCATCCAGAACGGCCTTACCGGCGGATCGCTCAGCCGCAGCCTCGCCGCGCTCGGCCTTGCGACGGCAAAGGGGCAGGAAACCGCGAGCGTCCTTGCGGCCCTATCGGAAGCAGACGCCGCCATCATGAGCCGCCCCGCCGGTGCGCCGATGCTGCGTCTGGAACGGATCAACCGCATCGCCGATGGTTCGGTGCTGGAGCATGTCGACAGCATTCTCGACCCGTCGCGCTTCGGCCTGAGGATTGAATTCTGATGGCAGTGGCAGTCACCAGAGAGTTCGACCGCGCGCTCGGCGCTTTGACCGGGGTCGCCCTTGGCGATGCGCTCGGGATGCCGTCCCAGACCCTGCCGCGCGAAGCGATTATCGCGGCCTATGGAAGGATCGCCGACTTCGTCGATCCCGTGGCGGATCATCCGGTTTCGCACGGGCTGAAGGCCGGCATGGTGACGGATGATACCGAACAGACCCTGATCCTCGCCGACCTTCTACTGCGCTCGCCCGGCGCCTTCGATGACCGCGCCTGGGCCGATGCGTTGCTCAAGTGGGAACGTGATGTGCGGGCGCGGGGGCTGCGCGACCTTCTCGGGCCATCCTCAAAGCGGGCGCTTGACGCGCTTCTCGCCGGAGTGCCCGCGTCCGAAACCGGCCGCGCCGGGACCACCAATGGCGCCGCGATGCGGATCGCCCCGGTCGGTATCGCCACGCCGCCCGACGACCCGGCCGCACTGGTCGCCCGCGTCGCCGAAGCCTGCCGCGTGACCCATAGCACGCGCGAGGCGATATCTTCCGCCGCCGCGGTGGCGATGGTGGTCAGCCTTGGCGTGTCGGGGGCAAGCTTTGACGCAGCCATCGCCGGCGCGCTCGATGCTGCAAAGCTCGGTGCAGCCCTTGGCGCCCCTGTGGGCGAGGCTGACATGGCCGGGCGCATCATGGCGGCGCTCCGTATCGCGGAAGGCGGCTCCGCCGAAGACCTCGCCGCCCGCATCGGCACCTCCGTTGCCAGCCGCGAGTCGGTGCCTGCGGCCTTTGGCGTCGTGCTTCTGGCCAAGGGCGATCCGTGGCAGGCAGGGCTGATCGCCGCGAATATCGGCGACGATACCGATACGATCGGTGCCATCGCCTGCGCCATGGCCGGGGCCTGCAGCGGGCTTTCGGCCTTCCCTGCCGACAAGGTCGAACGGGTTGTTACACTCAACCATCTGTCGCTCAGGCCTCTGGCCGAGGGCCTTCTGGCGCTGCGTGCGGCGCGCGGGGCAGCGCCATGACCGCCCGCCTTGTCCAGCTTTCCGGCGTCATCGTCGATCACATCTACTGGGTCGAGGATGTTCCCGCCCCCGGTGCCGAGGCCATCGTCAGCCGTGTCGCCCTTTGCGCGGGCGGCGGTTTCAACGCCATGGTCGCGGCGCGGCGGTCTGGGCTGGCCGTCGCCTATGCCGGCACCCTTGGCACCGGCCCCTTCGCCGGGATCGCCGCCGAGGCGCTGGCCGCCGAAGGCATAGACGTGCTCCGCCCGCGCCTTGCCGGCACAGATCAGGGCTGCTGCACCTGCCTCATCGACCGCGCTGGAGAACGCACCTTCATCGCCTCTTCCGGGGCCGACGGCGTGGTGACGGATCAGGACCTTGCCGCCATCAAGCCCTCGGCAGACGACTGGTTCCTCCTCTCCGGCTACGCTCTCGGCTACCGGCAAAGCCGCGAGGCGCTGACCCGCTGGCTTCAGGCGGCCCCTGACGGCCTGCGTCTCGTCTTCGACCCCTCGCCGCTGGTCGCCGAAATCCCCGAAGAAACCCGCGCCGCCGCCCTTCATGCCGCCAACTGGGTCAGCGCCAACCGCGCCGAGGCCGCTTTCCTGACCGGTGCCAAAGACCCGGCAAAGGCCGCCGAAGCGCTGGCCAAAGGCCGCCCCGGCGGTGCCGTTGTGCGCGACGGTGCCAATGGCTGCTACCTCGCCCTGACGGGCGGCGCAGCCACTCATATCCCCGGCCATGCCGTCGCCGTGAAGGACACCAACGGCGCCGGCGACGCCCATATCGGCGCCTTCATCGCGGCCCTCGCGAAGGGCGAGACGCCCCTCCGCGCCGCCCGCTTCGCCAATATCGCTGCCGCGCTTTCCACAACCAGAGAAGGGCCGTCCACGGCCCCGCATCTCACCGAAGTCCTTGCCATCCTCGGGCCAGCGCCCGGCGTGGCAGGGGCCGCATGACACATCCGACACCGAGGAGGACCCCATGAAAAGACTGCTTCTCACGACCGCACTGGCCCTGACCGCCGGCGGCGCCTTTGCGGAAGAAATCCGCGTCCTGAACTGGCAGGGCTATGGCACCGACCTTGACTGGGCCGTCGCCGCCTTTACCGAAAAGACCGGCAACACCGTCGTCCACGAATACTTCACCTCTGAACAAGAGATGCTGACCAAGCTGCGCACCAATCCGGGCGCCTATGACGTGGTCCTCATCAACTCTGCCTATACCGCGCAGGCCAAGGACGAAGGCCTGATCGACGCCATCGACACCTCGAAAATCACCAATTTCGCCGACCTCGACCCGGCACTGACCGGCAATGAGGACCTGAACCCCGGCGGCCAGCTTTCCGGCGTGCCGTGGACCTGGGGCCTGACGTCGATCGCGGTCAATACCGCCGACTTCGCCGAAATGCCGACCTCACTTTCGGTGCTTTGGGATCCGGCATGGAAAGGCCGCGTCTCGATCCGCGACGACGGGCTTGAGGCGGTGCAGTTCGCCGCAATGGCAACCGGCCAGAACATCAACAAGATCACCGACATGGCGGCGGTCGAGGCCAAGCTGAAAGAGCTTCTGCCGCAGATCACCACCTTCTGGAGCTCGGAAAACGACTGGAACCAGTTCATGTCGGCGGGCGATTTCGCCGTGGCGACCTATTGGTCGGGCTCGGCGGCGCGATCGCTCTCCAAGGGCCTGCCCATCGCCTTCGTGGTGCCGGAAGAAGGGGCCATCGGCTGGCTCGACGGCCTGTCGATCCCGACAAGCTCCACCCACAAGGACGCGGCGGCGGCCTTCATCAACTGGATGGTCGACCCGGAGTTCTACGTGAAATGGGACGCCGAGGGCGCGCCGGTCTCGTCGAACACCAAGGCCCTCGCCGCGCTACCGGAGACGAGCTTCAACCGCCAGTTGGTCGCGGACCCGGCCACCGTGGCGCGGGTGCAGTTCATGCGGCCAGTGTCGGATGCCGACCGGGAAACCTACCTCAAGCTCTGGCAGGACCTGAAGGCGGCCCAGTAACCGCACGACCGAGGAAAAGGGGGGAGGGACAGATGGCAGGAACCATCGCAGGACAGGATCGCCGCAAGGCATTCATGCTGCTCTCCCCCGCCTATCTCTGGCTGACGGTGGCGGTCTTTCTGCCGCTGTCGGCCATGGCCTATTTCAGCTTTCTGTCGGATGTGCCCTTCGGCGGGAAGGACTGGCATTTCACCATCGCCAATTACCGCGCCTTCTTTGAAACGGGCACCTATGCCACGCTGATGTGGAAGTCGCTGAAGCTCGGCCTGATCGTCACGGCGGTGTCGGTCGTCGTCGGCTTTCCTTGCGCCTATGTGCTGGCCAAGGTGGTGAAGGGCAGGGCGCGCGAGGCGCTCTTCCTGCTGGTCATCCTGCCGTTCTGGTCGAACTCGCTCGTGCGGATTTTTTCCTGGGCCATCGTGCTTCGCGGCAACGGCGTCCTTGACCGGGCGGTGAATGCCGTCCTGCCCTGGGACGTGAAGCTGAACCTCATGTTCAGCCCGACGGCCATCGTCATCGGGCTGGTGCATTCCTACCTGCCTTACGTCATCCTGACCTCCTACCTGGCACTTCAGGCTATCGACGACAGCCTGATCGAGGCGGCGCGGTCCCTTGGCGCCAAGCGGCGCACGATCCTCTGGCGGCTGATCCTGCCCCTGGCGGCCCCCGGCATCATCGCCGGCGCGGTCCTCATCTTCGTGCCTGTCGTCGGATCGTTCATGGAGCCGCGGCTCCTCGGCGGGCGGCTTGGCACCTACTACGGCACCGTGATCGAGGATCAGTTCGTCGCCGTCTTCAACTGGCCGCTCGGTGCTGCACTCTCCTTCATCCTCCTCGCCGTGGTGCTGGCGATTCTCGCCGCCGCCAGCCCGATGCTGAAAAGAGCCGCGACATGAGCAACCGTTTCCTCGCCCATCTTGGCCGCGCCTATCTCGGGCTGATCCTCTTCTTCCTCTATGCGCCGATTCTCGTCATGGCGGCGATGTCGCTGAACGCGTCCGAGTTCTACCAGCTGCCGTTCAAGTTTTCCGGCGAATGGTATGACCGGCTCTGGAACAACCGCGAAATCCTTGCCGCTGCCGGGCGCTCGATCTGGATCGCCGTCGTGGTGACGGTGATCGCCACCACGCTCGGCACCGCCGCCTCCATCGCGCTCTTCCGGCATGATTTCCCCGGCAAGCGCATCCTGCAAGCGCTGCTCTTCCCGCCGATCGCCATCCCGTGGCTCATCACCGGCACGGCGATGCTGATCTTCTTCTTCGGCATCGGCATCGGTCGCGGCACGCCCGCCGTCATCATCGGCCATGTGGCACTTGCGCTGCCCTACGTCATTGTCGTCGTCTCAGCCCGGCTGGCGAGTTTCGACCGCGTGCTGGAAGAAGCGGCGCGCTCGCTCGGCGCGTCGGCCTGGCAGGTGACGCGGGCGGTGACGGTGCCCTGGATCCTGCCCGGCATCATCGCCGGCGGGCTCTTCGCCTTTGCCGTCAGCTTCGATCAGTTCGTCGTCTCCTACTTCCTGTCGGAGCCGGGCGACACCACCTTGCCGGTCCTGATCTACACCTCGATCCGCAAGGGTTTCACGCCCGAGATCAACGCGATCTCGACCATCATCATCGCCGTGTCGATGGGCCTCATGCTTCTGGCCGCGCGGTTCACGAAATTCGGAGGGGATCGCTGATGGCCGAAGTCAGGGTCGAACGGCTGGTCAAGGCTTACGGCGCGGCACGCGCGCTGGACGAGGTGACGCTCGACTTTCCCGACGGCGGCTTCTTCGGCCTTCTCGGCCCATCGGGCAGCGGAAAGACCACGCTGCTGCGCGCCATTGCGGGCTTTGTCGTCCCCGACACCGGCCGCGTCTTCATCGGCGGCGCGCCGGTTGAGAATGTGCCGGTGGAACACCGCGAAATCGGCATGGTCTTTCAGAACTACGCGCTTTTCCCCAATATGACGGTTGAAGAGAATGTGGCCTTCGGTCTTGTCGTGCGGAAGACCGGTGCGGCGGAAACCGCCAAGCGCGTCAGGGAAGCGCTGGAACTCGTGCAGCTTGGCCATCTCGCCACCCGCAAGACCCACCAGCTTTCCGGCGGTCAGCGCCAGCGTGTCGCCATGGCCCGCGCCATCGTCACCCGCCCGCGCGTCCTTCTCTTGGACGAGCCGCTGTCGGCCCTCGACAAGGCGCTCAGGGTCGACATGCAGATCGAACTGAAACGCATTCAGCGTGAGGTCGGCATCACCACGATCTTCGTCACCCATGATCAGGAAGAGGCGCTGACCCTCTCCGACCGCATCGGCATCCTGAAGGACGGGCGCCTCGTCCGCCACGGCCCGCCGCGCGAGGTCTATGACGACCCCCGCGACCCCTTCACCGCGCAATTCCTCGGTGACGCGAACCTGATCGAGGGTACGCCCGAACCCGAGGGCCTGCGCCTTTCTGACGGCAAGCTCCTGCCCGGTCTCAAGGGACCGACCATCGCCGTCCGACCCGAAAGCCTCAGGCTCGACACCACCGAGCCGACGGCCCCCTTCCGCCTGCGCGCCCGCCTCCAGCAGCGCATCTTCGGCGGCGCGATGGGCACCTGCATCATCGACTGGCAGGGCCGCCCCCTGAAGGCCGTTGGCCGCGACGCCGATTTCCGCGGCCTGCCCGATGCGGGCGATGTCTGGCTGTCCTGGCCCAAGGAAAGCACCATCGAGTTCCGCGCAAACGCCTGACCGTCCGGCTCAGGCGTTCCGGCGCATCCGCTCGAAGCTCATCGAGATATGGGCGCGCTGGATCAGGGCTGCGGCGTGCAGATCGCCGATCTCGAGCGCGCGAAGGATGTCATGCACCTCGCGGTCAAAGATGTCGACCTCGTCGGCAAGGTCGATCCGCGAGGCAAAGACCGACTTCAGCCAGATGCGGGTGGTCTGGAAGTAGAGCCTTTCGCAGATATCCTTCAGAGGCTCATTGGCGGTAAGCCTGAGGAGCGCGAGGAAGAAATCCATGTTGAGTTGGGCAAACCGGCGCGGGTCGGGGGCGTCGATCATGGCCTTCGACCGGGCCGACAGCGCGCGGAAATCCTGCCAGAGCGCCTCATCCGGCGCCACCGCGCTGAGCTTGCCGGTCAATTCCGCCAGTTCCAGCCGAAGCTGATAGGTCTGGATCAGCTCGCCGATCTCGACATCGGTGACAAAGGTGCCGACGCCGTGGACCGATTGCAAGAGGCCCTCGCCTTCAAGCCGCCCCAGCACACGGCGCAGCGGCGTGCGGCTGACCCCGTACTCCGCCGCCAACGCCTCTTCCGACAGGCGGGTGCCGGGGGCATAGTCGAGAAGACAGATGCGGTTGCGGATCGCGGCATGCATCCGTTCGAAGCGGTCGCGGGCGCGGGGCGCAGTCTCCGGAGCTTCGATGTTCATGGAGGCGGTCATCCTCTGCCTGTCTGACGGCCCACCATGTACACCCCGAGGGCCGAGAGCGCAAAGCCCACAAGAGCGAGCGCTGTCACCTTCTCACCGAGGATCGCCCAGGCGACGATCATGGCGAGCGGCGGCACGAGGTACATCAGCGCGGAAATCCGGGTGGCGTCGCCGCGCTGGACCAGCGCGATGTAAAGCCCGACAGAGATGATCGAATTGGCGATGACGAGATAGGCGAGGGAAATCACAAGTTCGGGCTGCCAGTCGATCGCCATGGTCTCCGTCGTCCAGGCCACCGGCAGAAGGACGGCGAAGCCCACGACATATTGGACGATCCCGCCCACCACCGGATCGGACCGCATCCCGTGCCATTTCTCGAAAAGCGTGGCGAGGGTGATGCCGCCGAGGGCGGCAAGCGCAAGGGCCACGGCGGCCAGGGGGCTTGGCCCCAAGGTGCCGCCCGAGACGATGACGAGAAGGACGCCCGCAAAGCCAAGGACCAGTCCGAGCCAGAGAAGCGGCGTCGACCGCGTGCCGGACAGGAGCGGCGCTGCGGCGGCGACAAGGATCGGTTGGAGTGCCATGATGATCGCCGTGGTCCCGGCGTTCATGCCGCGCTTCATCGCAAGGTAGGCAAGGCCGAAATAGACGCATTGGATGAGAAAGCCGGTCAGCGCGATGGAAGCCCAATGGCGGGCGCTCCGCGGCCGGACCGGACGACGCAGGAAAAGGAACGGCAGCAGCGCCAGAACCGCCAGCCCGTAGCGCAAGGCCAGCATCGTCATCGGCTCGATATGGGCGAGGCCAAGCTTGGCGAAACTGTAGCCGCCCGCCCAGAACACCACGAAGACAAAAGGTGCCGCGCGCCAGATCAGGGCGTCGGTCCGTTCCTCTGCGGCGATGGCATCCGGCATTACGTCCTCATGCGGCGAGCTTGTCGCCAAGACGTGACAGCATCGCGAGGCATTCGGCAAGCTGATCGACCGCCAGATACTCGTCCGGCTTGTGCGCCTGATCGATCGACCCCGGGCCGCAGACCACGGCGGACAGCCCGAGCGACTGGAAGATCCCGGCCTCGGTGCCGAAGGCGACGATCTCGGCCCGGTTCGCCCCGGTCAGTTCCATGAAGATGTCGCGGGCCTCGTTCTCATCCGCCGGGATCAGGCCGTCGACCTCGCCGATGACCTCGGTGACGATACCCGCGTCGGGCATCACGGCGCGCATCGCCGGCAGAAGCGTATGGGTACAAAACGCGTGAAGGTCGGCCTTCACGAACTCCGCGTCCCCTTGCTGGACGGGCCGCATCTCCCAGTCTACCCGCGCCTTGCCGGGGATCACGTTATGGGCGACGCCGCCCGTCAGCACGCCGGTGTTGATCGTCGTCCACGGCGGATCGAACCGGCTTCGCAGGGGCGCGCGGGCTTTCAACTGCTCCTTCAGGTCAAGAAGCCGCGCGACATAGCGCACCGCATATTCGACCGCATTCACGCCCCGGTCGGGGCCGGAACCGTGGCCCTCCAGCCCGGTGAAATGGGTCGAGTATTCGTAGCAGCCCTTGTGCCCCTCGATCACCCGCATCATCGTCGGCTCGCCGATGATCGCCACGCCGGGGCGCAGACCGCGCGCCTTAAGGACCGCCGCCAGCGCCTGCGCGCCGAAACAGCCGATCTCCTCGTCATGGGTGAAGGCGAAATGCACGGGCCGGTTCCTGACCTGCCCGGCATAGACCGGCGCCATCGCCACGGCAGCGGCGATGAACCCCTTCATGTCGCAGGTGCCGCGCCCGTAAAGCCGGCCGTCCCGCTCCACCATCTCGAAAGGCGCCGTGGTCCAGTCCTGATCGGCGACCGGCACCACGTCGGAATGACCCGACAGTAGGATGCCGCCATCGACCTCGGGCCCGAGCGTGGCAAAGAGGTTGGCCTTGGTCCCGCCCGTATCCTTCAGCACCTCGACCCGCGCGCCCGCGGCGCGAAGCTGGCTGGCGAGAAACTCGATCATCGCCAGATTGCTGTCGGCGGAGATGGTCGGAAAGGCGATCAGGTCGCGTAAGAGCGCCTTGGTGGTGTCGAGGACGGTCATGGCGCGTCAGTCCTTCACGAACAGCTTGCGCTCGACGTTGCAGAAGGTCTCGGCGGGGCCGCTGTCGCGGATCAGGATCGACTCGGTGGTCTCAAGCCCCCAGTCGGTCAGCCAGAGGCCGGGCATGAAGTGGAAGGTCATGCCGGGTTCCAGAACCGTCTCGTCGCTTGCCCGGAACGAGGCGGTGCGCTCGCCCCAGTCCGGCGGATAGGACAGCCCGATCGGATAGCCTGATCGGGCCGACCGCTTGATGCCGATCTTCTCCAGTTCCGCGCCAAGCGCATTGGCCACGTCGCAGGCCCGGTTGCCGGCGCGGGCCGCCTCAAGCCCGGCCTCCAGCCCGGTGTTCAGCGCTTCCGCCGCATCGACCATGTCCTGCGGCGGCTTGCCGAGGTGGACGGTACGGCAAAGCGGCGCGTGGTAGCGGCGGTAGCAGCCCGAAAGCTCAAAGAACGTCGCTTCGCCCACCTTCATTGGCTCGCCGTTCCAGGTCAGGTGCGGCGCCGTCGCGTCGATGCCCGAAGGGGTCAGCGGCACGATGGCGGGATAGTCGCCCCAGGCCTCATCGACGCCAAGGATGCCGGCGCGGCTGATCTCGGCCACCAACTCGTTCTTCCTGAGACCGGGGCGGGCAAGCTCGATGCCAAGCCGCACGATCTTTTCCGAGATCCTGGCCGCCTTGCGCATGAAGGCGATTTCCTCGCCCGACTTCACCATCCGCTGCCAGTTCACCAGCGCCGTCGCATCGACCAGCGTGGCGTTCGGCAAATTGGCGGCAAGGACGGCATGGGCCTTGGCGGAGTAATAGTAGTTCTCCATCTCCACCCCGATCCGCGCCTTGCCAAGGCCCATGTCGGTCAGGCGCTTGGCCAGATCCTCCATCGGATGCGAGGTCGTGGACTGGATGTAGCTTTCCGCATAGCGGGTGACGCAGTCATCCTCCATCCAGACGGTGCGGAGCGCGCCATTGGCATCCTGCGCCCGGCCCCACCAGAGGGGATCGCCCGCCATCGTCAGGATCACGCCCTGATGAACGTAGAAGGACCAGCCGTCATAGCCGGTGAGCCATGCCTGATTCGACGGGTCGGTGGCAAAGAGCACGTCGATCCCCGCCTTTGCCATCGCGGCGCGCGTCTTGGCGATGCGGCGGGCATATTCGGCGGCACTGAAGGGCGCGTTGTCTAACCCCATGGTTTCTCTCCCCGAGTCGGTCTTATTGTACACAACGCTAGGATTCTGCCCGCGATTTGGCAAGATGATTGCCGAAAGATGAGCCGTATATTCCAGATATTTCTTGACAGGCCTCGCTGATGGTCAATTATGTTGTACACAACAGAAGAAACTTCGCCTCGGAATTCGAAGCCACGCAACACGGGAGAGATGCATGAACAGGTCATGCCTGACGACCACGATCATTGCCGGGGCCGCATTCGGCCTGAGCGCCGCCGCCGCCCTCGCCGGGCCGCTGATGGACCGCATCAACGCGGGCGAAGCCATCCGCATCGGCTTCGCCAATGAGATCCCCTTCGCCTATCCCGGCCCGGACGGCAGCCCCAAGGGCTTCGTCAATGCCGAAACCCTCGGCGTCCTGAAGAAGATGGGCCATGAGAACATCGAGGCCGTGCAGACCGACTGGGGCGGGCTCATTCCCGGCCTTCAGGCGGGCCGCTTCGACATCATCACCGGCGGCATGAACATCCTTGCCTCGCGCTGCGAGAACATCGCCTTTTCCGAGCCGATGGCGAAGATCGGCGATGCCTTCATCGTCGCCGCCGGCAACCCCAAGGGGCTGACCACCTATGTCGACATCAAGGACAAGGGCGCGGTGATGGTCACGGGCTCCGGCTATTCCAACATCGAGGCGGCGAAGGCTGCCGGCGTGGAAGAGGCCAACATCATGCAGGTTCCGGGTCCGACGGAAATTCTCGCCGCCGTGAAGGCCGGTCGCGCCGATGCCGGGGCAGGGACCTACTTCACCGTGAAACAGCTGGCCGACAGCACCGGGGGCGAGCTTGAGGTCACCGATCCGGCCGCCCTGCCGGAAGATTCCATCAACTGGGCCGGCATCGGTTTCCGCAAGGAAGACCAGGATTTCCTCGATGCCTTCAACGCGGCGCAGAAGGGCTATCTCGGCACGCCCGAGATGATGGAAGCGGTCAAGGAATATGGGTACGGCGAACCGACGCTCCCCGGCGACGTGACCACCGAATGGGTCTGCGCCAACCGCTGACCCGCCGCCGCTGACATCCCGGAGGGGGGAACCGCCACCCTCCGGACTTTCAGAAAACCGGGGGATTCGGTGTCGATCTGGGAGTTTCTTCAGACCTACTGGCCGCTTCTCTTGAAGGGGACGCTCATCACCTGCGCCCAGTTCCTGCTTGCTGCCGCCATCGCCATCGCCTGCGCCCTTGTCGCCGGTCTTGGCAAGCTGTCGGGAAACTGGCTGATCCGCGGCATCGCCATCATCTATATCGAGATCTTTCGCGGCACCTCGCTGCTGGTGCAGCTCTACTGGATCTTCTTCGTCCTGCCGCTTTTCGGGCTGACCCTGCCGAGCTTCATTGCCGGCTTCCTCTCCGTCGGCCTCAACGTCGGCTCCTATGGCGCCGAGATCGTGCGGGGTGCCATCCAGTCGGTGCCGAGAGGCCAGTGGGAAGCGGCCTATGCCATCTCCATGTCGCCGGCCAGACGGATGCGCCGGATCATCTTGCCGCAGGCGCTGGCGCTGATGCTGCCGCCCTGGGGCAATCTCCTGATCGAGCTTCTGAAGGGCACCGCGCTCGTCTCGCTCATCTCGGTCGCGGACCTGATGTTCCAGGCCAAACAGATCAACGCCTCGACCTTCCTTTCGGCGCAGGCCTTCGGCACCGCGCTCGTCATCTACTACATCCTCGCCCGCTTTCTCATCACCCCGTTCATGCGCTGGCTTGAACGCTCCATGGCACGGAGGCTCGGGCGGGCATGAGCTTCGACTGGAAATGGGACTTCACCTGGGAAATCCTGCCGCGGCTTCTGGCGGCGACGGTCAACACGCTGATCGCCGCCGGGGCGGGCTATGCCATCGCCGTCATCCTCGGCCTTGTGCTGGCGCTGGCGCAGCGGACGCCAAGGAAGGCGCTGACGCTGATCGTGCGCGAATTCGTGGAATTCATCCGCTCCACCCCGCTCGTCCTCCAGATATTCTTCGTCTTCTACGTCGGCCCGCAATTCGGCATCCGACTGTCGCCCTGGACATCCGGCATGATCGCCATCGGCCTGCACTATTCGGCCTATCTCTCCGAGGTCTACCGCGCCGGGATCGACGCCGTGCCGCGCGGCCAGTGGGAGGCCTGCCGCGCCATCAACCTTTCGATCCGCGACACCTATTTCCGCATCATCATCCCGCAGGCGCTGCCGCCCTCCATCGCCGGGATGGGCAACTACCTTGTCGGTATCTTCAAGGACACGCCGATGCTCTCGGTCATCGGCGTCGCGGAACTGATGCACGCCGCCAATGCGATCGGGGCCGAGAATTACCGCTTCCTTGAACCCTATACGCTCGTCGGCCTGATCTTCCTCGCCATTTCCCTGCCCACGGCCGGCCTCGTCCGGCTCTTCGAAGGCTGGGTGCGGCGCAAACTGGGACTGTAAGCCATGGACATGTCCGCCTATCCCCTTGAGCTTCCCGCCGATGACCGGCCGATGGTGCGATTCATGAATGTCGTCAAAAGCTATGGCAAGCTCGTGGTCCTCGACCAGCTGAACCTTGACATTGAGGAAGGCGAGATGGTGACGGTCATCGGCCCTTCCGGGTCGGGCAAGACCACCGTCCTCAGGATGCTGATGACGCTTGAGACGATCAACGGCGGCGTGATCTATATCGACGGCAAGCCCCTGACGCATATGGAGCGGAACGGCGTGCTGGTGCCCGCCGACGAACGGCACATCCGCAGGATGCGCGCCTCCATCGGCATGTGCTTCCAGCACTTCAACCTCTTCCCGCACATGACCGCGCTGCAGAACTGCATGGAAGGCCCGGTGCAGGTTCTCGGCCTGTCGAAAGCCGAGGCGCGTGCGCGGTCCGAAGAACTCCTGACCCTCGTCGGCATGATCGACAAGAAGGACCAGCATCCCTCGCGCCTCTCGGGCGGCCAGCAGCAGCGCGTCGCGGTCGCGCGTGCTCTCGTCCTCGAACCGGATGTGCTGCTGTTCGACGAACCGCTCTCCAACCTCGATGCCCGCCTGCGGCGCAGCATGCGCGAGGAGATCCGCGCCTTGCAGCAGCGCCTCGG
>DJUV01000195.1 GCA_002440625.1 Rhodobacteraceae bacterium UBA6273 | reverse complement strand
AGCATGGCGGACGCGGATTACGACGACTATCAGGACTATGCCGGCTATGACCCCCGGCAGGGCCACGCCCCCTTGGGCGGGCGCTGGCAGCGGCTGGTCAATGTCGCAGGGGCGCTCACGTCGCTCGCGCTGATCGCGGGTATCGGCGTCTGGGCCTACAAGCTTGCCGTGCGCGATGTGAACGGCGTGCCGGTCATCCAGGCGCTGGAGGGGCCGGCGCGGATCGCGCCCGAGAACCCCGGCGGCGAACTGGCGCTGCATCAGGGGCTCGCGGTCAACAGGATCGCGGCGGAGGGCACGGCGGCGGAGCCTGCCGACCGGCTGACGCTCGCGCCCGGTGCCGCGGACCTGAGCACGGAAGATACTGCGATGGGTGCGCTTGCCGAAAGCGGAGCCGAATCCGCCGAAGCGCCGCCGCAATCCGCAAACCCGGAGGTTGTCGGCGAGGCGATCACCCCCGCCGCGATGCGCCCCATCGAGCCACTGCCGGAAGGCCCGGTTGAAATGATCAATCTCGATGGTGGCGCGGTCGCGGCGCAGCCCTATGTCGCGCCCGACGTCATCTCCTCCGACATCCCCGGCGTCACGGCGTCGCTGAAGCCCTTGGCCCGGCCTTCGGGCGCCGCGGCGGCCACGTCCGACGACGGCGTTGACGCGATGGCGGAGGCGGCGGCGGCGGCAGTGGCCATGGCGCTCGCGCCTGAAGCGGCAATCGACGTCGATCCCGCGGCACTCAGCGCCGGAACCCGGGTCGTGCAGATCGGCTCCTACGCCAATGAGGCCGATGCCCGGCTTGACTGGGAAACCACGGTCGCCCGTTTTGGCCCGCTGATGCAGGGCAAGCGCCGCGTCATCGAGCCTTCGGAAAGCGGCGGCGCAACCTTCTACCGGCTTCGCGTCGAAGGCTTCACCGATGCCGAGGATGCCCGCGCCTTCTGCGCGGCCCTCAAGGCCGAAAACGCGGTCTGCGTTCCTGCCGTGGTGAAGTGATGGCGCTGTCGGCGACGGTCTTGGGCGTTTCCGGCCCCGCGCTTTCGGCTGAGGAGGCGGCGTTCTACCGCGATGCCGCCCCCTGGGGTTTCATCCTTTTCGCCCGCAATGTCGAGACGCCGGACCAGCTTCGCCGCCTGACCGGCGATCTCAGGGCTGCGGTGGGCCGCGATGCGCCGGTCCTTGTCGATCAGGAAGGTGGGCGAGTACAGCGGCTCCGCGCGCCGCACTGGCGCGAATATCTGCCGCCCTTGGATCAGGTGGCGCAGACGGCGGGACCGGCGATGGAGCGGGGCATCCGGCTCCGCTACCAGTTGATCGCCGAGGAGTTGCGGGCGGTCGGCATCGACGTCGATTGTGCGCCCTCCGCCGACATCGCCCTTGCCGAAACCCACCCCTTTTTGCGCAACCGCTGCTTCGGCGAGGATGCCGAAACGGTGATCCGCGCCGCCCGGGCGTGTGCCGAGGGACTGATGGCCGGGGGTGTGCTGCCGGTGGTGAAGCACATGCCGGGCCACGGCCGCGCGACGCTCGACAGCCATCACGAACTCCCCCGCTCGACGGCGTCGCTCGATGTTCTGGAAGCCAGCGATTTCAAGGCTTTCCGGGCGCTTCATGATCTGCCGATGGCGATGACCGCGCATATCGTCTTCGAAGCGCTCGACCCCGAAAGGCCGGCGACCGCCTCGCCCGTGGTGATACGTTATATCCGCGAGAAGATCGGCTTCGGCGGCCTGATCCTGACCGACGACCTTTCCATGCAGGCGCTTTCCGGCACCTTGGGCGAACGCGCCGCCCGCGCCATCACGGCTGGCTGCGACATCGCCCTTCACTGCAACGGCAAGCGCGAGGAAATGGAGCCCGTGGTGGCAGCCGCCGGCACACTCTCCGGTGCCGCCCTTGCCCGTGCCGATGCGGCACTTGCCCGCCGCCCTGCTGCCACGGCCATTGACAGCCAGGCGCTTGCGGCAGAACTTGAGGCGCTTCTGGGAACCAGCGCCCATGTCTGACCCGCAGGGGTTTCAGGAAGATGTCCTTTCCGTCAGCGACCGGCTCGCCGCCGAGGCGCTGATTGTTGATGTCGATGGGTTCGAGGGGCCGCTCGACCTTCTCCTGATGCTGTCGCGGACGCAGAAGGTCGATCTGAGGAAGATTTCTGTCCTGCAGCTTGCCGAGCAGTATCTGGGCTTCGTCGACAAGGCCAAGACGCTGCGCATTGAACTGGCCGCCGACTATCTGGTCATGGCGGCCTGGCTCGCCTTCCTGAAATCGCGTCTCCTGCTGCCGCCCGATCCCACCGACGAAGGCCCATCGGGCGAGGAACTGGCCGCCCACCTTGCCTTCCAGCTGGAACGCCTGCAGGCGATGCGCGAGGCCGCGGCGCGGCTGATGGCGCGCGACCAGATGGGCCGCGACTTCTTCGCGCGCGGCATCCCCGAGGACGTGATGCGGGTGCGCCGCGTCAGCTACAGCGCCACGCTTCTCGACCTGATGCAGGCCTATGCCCGCATCCGCACCCGCGACGAATTCCGCCCCTATGCCTTCGACCGCGAGCATGTCTTCACCATGGAGCAGGCGCTTGAACGGATGCGCGGGCTGATCGGCTTTGCGGGCGAGTGGACGGACCTTTCGTCCTACCTGCCCGATGGCTGGACCGCCGATCCCTCGCGCCGCCGGTCGGCGACGGCGGCCACCTTTGCCGCGACGCTGGAACTCGCCAAACAGGGGCAGATCGAACTGAGGCAGGGCGAGACCTTCGCCCCCATTTCCATCAGGCGGAAACCGACGTGAGCGAGAGCGAGACGCGCGAAAAGAGCCTCTTCGAGGCGCCGCCGATGGGCGCGCAGGAGCGCATGGTGGAGGCCATCCTCTTCGCCTCGGCCGATCCGGTGACGGTGGCGGAACTGGCCCGGCGGATGCCGCATGGCGCCGATCCTGCCGAGGCGCTGGTGCACTTGCGGAAGCGTTACGAAGGGCGCGGCGTCAATGTGGTGAAGGTCGGCGACGCCTGGGCGATCCGTACCGCGCCTGACCTCGGGTTCCTGATGCAGAAGGAAACAGTCGAGACGCGGAAACTGTCGCGCGCCGCGATCGAGACGTTGGCGATCATCGCCTACCATCAGCCCGCGACACGGGCCGAGATCGAGGAAATCCGCGGCGTTGCGGTCAGCCGCGGCACCATCGACCACCTTCTGGAACTCGAATGGATCCGCTTCGGCCGCCGCCGGATGACACCGGGCCGGCCGGTCACTTATGTGGTCACGCAGGGCTTCCTCGACCACTTCGGGCTTGAATCCGCCCGCGACCTGCCGGGCCTGAAAGAGCTACGCGCGGCGGGGCTTCTCGACAACCGGCCCCTGCCGGGCGCGCAGCTTGCCGGCGACGACGAGGGCGAGGATCTGGCCGGCCAGACCGAGTTGTTCGAGGACTGAGTGCGATGAACCTCAACCGCTTTCTCAACATGGTCGTGAATATCGTCACCCGCCGCGCGATCAATGCCGGGATCAACAAGGGAATCGAGATGTTCAGCCGTCGCAGGACGCCCGAACCACCGCCCCTCAGCGCCGAGGAAAAGCTTCGACAAGAAGCGAGGGCAACGGCGCGGCGCGCGCGGCAGGCGGCAAAGCTGACGCGCCGGATCGGGCGGTAGCGGCGCGTTATCTTTCAAGCGTTTGACTGGCGAAACAGAGGGTTGCGCCTGACCCGAGGGTGGGCGCCATCGCGCCCGCCCTAGGGGCGGGTCGGGCGCGGCCCGGAACGCTTTGGGCGTCCCGGGCAAAAGGCAGCGCTGCGCCCGGTAAGAAATGCCAACTGCTAAAGTAGGGCTCACACCGCCCGGAAGTGTTTCGACAGCTTCAGCCCCTGGCCCTGATAGTTCGACTTGATGCCGGTGCCGTAAAGCCGGGCAGGGCGCTCGGCCATGCGTTCGTAGACCAGCCGCCCGACGACCTGGCCATCCTCAAGCACAAAGGGCGCCTCGTGACAGCGCACTTCGAGAACGCCGCGCGATCCGGCGCCGCCGGCGCCGTCAAAGCCGAAGCCGGGGTCGAAGAAGCCGGCGTAATGCACCCGGAACTCGCCGACCATCGCAAGGTAGGGCGCCATTTCGGCGGCATAGTCGGGCGGGATCGTCACCGCCTCGCGGCTCACAAGGATATAAAAGGCGCCGGGGTCGAGGATGATGCGGCCTTCCTTGGTGCGCACCTCTTCCCAGAACTCCGCCGGGTCGTAATGGCCAAGCCGGTCAAGGTCGATGACCCCGGTATGGGGTTTCGCCCGGTAGCCGACGAGGTCGCCTTTGGCTGGCCGGAGGTCGACGGAAAAGCCAAGTCCTTCGGAGATCACCGGGACGCCGGACACAAGCGCGCTTTCCTTGTGGAGCGCTTGAAGCTCGGCATCGGTCAGAACCGATTGCCCGTTGCGGAACCTGATCTGGTTGAGCCGCATCCCCGGCCGTACCAGCACGGAGAATGAGCGGGGGCAGATCTCGGCATAAAGCGGCCCGGCGTAGCCTTCCGGGATGCGGTCGAATTCGGTGCCGCCATCGGTGATGGTGCGGGTCAAAAGGTCAAGCCGCCCGGTGGAGCTTTTGGCGTTTGCCACCGCCGTCAGACCGTTGGGCAGCGCGAGGCTTTCCATCAGCGGCACGACATAGACGGCGCCCTTTTCGAGAACCGCCCCCGACGAGAGGTCAACGCGGTGCATCTCGAACTCGGCCAGCCTGTCGGCCACCGTCCGGCCCTTGCCGGAAAGGAACGAGGCGCGGACCCGGTAGGCGACGCTGCCGAGCCTCAGATCCAGGCTCGCCGGCTGCACCTGCGCATCGGGCACCGGTGCGGCGGACGTGATCTGACCCGCCGCGATCATCGCGCGGATATCACTGTCGGAAAGCACGCCGGTCGCCGTCATCCACGGGCTCCTGATATGCGAACGCCCACCCCTGCGAAGGGGTGGGCGTTTCGGTGTTGGTCGGGCCGGTGAGATTCGAACTCACGACCTTCCGCCCCCCAGACGGACGCGCTAACCAGGCTGCGCCACGGCCCGACGAAGCGGGGTATAGGCTGATTGCCGGGGCGGGGGCAAGCGACAAAACACATCCTCCGCCACCATGCGCCGCAGGGCATCGGAAGGGTCAGTCCCGACCCGGATCGCGGCTTCGCACCAGGCGGTCGCGGAGGCCCTGAAGCCGCCCGTGGATCGCGGCCAGCTCCGCCTGATGATCACGCGCGCGGATGGCATCCATGGCGCGCAGCATCGCAGCGGCGGGTGGCGGCAGATCGGCTTCGGGCTGCCCCGCGGGTTCTGGCGCGCTTTCTCTGCGGATGCGGTGCAGCGTGGCGCCTTCCGGTTCCGGCAAAGGCTCCGCGTCGACCATCATCGGCGCCTCCTCGGCGATTGCGCCGGAGAGATCGTCAGGATCGGGCTGAAGCCGGTCGCCCTCAGGCGCTGCCTCTGGCGTGGGCGAGACGGGCCAGAGCGGCGTGACTGTGGCGGCCGGGCGGGCGGGCTTTCGTTCGGGTTCGCGGGCAGGCGCCCGCGCCGGAGGGGCCAGCGGGCCGCTGCCCTCGTCCGTCCGATCGGAGAGAAGCCCAGCCTCAATCGGCGACAGGGCCGCGACGTGGCGCACGCCCTGTTCGCGCAGAACCTTCTGCACGCCGCGGATCGTCATGCCGTCGTCGTGGAGAAGCCGCTTGATGCCGCCCAGAAGCGCCAGATCGGATGGCCGGTAATAGCGCCGCCCGCCGGCGCGCTTGACCGGCTTCACCTGCGTGAATCGGCTCTCCCAGAAGCGCAGCACATGGGCCGGCGTCTGCAACAGCTCGGAGACTTCGCTGATGGTCCGAAAGGCGTCAGCCGATTTCTCCATGCGTTCCTGCCTCAGCCCTTGTTGCCCGACGCAACCCGTTCCTTCATCAGGTGCGAGGGACGGAAGGTCAGCACGCGGCGGGGATGGATCGGAACCTCGTCGCCGGTCTTGGGGTTGCGGCCAACGCGGGCGGCCTTGTCGCGGACCGAAAACGTGCCGAAGGACGAGATCTTGACCGTCTCGCCCCGCACCAGAGCGTCGGACATATGTTGCAGGACATGTTCCACCAACTGGGCGGATTCATTGCGCGACAGACCGACCTCGCGGAAGACGGCCTCGCTCAGATCCATGCGCGTCAAGGTCTTTTCGCTCATCTCGTCCCCCCGTGGATTTTGAGAGAGGATGTGCGGATAAGATTTCCGAGTCAATATCAATGACTTGGGAAGGGGCTTTCAAGCGGGTTTTCACCAGCGCAGAACGACTGAACCCCAGCTCAGGCCGCCGCCAATGGCCTCGGTGACGACGAGGTCGCCCTCTTTGATCTGGCCGCGGGCCTTGCCGACCGACAGGGCGAGGGGAATCGACGCGGCAGAGGTGTTGCCGTGGTCCTGTACGGTGACGACCACACGCTCCATCGGCACCTGCATCCGCTTCGCCGTGCCCTCGATGATGCGGATATTGGCCTGATG
>DJUV01000193.1 GCA_002440625.1 Rhodobacteraceae bacterium UBA6273 | reverse complement strand
ATCGTCATCGACTTCATCGACATGGAGGAGCGCAAGAACAACGCTTCCGTCGAAAAGCGGCTGAAGGACAAGCTGAAGACCGATCGTGCCCGTATCCAGGTAGGCCGCATTTCCGGATTCGGCCTTCTGGAGATGAGCCGCCAGCGCCTGCGCCCCGGCATGCTCGAATCCACGACGCAGCCCTGCGCCCATTGCCACGGCACCGGCATCATTCGCTCCGACGACAGCCTGGCGCTGCAGATCCTGCGCCAGCTTGAGGAGGAGGGGACGCGCAAGCGCTCGCGCGAGGTGCTGTTGAAAGCGCCGGTCGCGGTCATCAACTTCCTCGTCAACCAGAAGCGCGAGCATATCGCCCAGATCGAGCTTCGCTACGGCATGGCTGTTCGGCTTGAGGCGGTTCCGGCGCTGGTCAGCCCTGACTACGAGATCGAGAAGTTCAAGACGGCAACGCGCAACGTTCCCGAGGTCACTTCTCCTGTCGTTTCCGTCGAGGCGCTGAGGATCGCGGACGAGGCGGAGGCCGAAGCCGAGGAAGAAGAAGACATCGTCGAAGCCTCCGAAGAGGCGGATGAGGCCGAAGAGGCGCAGCCCGCCGCTTCCGGTGATGGCGAACCCGGTCGCAAGAAAAAGCGCCGGCGTCGGCGTCGGCGGAAAGGTGGCAACGGCGGGCAGCGTGACGAAGGCGCCGAGGCCGGTTCGTCCGACACCGACGACGAGGATGATGGCGCCGAGGCCGACAGCGAAGAGGCCGCGGTCGAGGCAACGCCTGCCGACGGGGTTCCGGTCGAGGGCGTGCCGGCACCGAAGAAGCGCAGCGTCAGCCGCAGCTCGCGCAGCCGGAAGTCGAAGGCCGAGCCTTCCGATGCCGCGCCTGAAGCGGTCGCCGAGGCCGTGGTCGCCGAGGCACCCGCCGAGGTGACGGAAAAGCCGAAGTCGCGGTCGCGGAGCCGCAAGCCCAAAGCCGACGCCGCCCCGGCGGAATCCAAGGCTGCCCAACCCGTCGCGGAGGCAGAAGCCGACGCCAAGCCGAAGCCCAGCCGGTCGCGCAAGAAGAAGACCGACGAGGCGCCCGAGGCCGTGGCGGTAGCCGAGCCGGTGGCCGAGCTTGTCACCGAAAGCGCCGCCGTGGCCGTCGCCCCGGTGCCGATGCCGGAACCCGCACCGCACCGGCCCGAGGACGGCCCGCAGGCCGATCCGGCCGAGGCCGAGGATACCGCGAACAAGCCGCGCCGCCGTGGCTGGTGGTCGCTCGGCCGCTGAAGGCGCCGCAGGAATGACAGAACGCCGGGCCATGTGCCCGGCGTTCGTCTTTCTGGAAGGTCCGACGTTCTTGTGAACACCCGCGACGCATTGTCCCGTGACGGCACGCTCGGCATCGGCTAAGCCTCGGATCCATGTTGGAGACCGGCATCATCACGGGCGGCTTCGGGCTGGCGGCGCTGATCGCGCTGCTGGCGGGCGTCCTGTCGTTCCTCAGCCCCTGCGTCCTGCCGATCGTGCCGCCCTACGTTGCCTACATGGGCGGCATTTCGATGCGCGATCTTGCCGCCGAGGATGCCGACCACCGCGCAGCGCGGTGGCGGACGCTGGTGGCGGCGGCCTTCTTCGTTCTCGGCCTCTCGACCGTGTTCCTGCTTCTCGGTTTCGCCGCTTCGGCCTTCGGGCGTTTCATCGCAGGGTGGCTCGACTGGTTCAACCTCATCGCCGGGATCACCATCATGGTCTTCGGCGCGCATTTCCTCGGCATCTTCCGCATCGGCTTTCTCGACCGCGAGATGCGGCTCGATGTCGGCGACCGGGGCGGATCGGCCTTCGGCGCCTATGTGCTCGGCCTCGCCTTCGCCTTCGGCTGGACGCCCTGCATCGGCCCGCAGCTTGGCATGATCCTGTCGCTCGCGGCCCAGGGCGATTCCGTCGGCCGCGGCCTTGGCCTGCTCGCGATCTATGCGCTTGGCCTTGGCATTCCCTTCCTGCTGGTCGCGGCCTTCTTCCCGCGCCTGACCGGCGCGCTCGGCTTCCTGAGGCGCCACATGGTCCGGATCGAGCGGATCATGGGCCTTCTCCTCTGGACCATCGGCCTTCTGATGCTGACGGGGGGCTTCAGCCAGTTTTCCTACTGGCTTCTCGAGACCTTCCCCTCGCTTGCGCTGATCGGCTGACCCGCGAAGGTTTAGCGCGTCCAGCGCAATTCCCCGTCGAGCCGCCCGTCGCGGACATGGCCCCTGAGCACGTTGAGCCGGATGAAGCGCGAGTCGCGGACCGACTGGTCGGCGAAATCAATCGCGCGAACTTCATCGGCAAGCTGAAGCACCGCCTCCGAAAAATCCTTCTGCGGCTGGTGGTCCGGCGCCAGCGCCGCGAATTTCGAGAAATCTACTCGGTAGGAACGGTTGTCTGGCGCGGCGTTTGTGTTGACCTCGACCGCGACGCCGCCAAGGACGCCGGCAACCTCTTTCGCCAAATGCCCGATCTGCCATGTCCAGGCCTGCGACCCCACATTGACCTCGACCATCCGGTCGCCGCCGCGCGTGACCGCCCATTCGATGGCACGCGCCATGTCCTCGACATGGATCAGGGGCCGCCAGGGCGAGCCGTCCGACAAGACCTCGATCCGGCCGGTCCGAAGCGCCGTCGCGACGAAATCGTTGAGAACGAGGTCGAGCCGCAGCATCGGGCTCGCGCCGCAGGCGGTGGCGAAACGCAAGGCGGTGATGGTGAAGCCGTCGCCCGCGATCGGGCGCAGCCCAACCTCCGTCGCCACTTTTGACCGTGCATAGGCGGTCAACGGGTTCAGCGTGTCGGTCTCTTTGCGGAAACTGTCCGATCCGGAGCCGTACATTGAACATGAACTGGCAAAGACGAACCGACTCACACCGGCTGCTTTCGCGGCCCGCGCGGCGGCGAGAACCGCCTCGGAATTGATATCCGCCGTGGCTGCCTCGAACTCCTTGCCGATGGGGTCGTTGGACACGGCGGCGAGCGCCACCACGGCATCGTAACCGGCAAAATCCGCCGCCTTCAGGTCGCGCACATCGGCACGCCGCTGGCTTGCGAAAACCCCGTCGGGAAAGCCTGCCGCCTCGGAGCCGTCAAACCAGTTTGCATCGATTCCATGCACTTCCGCGCCGGGAATGGCCCGGACCAGATGGGCGGCGGCCACCGGGCCGACATAGCCCCGGTGGCCCACAAGCAGGATCTTCATCGTGGCAAACGTCCTCCGAACAGCGCGCGCCGAAACGATCGGCAGCCAATGCAGGAACTGGCGACAAACCGTGTCACGTCAACGGCCTGCATAGGCATAGCTGTAGCGAAAATGCGGCCTTTGTGCTACCCCGGCAACCGCGGGCTGACGCTGCCGCAAGCAGGCCGTAGGGGTTTGCGGGCGGTCGGAACAAGATGTCGGCCGGGCGATTTCCGTGGCCGATCGGCCCGGTTTTGGAAGGAGCGGTTTGATGAAGTGCGTCATTCTGGCCGGGGGGCTGGGCACCCGGCTGGCCGAGGAGACGGTGCGCATTCCAAAGCCGATGGTGGAGATCGGCGGGAGGCCGATCCTGTGGCACATCATGAAGATCTATGCCGCCCACGGCATCACCGATTTCGTGATCTGCTGCGGCTACAAGGGCTATGTCATCAAGGAGTATTTCGCGAACTACTACCTTCACGGCGCCGATGTGACCTTCGACCTCAAGATGGGCACCACAGAGGTCATCACCAACCAGACCGAGCCGTGGCGGGTGACGCTGATCGACACCGGGCAGGACAGCATGACCGGCGGGCGACTGCGCCGGGTGATGCCTTATCTGAAGGATGAGGAAGCCTTCTGCATGACCTATGGCGACGGCGTCGGGAACGTGGACGTGACGAGCCTTCTGGCCTTCCACAAAAGCCACGGCAGGATGGCGACCGTCACCGCGGTTCCGCCCGCCGCCCGCTTCGGCCGGCTCGACATCCGGGAGACGCAGGTGCGCGAGTTTTCCGAGAAGCCCGCCGATGACGGTGGCGTCATCAACGGCGGCTATTTCGTCCTGTCGCCAAAGGTGGCGAAGTACCTAGAGGATGACGCGACGATCTGGGAACGCGCGCCGCTGATGAACCTCGCCCGCGATGGCGAGCTGATGGCTTACGAACACAAGGGCTTCTGGCAGCCGATGGACACGATCCGCGAACGGCAGGAGCTTGAGGCGCATTGGGCGACCGGCAATGCGCCGTGGAAGACCTGGTAAGGGCCGCATTCATGCAGGAGATGCGCGTGACCACATTCCCGAAATGCCGCCATTGCGGCAGCGAAATGCCGATGACCTTTGTTGACCTCGGGCTTTCGGCCGTGGCCAATTCCTACGTGCCTTTCGCGAGGAAGGATGAACCGGAACCGAAGTACACCCTCCACACCCGCGTCTGCCCCTCCTGCTGGCTGGTGCAGGTTGATGAGGATGTGCCGGCGGACAAGATCTTCACCGCCGACTATGCCTACTTCTCCTCCTTCTCCGACAGCTGGCTCGCCCATGCCCGCCGCTATGCCGAGAGTATGACCAGGCGGCTGAATCTCGGGTCCAAAAGCCTTGTGATCGAGATTGCGTCGAACGACGGATACTTGCTGAAGAACTTCGTTGCCGCCGGCATCCCCGTCCTCGGGGTCGAGCCTTCCGGCTCGGTCGCGGCGGCGGCGGAAAAGATCGGCGTGCCGACCATCGTGGAATTCTTCGGCGAGAAACTGGCGAAGCGGCTTCATGACGAAGGCCGGCGCCCCGACCTCATCTGTTCGGCCAACGTGCTGGCCCATGTCCCCGACATCAACGATTTCGTCGCGGGTGTGGCCACGCTGCTGACCGGGGAGGCGATCTATACCGTCGAATTCCCGCATCTCCTGCGCCTCATCCAGGAGGTTCAGTTCGACACGATCTATCACGAACACTATTCCTACCTGTCGCTTCTCGCCGTCGAAAAGGTCTTTGCCGACAAGGGCCTGCGCGTCTTTGATGTGGAAGAGCTGCCGACCCATGGCGGCTCGCTCCGCGTCTATGCCTGCCAGAAGGACGCGAACCACAGTGAACAGCCGGGCGTTGCCAAGGTCCGCGCCGATGAGGCGGCGGCGCGGCTCGACAGCCCTGAAGGCTACCAGGGCTTTGCCGAAAAGGTGCAGGCGGTGCGCCAGGCGCTCATGCAGTTCCTCAACAGCGCCCGTGACCAGCACAAGACGGTCGCCGCCTATGGCGCGGCGGCCAAGGGCAACACGCTTCTGAACTATTGCAAGATCGGGCCGGACCTCATCACCTATTGCGTCGACAAGAATCCGGCGAAGCAGAACACGCTGCTGCCCGGCAGCCGCATCCCGGTCTATGATGTCGAGTTGTTGCGGGTGAAGGCGCCCGATTTCGTGCTGATCCTGCCGTGGAATCTGAAGGACGAGGTGATCCGTCAGCTGGCCGATCTCCGCAGGCAGGGAACCCGCTTCGTGACCGCCGTGCCAGAGACCACGATCTCGGCATGAGCGCACCCCGCGTCCTCGTCACCGGCGCGACCGGGCTGATCGGACGGCATCTCGCCGGACCGCTGGCCCGGCGCGGGTTTGAGGTCGTGACGCAGAGCCGGTCCGGTGGCGATGTGACCGGCGATCTTCTCAAAGACCCGGAAGGCGTGGCCGAACGGGCAGGGGCCACGCATCTCATCCACCTCGCCTGGCATGATGCGCCGACAGCGCGGATGACGGCGCCCGAAAACCTCGACTGGGCGACGGCCTCGCTGCGCCTCCTCCGTGCCTTCGCGGCACGGGGCGGCAAACGGGCCGTCATGGTCGGTAGCTGCGCCGAATACGACTGGACCGGGGCGGGGCGCCTGTCAGAGGACGCGCCCCTGAAGCCCGCCACGCCCTATGGTGCCGCCAAGGCCGGGACCGGCATCGCCGCGCTCGGCCTTGCCGGGTCGCTCGGTGTGTCGCTCGTCTGGGCGCGGCCCTTCTTCATCTACGGGCCGGGCGAACCGCAGGGCAGGCTCTTCGGCGACATCCTGAAGGGTCTGGCCGCCGGCAAGACGGTGGATTGCACCGACGGATTGCAAAGACGCGACTTCCTTCATGCCGCCGATGTGGCCGCAGCGCTCGCCCATCTTCTGGCCTCCGACGTCGAAGGCCCCGTCAACATCGGGTCCGGCAAGGCTGTCGAGGTGCGCGAGATGATCGGAACGCTCGCCCGCGCGCTTGACCGCGGACACCTGATCCGCCTCGGCGCAAGGCCGCGCCCCGCGAACGACCCGGCCCTGATCGAAGCCGATGTGACACGGCTTGCATCAACCGGATTCCGCCCTGAATACTCCATCGAAAGCGGCATCCGCGCCGTCCTCGCCACCGAAGGGGTAACGGCATGATCGCCACGCTGCAATCGCGCCCCGATCTCTGGCGTTTCCTCAAGTTCCTCGTGGTCGGCGTCCTGAACACGATCTTCGGCTTTCTCGCCTATGCCTTCTTCCTCCGCATCGTCGGGCTGGACTGGCAATTGGCGCTGGCGCTGTCCTATGTCGTTGGCGTCCTCTGGAACTTCGGCACCCACGGCAAGATCGTGTTCCGCACCCGGGGCTTCCGCCGGCTGCCGCTTTACATCCTCGCCTATGCGGCGCTCTTCTTTCTCAACAAGCTGGCGCTGCGCGCAGCGATCGGGGCGGGCATGTCCGATCTCTGGGCGCAGGCGCTTCTCGTGCTGCCGATGGCGATGGTGGCCTTCTTCCTCGTCTCGCTGGCGCTGACGGGGCAGCTGCCTTTCCGGGGCAAAGGAACAAGCGATGCAGACTGACCGAATGACCGGGGCCGAGGGCGCCGCCGCGCCGCGGGTGATGGCCCTTACCGCCCTGGCGATCCTCATCGCCGGGCTGACCGTCTGGAGCGGTCTCGGCACGCTCCGCGACACCCTGATGCAATGGGACCTTGGGCAAACGGCCAATCCCTATTTCCTGCCCGGCCATGCGCTGTCGCTTTACGTCGTCACGCCGCTGGTGACGCTGGCCGCATCTTTCCTTTTCCTGACGCCGGGGCTTGTCCTTTCGGCTGTCTTCGGGCGCGAGAAACACGCCGCGGCCTGGCTCGTCTCGGCGCTTGGGGTCACGATCCTGACCCATATCATTGCGACAACCAGCTTGCAGCTTCTGACCGGAAGCAGCCTGAAGGGCACCGCCTACCTGTCCTTCGTTCTGGCGCTTGCGGTCCTCTGCCTCCTCGTCGCTGGCTTGCGCTTGTCGCAGGGCGGCGGCATCCGCCTAAGGCTTGAGACTTCGGGACGCGATCTCTGGATCGGGGCGGGGCTGTTCCTGCTGACCCTCATCCTCTTCGCGCCGAAATTCTATTGGGAAAACTTCACTGGCGACGGCTCCGGTTCCCTGCAATTCGCACGGCTCTACATCAACGACCTCTGGCCCTTCTGGCGGCCCGAGGCGGGGCCGATCCAGAACGCTCCGGGCCTGACGATGGTGCTTTTCGTCTTTCCCGAAAGCTGGTTCGTGCGGCTTTTCGGCGAATGGGAATTTTCCGTCCGCGCCCCCCTTTTGATGTATCTCGGCCTTCTCTATCCGGTCCTAGCGCAACTGATCCGTACCGGGCGGGAACATCTGCCGGAGCTGCGCCCCCTCGACGAAGCCCTGATCGTCGGCGCGCTCCTCCTTTACGTCCTCGCCACGGTCTATTCCGGCGGCTACCACGTCTATTTCGGCGACAGCCCGATGCCCGCCGCGCGCGAGACGCTGGCGCTTGTGGTGTTCCTCGGCTACGTGCTTTTCTTCATCGAGCTTCGTCCCTGGCTTCTCATCGCCACCGGGGTGATGTGCTATCTGGTGATCCCGACCGGCGGCCTCTGGCTTCTGATGTGGCCGGCGGCCGTGTTCCTCGCCTGGCGGCCGATGCCGTGGCAACGGCTGTTCTGGGCGGCCGGCGTCGTGGTGATCGTCGGCGTCATCTCGGTGATCCTGCCGAAACTGATCGGGCTGCTCGGCCTGCCGTTTCCCGGCAATGAATTCGGCGCCGACAATATCGTCACCCGACTGAGGTTCATCACCTTCGAGGACTGGAGCCGTTTCGGCTTCTTGGCGGTTCCGGTGGGAATCATGCCCGCGCTTTCCCTTCTGACCTGGCGGTCGCAGGACAGGATCTCGCGCGCGCTGACGCTCCTGACGCTCGCCTATTTCTTCTTCTTCTACCTCCAGGCATACCGCGTTCTCCTGCACCACTTCATCCCTGCGATGATACCGCCGATCATCGTCCTGTGGCGCTCGCCCCTGATGCAGGACGCGCGACTGGCAAAGCCGCTGCGCGGCCTCGCCGCGGCGCTTCTCGCGGTCTCCGTCTGGGCCTCATGGCCGGAGATGAAGATCCACAATTTCGAGCGGACCATCGGCCAGCAGATCCTGACCGAGGGCCCGCTCTTCGACGTGGCCGAAAGGGGCGATGGCGACCGCTGGCCAGGCTTCTCGCAGAAGGGGCTGGGCGTGGCCCATGTCCTCCTGGGCGAACTCTTCCCGATGACCTATGGCGAGGAGGACCCCAGGAAGCGCTACTACGGCGCCCCCCTCGTCTGGTGGTACTATTCGCAGTTTCCGCGCCCCGAGGGGCAGGTCGTCAACTACGTCGTCAAGCCGCTCGACATGGCAACGGCGGAGGACGGCGCACCGGCGCAAAAGTTCGACGGCTACGGCCTCTTCATCCGCGACCGGACACTCTACCGGCAACATGCCGAAACGAAGCTGCCCGTCGATACCGGCGCCGCGATCTACAACACGCCGCGCACCGTGATCTACGGGCGTGGCGTCAAGACGCTTGACGGACGGCGCGTATTCGATCTCGCACCGCCGATAAAGCGTATCCTGGGCATGAACGGCTAATAGGGCAGGGCAGATGGAAAAGGCAAAACTGGTCTCATTGGTCGCCGGAGGCGCGCTCGTCCTCGGCGGCACGTTCACCGCAGGCCTTTATTCGGCGGTGCGCCAGAATGCGGCCTACGATCTCGTCTGGGGCACGCTCGATCAGGCCAAGACGCTTTATGAGGAACTGCCGAACCTGCGCGGCACCGAACCGATCCACTTCCTCCGCCCCGCCAAGTATCCCGGCCAGGGCGTGACGGTGAACGATCCGGCGGCCGGGCAGGACGACCTGATCCTCCTCTCCGGCTTCTATGACGGCAACAACAAGGTCCGCCTTTTGCGGCGCGACGGCGCTGTCCTGAACGAATGGACGCTGAGCGCCAGGGCGCTTTTCCCTGATGCGAGCTTCTTCCGCCTGCCACCCGCGACCGATTGGAACGCCATCACCCACGGCACCATCATCACCCCCGAAGGCGACATCATCTTCAGCTTCGAAAGCGGTGGCGTTGCCCGGCTCGACCGTTGCGGCAAGCCGGTCTGGACCACGCCGGGGGTTCTCGGCCACCATTCCCCGAACTGGCTGGACGACGGTGGCGTGGTGATCGCCGGCGGCAAGCGAGTTACCCGGCAGCGGGATAAGGCCAAGTGGCCCTACAGCGCCGACTATTGGGAGGATCTGGTCTACAAGTTTGCGCCCGACGGCAAGCTGACCCTGCAAAAACCCCTGACCGAGCTTATGGTCGAGAACGATCTTCAGGGCCGCATCACCGCCACCGGCCAGTTCAGCACCCGCATCAACGGCGAGTTTCACCTGAACGATGTCGAGGAACTGCCCGCCAGCAAGGCCGCTGCCTTCCCGATGTTCGAGGCCGGCGATCTTCTCCTGTCCTTGCGCAACTTCAACGCCATCCTCGTCACCGACAGCGAGGTGAAGCGGGTAAAGTGGTACCTGACCGGCCCCTTCATCCGCCAGCACGACCCCGACTGGCAGGCAGACGGCACCATCACGCTTTTCGACAACCACAGCGACGAAACCCTCGACGGTACGCGCGGCGGCGGCAGCCGGATCCTGAAGATCGACCCCGCCACCGACAAGGTCGTGACGCTCTACGGCGGCCGCCAGGACCAGCCGATGTATTCGCCCGAGCGCAGCACCCACCAGATGCAGCCCGACGGCAACATCCTCATCACCGAGGCGCAGTCGGGCCGCGCCTTCGAGGTGACCCCTGCCGGCAAGATCGTCTGGGAATACATCAACCGCTACGACGACAGTCGCGTGACCTGGCTCCACGATGCCGAGATCATCGATCCGTCCTACTTCACGGTGAAGGACTGGAACTGCGGCGGCTGATCCTGCCGCCCGCCGCCATCAGGCTTCGCAGCGAAGATCGCGCGAGGCAGCCGCCACCTGATCGCCCAGCCCCTTCGGCGCGTAGCGGCTCCAGCTGAGGATAAAGCTGGTGCCGCCCTCGCTACGGTTGATGCAATCCGCCGCGAGATTGCCGTCCCGGCCGATGAAGACGAGGCGGCAGAGGTCCGTCTCTTCCGCCATCAGGCACCCGTTCGGCAGCGTCTGTTGCAGTCCCTCCGTTGCGGTCCCGAGATCAATCTTCGCAAGGATCGCGTTGTAAGGCGACGGAGCCGTGTCGCCGTCGAAATCATGGACCGGCGCGCGGTTTCGGTCGCCGGGCGCGGACGGAGAGGCGAGGCGAGGCGACCCATGTCATTGTCGAAGACCGAGAGCTTGCCATCCCGATCAGCAGCTGGCGATAGCCATCGGAAAGGGGAATGCCGGTCATGTTGAACTTCTCGATCATCCGGCCATCCGCCGTCATATGCACGGTGGTATCGTCGGGACAGTCCTTCGGGCGGTTCCTGACCGGTGGTCGGCCCGGCTCGCGCATGTCTGCCGGGGCCGAGATGTCGCCATTGGCGTCAGGTCCGATTGAAGGATGGAAGGCCCTTGCGTCGGCCCGGCGCCGCTCACCACAGGCCGGAATGCGGGCGAAAGGCGCGTAGGGGTCTTTCAGGAGAAGGTCGCCGTTGGCCAAAACAACCGGCGCCGCCGGCCGGAAAAGACCAACCTTGACCGGTTCATCGCAGATCGCGCAGCGCGGCGCCTCCGCGAAGGTCCGATGATTGACATGATCGACCTTTTGCCGGTCGATGTGTCAGTCTGCCCGTCTGCCCGTCTGATCGGCACATAGCCTTCGGGGCCGCGCACCGCCGCCGGGCTTGCAACATTCCAGCCGCCGATCAACGCGGCGCCCAGTCCGGCGTGTAGAGCTGGATGCGCCGGCCGGGGAAGGCCTCTTCCAGCGCCTTCAGGTCAATGGTCCCGGTATCCTTGATGAAGACCGGCCCATCACCGCCGAGGCTGAGGTCGTTCAGCACCAGCGCGCTGCCACGGTCGCCGACCTCGGTGAAAAGCACGATGTCGTTGCCGAAGGTGCCCCGCGCCGCTTCGTCGCGAAAGAGGCTGTAGAACCCGCCGTAGTCGTAGAACTTTGCGACGCCGCGCCAGGGCGTGAAGACCAGAAGCCCGAAGATGCAACAGACCACCAGCGCCGCGTCGAGACGGACGATCTCCGATCCGTCGCGCCGCGTCAGCCGGGCGCGCAGCGCCTCGCAGCCGCGGGCGGACAGGTAGAAGAACGGAAAGGCGGCGACGTACCAGTAGCGCGGCCCGAGGTAATAGGTATCGGCATACCAGTAGAGCGCCATCACCACGATGACCACGCCCGCGACGATCACCATGGCGAGGTCAAAGCCAAGCTTTTTCTGCCAGATCAGATAGGCCAGGATCAGCGCCAGCGATCCGATCGGCCAGCCCAGCATCTCGAATTGCAGGCTGACGACCGAGTTGAAGGTGTTGAAAAGCGCCTCAAGCGGCCCATGCCCGACCCAGAGGTCAAGGCCGCTCCACCCACCCGGCGGGCCGATATCGGGGCCAAAGCCATAGGCGTTGGCGCCCGGACCCCAGAGCCGGTTGAGATAGCCGGTCAGGGGCATCAGGAACGGGTTGCCGGTGAAATGGGCGTTATAGGCCAAAAGGAGCAGCCCGACAGCGATGCAGCCGGCCGAATATTCGGCGGCCCTGAGCCAGGGCTTCTGCCGCCCGGTGACGATCCAGAGGCCGGTGAGCAGGCCCATCACCAGCCCATCCATCGGCCGCGCGGTGAAGATCAGCCCCATCGACAGCCCGGCAAGGATCATCGCCCGGCTCTGCCGCTTCCCGGTATCTTCGGCCCTCAGGATCAGCCACCACGCAAAAAGGATCAGCGTCAGCGTCAAGGTATGCGGCATCAGCGAAGCCGCCGCCGTGATGACCCAGGGCGAGGTGCCCATCATCAGCGCCACCAGATCGCCCGCATCCGTCCCCGCCCGCCGCCGGGTGATGTCATAGGCGAGAAGCACCGAAATCCCCGCCAGAAGCGGGTTCAAAAGCCAGGGCACCCCGACAAGGATGCCAAGCGCCAGTACGGCCGGCCAGCCCGGCAGCGTCACTGGGAACCAGCGCCCGTCCCTGACGTCGAAGAGGTAGTATTCAAGCCCCGGCTGCGCCGCCTCGGGCGGGGCCGGCAGCGTCAGGGCGCCGCTCGCGAAGGTCCGCGCCTGAAAGAGATAGGCGATCTCGTCCTGGACATGCGGCATCCGCTCGAACGCCGTCCAGGACAGGAGCGCCGCGGCGATGACGGCCACAACCGCCGGAACGATCGGCGTGATCCGCGTCATCCCGGTCATCGGCAGGCGCACCTGGGTCAGCGCGAACAGCATCATCAGGTGCATGGCCAGAAGCGCGCCGCCGACCACGACATGCAAAAGATAGGACATGAGCGTGCCATGCCCGACATAGCCGAGGATCGGCACCGCAAAGGCCGTCGTCAGCGCGAGAAAGATCGCGACATTGCCAAGCCCGAGCCGCGACCCTGCCGCCGACGACATCCGCCGCGGTCCCAGCCGGACCGCCGCCACCACCGCCACCACCGCCTCGGCCGCCAGCACCGCGGCCATCAGCCATCCGGCGCCGCCTGTGGGCCTCAGCCTCAGGCTCGGGAACCAGAGCGGATCGGTCAGGTATAGCTGCGCGCCGCCACCAAGGATCAGCATCGCGGCAAGGCATCCGAAAACCGGGGCGCCGCGCCTGACCGAATAGCCGAAGACGTAAAGCGCCACCGCCAGAACGCTCAGCGCCCAGAGATGAATCGGTTGCAGGCCGGACGCGGCAAAACGGTCGGGTGCCACCCGCGGCACCAACGCGGATCCAGCCACAAGCGCCAGCGCGGAGATCATCGCGAGGCCGGCGGACATGCGCAGCAGCGACGAAGGCAGTGAATTCATGCTTTGCGCGGCGTCAGCTTGGTGACGCTGCCCGGTCCGCCGACCGTCGCCACCTCGTCGATGTTGATCCGCTCCTTCTCGATCACGCTCGGCCCGCCGCGCACCTGGTTATGGATCGCGGTGATGTATTCGCCGAGCATGCCGATGAAGAGAAGCTGCACACCGGAAAGGAAGAACAGCGCCACGATGATCGTCGTGGTGCCGCGCGGGGCGATGCCGATGCCCAGAAGCCAAAGCACCACCGACGCGAGCGAAAACAGGATCGACAGCACCGCGATGCCGACGCCGACGAAGGTGCAGAACCGCATCGGCGCCTTGGTGAAGGCGAAGATCGCGTTCAGCGCCTGGTCGATCAGCATCATCAGGTTGTGCTTGCTGACGCCGCGCTTGCGGGCCTTCCAGGTATAGGGAATGATGACCCGCCTGAACCCGACCGAAGCGATGATGCCCCGGATATAGGGGTAGTGGTCATTGTGGCTGAGAACCGCATCGAGCACCTTGCGGTCGACAAGCTGGAACTCGCCCACGTCGGGCGGCAGTTCAAATTCGCCAAGCCCGTTGACGATGCGGTAGAAGGCCTTTCGCGCGGACCGCAGCACAAGACCTTCCTCGCGCGTCGACCGCGCACCGGCGACCACGTCATAGCCGCTTTCCCAAAGCTTCACGAATTCGGGAATATGCTCCGGCGGGTCCTGCAGATCGACCGGCAACATGCAAAGCGTGGCATCGCCGGTGGCGTGGCGCAGGCCGTTGAAGGTGGATTTGTAGACCCCGAAGTTGCGGGCATTGACCACGACCTTGACGGTAGGGTCCTTCGCCGCTATCGCCCGAAGGATCTCAACCGTGCGGTCGGAAGAGGCGTTGTCGACGAAGATGTGTTCGCGTTCGTAATTCGGCAGGTCGCGGTCGAAGATCGCCTTGACCGTCTCGTAGCAGGTCTCGACGTTGTCTTCCTCATTGTAGCAGGGCGATACGACGGTGATCTTCTTCATCATGGAAATCCGGGCGCCGCGGCGCGAGACTGGGAATACCCATGCGGCATGGCCGCCGACTCGTATGCTGCAACTCTAGTCTACTCATTTCGCGAATCCTTGCAAATTCAGCGGGCTAGCTGGCTGGCCCGAAGTGGAGAGGCCAAAGTTCAGGCCAATTGCAGGATTGTTGCTTGATCCGGGACAATACTGGGTGCTGCTCGGCCGGGCATCCTTCGAGTTTCGCTAAAATCCCTTCGCAATGTGTAAATCAGCGCCTTTGACCGACGATATACTGGATCGCAAGCCAAGGAGGAATCGGATGCCGCTCACCATGAATCGCGAGGTTTTCATCACCTGTGCCGTCACCGGCTCAGGCAGCACGCAGGACCGCAGCCCGCATGTGCCGCGCTCGCCGGCTGAGATCGCGAATTCCGCCATCGACGCCGCGAAGGCCGGGGCGGCCATCGTCCATTGCCACGTCCGCGACCCCGAGACGGGCAAGCCCTCGCGCGATCTGAAGTATTACCGCGAAGTCACCGAACGCATTCGCGATTCCGCCACCGACGTCGTCCTGAACCTGACCGCCGGCATGGGCGGCGACATCGTCTTCGGTGGCGTCGAAAGCCCGCTGCCGCCGGTCAAGGGCACCGACATGGTGGGCGCGACCGAGCGTATGGAACATGTCGCCGACTGCCTGCCGGAGATATGCACGCTCGACTGCGGCACGATGAACTTCGCCGAGGCCGATTACGTGATGACCAACACGCCCGGCATGCTCCGCGCAATGGGCAGGATGATGACCGATCTTGGCGTGCTGCCGGAAGTAGAGGCCTTCGACACCGGCCATCTCTGGTTCGCCAGGGAACTGGTGAAGGAAGGCGTGCTGAAGAACCCGGCCCTCGTCCAGCTTTGCATGGGCGTGCCGTGGGGCGCGCCGAATGATCTCAACACCTTCATGGCGATGGTCAACAACGTGCCATCCGACTGGAACTGGTCCGCCTTCTCCCTCGGCCGCGACCAGATGGCCTATGTCGCCGCCGCCGTTCTGGCGGGCGGCAACGTCCGCATCGGGCTTGAGGACAACCTCTGGCTCGGCAAGGGCCAGTTGGCGACCAACGCCCAGCTTGTCGAACGCGCCGTGACGGTGATCGAGACGATGGGCGCGCGGGTCATCACCCCCGCCGAGGTGCGGACGCGGCTTGGCCTGACCAAGCGCGCGCCCCGGTCGCGGTAGGATGCCCACCGTCCTCCTCTACGGCGACAGCAACACCTTCGGCACCCCGCCGATGGTGTCGCTCGGCGAAGATCGCCGCTTCGACGCCGAGACCCGCTGGCCCGGCGTCCTCCGCGCGGCACTCGGGCCGGAGGTGACGGTTATCGCCGAAGGCCATCCCGGCCGCACCACGGTCCATGACGACCCGGTCGAAGGCGCGCACCGGAACGGGCTCACCATCCTCCCGGCGATCATCGAAAGCCACCGGCCCATCGACCTCGCCGTCCTGATGCTCGGCACCAACGACCACAAGGGCCGCTTCGGCCTCAACGGTTTCGACATCGCCTCCGGCGCGCGGCGGCTTGTCGAGGTGATGCAGGCCTCCGGCCATGTGAAGCGCATCCTCTGGATCTGCCCGCCGCCGCCTCTGGAACGCGGCTGCCTCGCCGAGATGTTCCACGGCGCCGAGGGGCGGAGCGGCACGGTCGCCGGGCATATGAAGGCAATGGCGGCGGAGCTTGGCGTCGCGTTCCTCGATGCCGGCACGATCATCGCCGTCGACCCGCTCGACGGGGTGCATCTGAACGAAAGCGCGCATGCAGCGCTTGGATCAGCCGTCGCGGCGCGGCTGAAGGAAATGCTACAGGCGTAGGGCAAAATGCCCGACGCCTGTCGGGACGGATGTCCGACGCTTGCGGTACGGAATAGGGACGGCCATTTTTTGGGCCTCGGAATGGAAAGGAAGCGTGAGATGGCGCGCAAGGCGGCAATCATCGGGGGCGGGGTCATCGGCGGCGGCTGGGCCGCGCGGTTCCTCCTTAACGGCTGGAACGTCTCGGTCTTCGACCCGGACCCGGAGGCCGAACGCAAGATCGGCGAGGTGATGGCCAACGCCCGCGCCTCACTGCCTGCGCTCTCCGACGTGCCCTTGCCGCCGGAAGGCAAGCTCAGCTTCGCCGGGACCATCACCGAAGCCGTGGAAGGCGCTGAATACATTCAGGAATCCGTTTCCGAGCGGCTGGACCTGAAGCACCGCGTCTTCGCCCAGATCCAGCAGAGCTCGCATGGCGTGCCGATCGGATCGTCAACCTCCGGCTTCAAGCCTTCGGAACTGCAGGAACACGCCGCCGATCCTTCGACGATCCTCGTCGCGCACCCCTTCAACCCGGTCTATCTGCTGCCCCTGGCCGAGGTCGTTCCAAGCCCGAGGTCTGACGCAAAAGTCGTTGAAAAGGCAAAGAAAATCCTGCGTGAGATCGGTATGTTCCCGCTCCACGTCAGGAAGGAAATCGACGCCCATATCGCCGACCGATTCCTTGAAGCCGTCTGGCGCGAGGCGCTCTGGCTGGTCAAGGACGGCGTCGCCACGACCGAAGAGATCGACGAGGCTATCCGCATGGGCTTTGGCCTCCGCTGGGGTCAGATGGGGCTTTTCGAGACCTACCGCGTCGCGGGCGGCGAGGCCGGCATGAAGCACTTCATGGCCCAGTTCGGTCCCTGCCTGAAATGGCCCTGGACGAAACTCATGGATGTCCCTGAATTCACTGAAGAATTGGTCGATCTGATCGCCGGACAGTCCGACGCGCAATCCGGCAAACACTCGATCCGCGAGCTTGAACGCATCCGCGACGGCAACCTCATCGGCTTTCTCCGCGTCCTGAAGGACCGCGACTGGGGCGCCGGCCGGGTGCTGAAGGAACATGACAAGATGCTCGCCGCCAAACTGCCCGCGCCGCCAAAGGCGGAGGCGCTGGTGATGGCGCATATGCAGGTGCTGCCGGGCTGGATCGACTACAACGGCCATATGACCGAAAGCCGGTATTTGTTCGCGTCGTCTGAGACTTGCGACAACTTCCTGAGGCTGATTGGCGCCGACATGGACTATGTGAAGGGCGGGCATTCCTACTACACCGCCGAGTCCCACATCATGCACCTCGGCGAGGCCAAGCTCGGCGACCGGCTGACCGGCACCTTGCAGGTCCTCCAGGCCGACGACAAGCGGCTCCATGTCTTCATCACCATCCTCAAGGGTGATGAGCCCGTGGCGACGGTCGAACAGATCCTCCTCCACGTCGACATGAAGGCCGGCAAGACCTGTGCCGCAGCGCCCGAGGTGCTGGCGAAGCTGAACCCGATCGCAGAGGTCCACAAGGCGCTGGCAAAGCCCGCCAGTGCCGGGCGCCACGTCGGCCAAAGGAGGGCATGAGATGGACTTCGGACTGACCGACGAACAGAGGATGATCGTCGAGACGACACGCAGCTTCGTCGAGACCGAGCTTTACCCGCATGAGGCCGAGGTTGAGCGTTCCGGCCACCTTGACATGGATCTGGTAAAAGACTTGCAGTCCAAGGCGATGCAGGCCGGTCTTTATGCGGCCAACATGCCTGAGGAGGTCGGTGGCGCCGGCCTCGATACCCTGTCCTGGCTCCTCTACGAAAAGGAACTCGGCCGCGCCAACTACGCGCTCCACTGGACCTGCGTGGCGCGGCCGTCGAACATCCTTCTGGCCGGCAACGAGGAGCAACGGCAACGGTATCTTTACCCCTGCATCCGGGGCGAGACCTGGGATTGCCTCGCCATGACCGAACCCGGCGCCGGGTCCGACCTGCGTGGCATGAAGGCCTCGGCGAAAGAGGATGGCGACGACTGGATTCTCAACGGAACCAAGCACTTCATCAGCCATGCTGACATCGCCGGTTTCACCATCGCCTTCATGGCCACGGGCGAAGAACAAACCCCGCGTGGCCCGAAGAAGAAGATCACCGCCTTCTTCGTCGACAAGGGCACCAAGGGCTTCAACGTCCGCGAGGGCTACCGCAACGTCAGCCATCGCGGCTACACCAACGCCGTCCTCGAATTCGACGATTGCCGGGTGAACAAGCGCCAGATCCTCGGCGAGCCGCACAAGGGTTTTGAGGTGGCGAATAGCTGGCTTGGGGCCACGCGGCTTCAGGTCGCCTCGACCTGTCTTGGCCGCGCCGAACGGGCGCTGGGGCATGCGATTTCCTACGCGGCGGAGCGGGAGCAGTTCGGCCAGAAAATCGGAAAATTTCAGGGAATATCCTTCAAACTCGCAGACATGGCGATGGAACTTAAAGCGGCGGAACTGCTGACGCGGGAAGCGGCCTGGAAATACGATCAGGGTTCCGTGACCGAGGCCGACATGTCGATGGCCAAGCTGAAGGCCACCGAGGTCCTGGCGATGATCGCCGATGAGGCGATCCAGATTCACGGCGGCATGGGCCTGATGGACGAACTGCCGCTGGAACGGATCTGGCGCGATGCCCGCGTCGAGCGTATCTGGGAAGGCACCAGCGAGATCCAGCGCCATATCATCAGCCGGGAACTTCTGAGACCATACGGGGCGTGAGTTGAGAAATCCGGCGATTACAATAACCTACTGCACGCAATGCAACTGGCTCCTGCGCTCCGGCTGGCTCGCGCAGGAACTTCTGTCGACCTTCGGCCAGGATCTTGCCTCGGTGACTCTGGTGCCCGGAACTGGCGGCATCTTCCGCATCGCGGTCGATGGCGAGGAGATCTGGGAGCGGGTGAAGGACGGCGGCTTCCCCGATGCCAAGGTGCTGAAGCAGCGGCTTAGGGATCATGTCTGGCCGGAGCGGGACCTCGGCCATGCCGACCGCAAGAAGGAAACCCCATGAGCCGCGACCTTTCCCGCCTTCTCCGGCCGCGTTCCATCGCCGTGATGGGGTCGGTCTGGGCCGAGAACGTCATCGCCCAGTGCCGCAAGATGGGGTTTCAGGGTCCGGTCTGGCCGGTGCATCCGACCAAGGCCACCGTCGGCGGGTTGAAGGCCTATGCCTCGCTCGCCGATCTGCCGGAGGCGCCGGATGCCACCTTCATCGGCGTCAACCGCCATGCAACCCTAGAAGTGGTTTCCGAACTGTCCGCAATGGGCGCGGGCGGAGCCATTTGTTTCGCTTCCGGCTGGACCGAAGCCGGTGAGCCTGAGTTGCAGGATCGACTTGTTGCCGCTGCCGGTGAAATGCCGATCCTTGGGCCGAATTGTTACGGCGTCATCAACTATCTCGACGGCGCGCTCCTCTGGCCCGACCAGCATGGCGGGCGGCGGGTGGAAAAGGGTGTGGCGCTGCTCAGCCAGTCCTCGAATATCGTCATCAACCTGACCATGCAGGCGCGCGGACTGCCGGTGGCCTATGTCGCCTGCCTTGGCAACGCCGCGCAGATCGGGCTCGCGGAGCTTGCGGGCGCGCTTCTGGCGGACGACCGGGTGACGGCCATCGGCATGTATATCGAGGGCATCGACGATGCGCCGGCCTTTGCGGCATTGGCCGAGGCGGCGCGAGGCGCGGGCAAGGGCGTCGTCTGCGTCAAGTCGGGCAAGACCGAAGCCTCACGCACCGCCGCGGCCTCGCATACTGCGTCGCTGGCGGGCGGGGGTGTGGCCTCGTCGGCCTTCCTCAGGCAGGCCGGAGTGGCAGAGGTAAACACGCTGCCGGAACTCATTGAAACGCTGAAGATTTTCCACGTTCATGGGCCGCAGATCGGCACAAGGCTCTGTTCGCTCTCCTGTTCTGGTGGCGAGGCGGGGCTGGTTTCGGACCTCGCCCAGCCCTTCGGCATCGACTTCCCGCCGCCATCCGAGGCGCAGCGTCAGCGGCTGGGGGAAATCCTCGGGCCGATTGTCACCATCGCCAACCCCTTGGATTATCACACGTTTATCTGGGGTGACGGGCCGCGCACCACAGATGTCTTTACCACCATGCTGTCGGGCTATGACGCCGGCATTTACGTCATCGACCCGCCCCGCCCGGATCGTTGCGATCCTGCGTCTTTTCAGCCTGCGCTTGACGCCATCGTTTCCGCCACGAAGACAACCGGCAAGCCAGCTTTCCCGGTTGCCTCGCTGCCCGAGAACTTCGACGAGGATCGGGCGATTACGATGATCGACGAAGGTATCGCGCCCTTGATGGGGTTGGAGACGGCGCTTGGTGCGATCAAGGCGGCGCAGACCGCGCCCGGTCAGCCCGGTTGGCGGCCCGCTGCTGCGCTGCCGCCGCGTGAAACGCAGAGCTTGAGCGAGGCGGAGGGCAAGGCGCTTCTCGCCGAAGCCGGCGTGCCGGTGCCGCGTTCGGTGACGGCGCCAACGATGGCGGAGCTGCGGGAAAGGGCGCGGGGGCTGACGCCGCCCCTGGCGCTGAAGGGCCTCGGCTTTGCCCACAAGACCGAGGCGGGCGCGGTGAGGCTCGGCCTCCAAACGCTTGAGAATGAGGCGGAAATGCCCTGCGCCGCCGGCTATCTCGCGGAAGAGATGGTGACGGGGACGGTGGCGGAAATCCTGCTCGGCCTTCGGCGCGACCCGGTCTATGGCGTGACGCTGACGCTCGGTTTCGGCGGCGTGACGGCGGAGCTTCTGGCCGATACGGTGACGCTGGTCCTGCCGGTGACGGAGGCGGAGATCAGGGCGGCGCTGGCGCGGCTCAGGCTCTGGCCGCTTCTTGATGGCTACCGGGGCAGGCCCAGAGGCGATGTCGCCGCGCTGGCGGGGATCGCGGCGCGACTCGGGCAGCTGATGCTCGACCGGCCGGAGCTTGAGGAGATCGAGATCAACCCGATCCTTGTCCGGGAAACCGGCGCGGTGGCGGTGGACGCATTGGTACGGGAGGCGAGGACATGACGATGCAGATGAAGACCGGGGGTCCGATCAGGACAAGGCGCGAGGGCGCTATTCTTGAAGTGACGCTCGACCGGCCGAAGGCCAATGCGATCGACCTCAAGACCAGCCGGATCATGGGGCTGACCTTTCGCGAGTTTCGTGACGACGACAGCCTGAGGATCTGCATCCTGCGCGCCGAGGGCGAAAAGTTCTTCTGCCCCGGCTGGGACCTCAAGGCCGCCGCCGATGGCGATGCGGTCGATGGCGACTACGGCGTCGGCGGATTTGGCGGTCTTCAGGAACTTCCGAACCTCAACAAGCCGGTGATTGCGGCGGTGAACGGCATCTGCTGCGGCGGCGGTCTGGAGCTGGCGCTGTCGGCGGACCTGATCCTTTGTTCCGACAACGCGACCTTCGCGCTGCCGGAAATCCGCTCGGGCACGGTGGCGGATGCGGCGTCGATCAAGCTGCCGAAGCGCATTCCCTATCACGTCGCCATGGACCTACTCCTGACCGGGCGTTGGTTCGATGCCGAAGAGGCTTTCCGCTGGGGCATCGTGAAGGAGATCACGACGCAGTCCGATCTTCTCGCCAAGGTCTGGGATCTGGCGCGGCTTCTGGAAAGCGGGCCGCCCCTGGTCTATGCCGCGATCAAGGAAGTGGTGCGCGAGGCTGAGGATATGCGGTTTCAGGATGCCCTGAACCGCATCACCAAGCGGCAGATGGCGACGGTCGACCGGCTCTATTCGTCCGAGGACCAGTTGGAGGGCGCGCGCGCCTTCGCCGAAAAGCGCGATCCGGTCTGGAAGGGCCGCTAAAGCGCGGTTTCGTGCAGCACCGGGCGGTAGCCTGCGGCAAGGACGGCAACGGTCGGGGCAGGGGTCAGGACCGTGACCACGCCCGAGGCTGGCCGCGGCAAGGCGGGGTCGTAGCCTGATGGTGACCACGGCAGAAGCCGGTCGCCGAGGATCAATGTGGGCGTGTCGTTCCAGCCGATGAAGGTGCCGTCGGGAAGCCCCCCGATCCCGGCCTTATGGGTTACTTGCGTCCGCTGGCGCGGCAGGATGCGGGCGGGGTGATGCGCTGCGTCCATCTCCTTGGCCGAGCGCAGGGTGCCGGTCGCCGCAGCCCAAGCCGCTCGAAAGCGGTTGTAGGCGTCGCGGCGGCAGGTGGCGCAGGGCCGGTGGCCTGCCGCCAGAGCCACGGCTTCGTCAAGGAAGAAGAGCGGGGTCCAGCGGTGGGCGGAAGCCAAGGGCTGGCGGTTGCCCTTCCAGTCCAAGACGCAACAGATCCATGCCCGGTGCTGGTAGGGCTTCCGCAGCGCGCCGTCCGAACCGCAGAGGATACCGCGATTGCCCATGAACATCCCCCTCGCCGGGTCGGCGATGATCCGGCCCTCGGGCGTCACGCGGTTCCGGCGTGCCATCAGCGCATCCTGAGGCCACCGTCAAGGCGGATCACCTCGCCGTTGAGGTAGCCGCATTCGACGATGAAGCAGGCGAGCGACGCGAACTCCGCCGGATCGCCAAGGCGCTTGGGGTAGGTCACTTCGGCGGCGAGGCCGGCCTGCACATCCTCAGGCAGACCCCGCAGCATCGGCGTGGCGAAGATGCCCGGGGCGATGGCGCAGACGCGGATGCCCGAGGCGGCAAGATCGCGGGCGGCGGGCAGGGTCAGCCCGACGATGCCGCCCTTTGACGCGGCATAGGCCGCCTGGCCCTTCTGCCCGTCGAAAGCGGCGATCGAGGCGGTGTTGACAATCACGCCCCTTTCCTCGCCGGGGTTCCGCGCCATCACCTCGGCGGCAAGCCGCATCATGTTGAAGGTGCCGACAAGGTTGATGTCGATGGTGCGCCGGAAACTCTCCAGCCGGTGCGGGCCTTCGCGCCCGAGGGTCTTTTCGCCGATGACGATGCCGGCGCAATTCACCAGAACAGAGATCCCGCCCATGGCGCCCGCCGCCATGTCGACGGCGGCCTGGGCCGAGGCCTCGTCCGTCACGTCCACCTCGACGAAATGCGCGCCGATCCTGTCGGCCAGCGCGCGCCCCGCCTCGGCATCGCGGTCGGCGATGGTCACTTCGGCACCCGCCTCGGCAAAGAACGTGGCCGTTGCCGCGCCAAGACCCGAGGCGCCGCCGGTGACAAGTGCCGCCGCATTTCCGATCTGCATTCCCGTCTCCCGCTCTTCAAAACCGCCCCTCCGCTTTTCATAACCTGAGCGGGAGCGATGGCAAGGGCGGAGTCCCGCCGGTTGTACCCCGCGTCACCCGGCGGAGTTTCGCAACGTGGCGTCACAAAGGCCGCACAGGGCTTCACGCGACCGTGAGAGACCTTGGAACCGGTTGCCCAGCCTCTACCTGTCACTGAGCACGCCACGCGAGGGACGAGACGGGAGGCTCCCCTTCGCACTCCGGCGGGACAACGAAACGAAGCAAACGGAGACAGAGATGAAGAGCTACAAGCAAATCCTCCTCGGTACGGCCTTTGGCGCAGCCCTTGCGGCGCCCGCATTTGCCGGCGGCCTGAACACCCCTGTGACCGAACCCGCGCCGCTGGCGCCCGTGGTGCAGGTCGCGCCGTCGCATGACTGGACCGGCGGTTACATCGGCGCCCAGATCGGCAATGCCGATGGCGACTATGGCGCCCTCGGCGACAACAATGTCAGCTACGGTGTCCGCGGCGGCTACGACTGGGACTTCGGCAACTGGGTCGTTGGCGCCGGGCTCGACTGGGACAAGACCGATGTCGACCTCGGTGGCGGCACCAGCATCGACTCGATTGCCCGTCTGAAATTCCGCGGCGGCTATGACTTCGGCCGTACGCTGGTCTACGCGACCGCGGGTGGCGCCCGTGCCGAGGCGGACATTGCCGGCGTCAGCCGCTCGGACAACGGCTGGTTCGCAGGCCTTGGCGCGGAATACGCGATCAATGACCAATGGTCGGTCAACGGCGAAGTGCTGAAGAACCAGTTCGACGATTTCGACAATCTCGGCACCGATCTTGAAGCGACCACCGCCACTGTCGGCGTGGCGTTCCGCTTCTGATCCTCAAGACCACTGCTCATGGAACGGGCCGTCCCGAAGGGCGGCCCGTTTCCTGACGAGAGCCTGCTACCAGCGCCCGCTGGCGCCGCCGCCGGACGACCTTCCTCCGCCGAAGCCGCCGTCACGACCGCTGCTGGCGCCGCGACGCCCGGCGCCGATCCGTTCCTCACGTTCGTCACGGTTGCCGCAGGTGATGCAGGATGTGACGATGCGGGTGGTGCCCGGCACGCCCGGCCCGGCATGGACGAGGGTTGTCCGCGTACGTGACAGGGTTCTCGACCCGCAGTTCGTGCAGCGCTTCAGCCCGACGGCAAGGTCACTGATCTTGCGCCCGAAGATGGCGAACCCGGCGACGAGCGCGAAGACGGCGCCGAAGATCCAGGCTCCGAGATTGTCCCACATCTTGCCCGGCCGGTCGGGCAGGGCTTCCGGCTCCAGTCGGGCGGAATGGCGCCGCGCAATGCGGTCGACCACGGCATCCATCCCCGCCTCGATCCCGTCTGAATAGTCGCCGTCGCGGAAGGCCGGCACCAGCCAGCGGCTGACGATGTCCTGCGCCAGCACGTCATAGCCCTGATTGTAGCCGGCGCCGAGCTCCAGCCGGGTCTCCTTGTCCTCCGGGATCACCAGCAGCAGGATGCCGTCGTTGCGGTCGGGATTGCCGATGCCCCACGTGTTGAAAAGACCGGTGGCAAAAGCCTCGAGCGAGGGTGCCGGCGGCTTGTAGTCGGCGCGGGTCGGGATCGTGACCACCGTTGCTTCGATGCCGGTATCGTCCCGCAGCGCCACGAGTTTGGACTTGATGCGGATTTCGGCCTGCTGTGACAGGAGGTCGGCGATGTCGGTCACAAAGGGGTCCGACGGAGCGGGATATTCCTCGGCATTAAGTGCGACGGGTAAACAGAGAAGACCGATCAAGAGCGCGGTGAAGCGCGACATGCTGAACTCCGCTACAGCGAGTGGTGGCGCTATCTTCACCATCGCAGGGCGCGCGTCAAATCACGAGCCGTCCGTTTCCGCCGCGCTGGTGCCTGCCGCGTGTGCCGGGGGACCCTGCATGCCCTAAAACGCGAAATACGGTGGCAGAAGCGTCACTCTGCCACAACTCATGCCACACGATGACCGCCATTGGATCATTTTTCTTACCCATTCGGCAGCCAAATCGCGCCAGACTGGAGCCTGCGGATGGCGATTCGCCCCCGGGACGGGGCGGGAGTGGAGTAGAACATGCGATTTTCCCCGGGTCTGGCGAAACTGACCGGCGTTCTGGCGCTGACGCTTCTAGCCGGCTGCAGCGGCACCTTCCGCACCGACTATGCCGAGGAGGTTTCCCCCGCCCAGTCTGCGGGCTGGCGGCTTTCATCTGTCGAAGTGACCGCGCCGCGCAGCCTGACGGTTTCCGAGGCCGAGGTCTTCATTCCCAGGGCGGACATCGTCTGGCGCGAAGATCCTTCCACCGGTAACCGCTATGAGCAGGTCGAGCGCATCATGAAAACCGCGATCACGCAGGGCGCGCAGGGGCTGAAAGGCAGCCGCCCGGTGACGGTCCAAGCGACCATGACCCGCTTCCACGCCATGACCTTCAAGGCCGAGACGCAGGCCCCGGGTGGCGTCCACGATGTCGAGTTCGACCTTCAGGTCAAGGACGCCCGCACCGGCGCGGTGCTCTTTGGCCCGGAACACGTGGAGGCGTCCTTCCCGGCGATGACCGGCGCCCGGATGGCGCGCGCGCGCGTCGCGGGCCAGAGCCAGAAGAGCCAGATCACAGCCCATGTCGCGCAAACCATCCGCGGGCTTCTCGGCCTTGGGCCGGACGCGCGGCAGACCTTCTCCGGTATCGGCGGCTGAGGCGGCGCTCAGCCGCGCGGGGGCAGCGCGGTCTGCACCTTCTTGGGCAGGGCCGACCGGATCAGGTCATAGGATCTGAGAAGACGGTGGCGGAGTTCGTCATCCGACGTGCCCTCGGGCAGATGAACCCAGGAGCGGTGGAAATAGGGCGCGCGTTCGGCGACCCCGGCCTCGATCAGCATTTCCGCCATCTCGATCCCGTCGGTCTTGACCGAAACCCCGGTCTGGATGGCGCCGATGCAGGCGAACATCTTGCCGCCGACCTTCCAGGCATCATGCCCGCCGCCCCAGGGGTCCGAGACTTCGGCGCCGGGCAGGGTTTCGCAAAGGGATCGGGTCATGGCGCGGATCATCCTCGCATCATGCTCCGTTACAGCCGCCAGCGAAAGCCTTTGCAGACCGGGGCTTTTGCCGCTATCACGATGGCCATGAGAACGCAGAGCAACATCATCTGCTGCATTTCCGGCTGACATCGTCAGGCGGGCGTTCTTCTGTTCCCAAAGATCGAAGACCTTGGTAAGCCCGCCGCCGGGATTGCGCGTGAGGGGAAGGCATGACCAGGATCAAGCTTCACAACACGAAGACCAAGGCGAAAGAACTTTTCGCCCCGATCGACCCTTCGAACGTGCGCATGTATGTCTGCGGCCCCACCGTCTATGACCGCGCCCATCTCGGCAACGCCCGGCCAGTCATCGTCTTCGACGTGCTCTACCGGCTTCTCCGCCATGTCTACGGGCCGGATCACGTGACCTATGTGCGCAACTTCACCGACGTCGATGACAAGATCAACGCCGAGGCGCAGCGGCGGAAGTCGCTTGGCGATCCGCGTTCGCTTGAGGAACTGATCCGCGAGCGGACCGAGGAGACGATTGGCTGGTATCACGCGGATATGGGCGCGCTAGGCGCGCTTCCCCCGACGCATGAGCCGCGCGCAACCGACTATATCAGCCAGATGATCGGCATGATCGAAGGGCTGATCGCCTCGGGCCACGCCTATGAGAAAGAGGGCCATGTCCTTTTCCGCGTCCGGTCGTATGCCGAATATGGCAAGCTCTCGGGCCGGTCCATCGACGACATGATTGCCGGCGCAAGGGTCGAGGTCGCGCCCTTCAAGGAAGACCCGATGGACTTCGTCCTCTGGAAGCCCTCGGACGACGACCTGCCGGGCTGGGACAGCCCCTGGGGACGGGGCCGCCCCGGCTGGCATATCGAATGCTCGGCGATGTCGGAGGACCTTCTGGGCCAAAGCTTCGACATCCACGGCGGCGGCATCGACCTCCAGTTCCCCCACCATGAGAACGAGATCGCCCAATCGAAATGCGCCCACCCGGAAGCGGAGTTCGCCAGGGTCTGGATGCATAACGAGATGCTTCAGGTCGAGGGCAAGAAGATGTCCAAGAGTTTGGGCAATTTCTTCACCGTGCGCGATTTGCTGGACAAGGGGATACCGGGAGAGGTGATCCGGTTTGTGTTCCTCCAGACGCATTACTCCAAGCCGATGGACTGGACGGAAGCGAAGGCGCGGCAGGCGAGGAACGAAATTGACCGTTGGTCGAGTACTCTGGCAAATCGCCACCATCTTCTGGACCAACCGTTGGCTGACTTTGGCGTCGATGAACAGGTCCTTGCCGCGCTCTCTGATGATTTGAATACTTCGCTGGCTCTTACCAAGCTTAGGGCGGCAGGTCGGTTCATTGACAACAGTCCAGAATACTTGAGCTTGAGCGAAAAGGCGCAGTACCGTGAGGACTGCTCGTTCATTGCGACAGCGGCATTGCTTGGCTTTGACCTCGTTAGGCTGGCCAAACGGGAGCGCGACAAAGAGCCGTCAAGGAATATTGGTTACTTTGAGCTCCGACTGGTTGAAGAAAGAATATCCGCAAAGGAGACCGGGAATTTTTCCGATCTCGACGCGTTGAAGGCAGCACTTGTCGCCGCGGGTGTAGAAGTTCGCATGTCGAAGGATGCTGTCGAACTCCGGCCCGGTCCCGACTTCGACTCCGCCAAACTGGAAGCGCTGAAATGACCGCACCGCCCCCCAAGCTCGGGGTCATCGCCCCGGCCCCCGCTTGCGCGCCAGCCGATCGCACCGGAGAAAGGTCCACCGGACCTTTCCTTTTCCGGTCCTCTGGAGCGGCCCGATGACCCGCGAACGCCTCACCCTCTACGACACCACACTCCGCGACGGCCAGCAGACGCAGGGCGTCCAGTTCTCCGTCGCCGACAAGGTGCAGATCGCGACCGCACTTGACGCCCTCGGCCTCGACTACATCGAAGGCGGCTGGCCCGGCGCCAACCCGACCGACAGCGACTTCTTCGCCGCAAGACCCGAGACCAAAGCCACCTTCACCGCCTTCGGCATGACCAAGCGGGCAGGGCGCTCCGCCGACAATGACGATGTGCTGGCGGCGGTCCTCAACGCGGGCACCCAAGCCGTCTGCCTCGTCGGCAAGACCCATGACTTCCACGTCACCACCGCCCTTGGCCTCGGCCTTGAGGAAAACCTCGACAACATCGCAGCCTCCGTCGCCCATGCCGTCGCCAAGGGCCGCGAGACCCTTTTCGACGCCGAACATTTCTTCGACGGCTTCAAGGCCAACCCCGATTATGCCGTCGCCGCCTGCAAAGCCGCCTTCGACGCCGGCGCCCGCTGGATCGTCCTTTGCGACACCAATGGCGGCACCCTGCCGCCCGACATTCAGGCAGGCGTCAGGGCGGTGATCGCCGCCGGCATCCCCGGTGCTCAGGTCGGCATCCATACCCATGACGACGCGGGCCTTGGCGTCGCGAATTCCCTCGCCGCCGTCACGGCGGGCGCACGGCAGATTCAGGGCACGCTCAACGGCCTCGGCGAACGCTGCGGCAATGCCAACCTGACGACACTGATCCCGACGCTCCTCCTCAAGGAACCCTACGCCAGCCGGTTCGCGACCGGCGTGACGATGGACGCGCTGCACGGCCTGACCCGGGCGAGCCGGATGCTCGACGACATCCTGAACCGGGTGCCGTTGCGCTCGGCCCCTTATGTCGGCGCCTCGGCCTTCGCCCACAAGGCCGGTCTCCATGCCAGCGCCATCCTGAAGGACCCCTCCACCTACGAACATGTCGACCCTGCGCTTGTCGGCAATGACCGGGTGATCCCGATGTCGAACCAGGCCGGGCAGGCGAACCTCCGCGCCCGCCTCGCCGCCGCCGGGATCGAGGTTGCGCCGAAGGACCCCGCGCTCGCCCGCATCCTTGATGAGATCAAGACCCGCGAGGATCAGGGATACGCATACGACGGCGCGCAGGCCTCGTTCGAGCTTCTGGCGCGGCGGGAGCTTGGCCTTCTACCCGACTACTTCGAGGTCAAGCGCTACCGCGTCACGGTCGAGAGGCGGAAGAACAAGTACAATCGCATGGTGTCGCTCTCCGAAGCCGTGGTCGTGGTCAAGATCGGCGGCGCGAAGATGCTGTCCGTCAGCGAAAGCATGGACGAAACCGGATCGGACCGGGGGCCCGTCAACGCGCTTTCGAAGGCGATCGGCAAGGACCTCGGTCCCTACCAGCGCTATATCGACGACATGAAGCTTGTCGATTTCAAGGTCAGGATCACCCAGGGCGGCACCGAGGCCGTGACCCGCGTCATCATCGACAGCGAGGACGGCATGGGCCACCGCTGGTCGACCGTGGGCGTCAGCCCGAACATCATCGACGCCAGCTTCGAAGCACTTCTCGATGCAATCAACTGGAAGCTCATCCACGACGGGGCGACGCCCGCATGAGCTTGACCGCCTGCGCGGAGATGGTGGAGAAGGGCGATCCCGACCGCTTCGCCGCGACGATGGCCGCGCCGCCGGCATCCCGCGCCTGCCTTTGGCCGCTCTATGCCGCGAACCTCGAGATCGCCCGCGCGCCCTGGGCTTCGTCCGAACCGATGGTGGCCGAGATGCGGCTGCAATGGTGGATCGACACCTTGGGCGAACTCGCCAGGGGGCGTGAGCGGTCCGGCCATGCCGTGACCGAGGCGCTTGCCCCGATCCTCGCCGCCGATCCCGAAATCGCGCGCCTCCTCCAGTCCCTCGCCGAAGCGCGGCGCTGGGACTGCTGGCGCGAGCGGTTCGAAGACCGCACCGCTTTCGACGCCTATCTCGACGCGACGGCGGGAGACCTCATGTGGGCCGCCGCCCGCGCTCTCGGCGCTCCGGCCGCCGCCGAAGCCGCCGTCCGCGA
>DJUV01000247.1:21975-24795 GCA_002440625.1 Rhodobacteraceae bacterium UBA6273 | reverse complement strand
CAGACCATCGGCCGCGCCGCCCGCAACGCCGAAGGCCGCGTCATCATGTATGCCGACCATGTCACCGGCTCGATGGAGCGTGCTCTGGCCGAAACCGGACGGCGGCGCGAAAAGCAGGTGGCCTATAACCTGGAGCATGGCATTACCCCCGCGACGGTGAAGAAGAACGTCGAGGACATCCTCGCCGGCCTCTACAAGGGCGACGTGGACATGAACCGCGTGACCGCCAAGGTCGACCGCCCGATGCACGGCGCGAATTTGGAGGCGCATCTCGACGCCTTGCGGACGCAGATGCGGAAGGCGGCGGAGAACCTCGAGTTCGAAGAGGCCGCGCGGATACGAGACGAGGTCAAGCGTTTGGAAGCCGTCGATCTGGTGCTGTCGGACGATCCCTTGGCGCGGCAGTCGGCGGTGGAGGAAGCGGTCGGCGAGGCGGTCAAGGCAAGGGGGCGGAGTACGGCGGGGAGGCCGGGGCAGCGGGGCGGAAAGAGGAGGAGGGGGTGATGGTGGCCTGTTGTTCGGCTTTCGCAACATGGGTTGCTGGTCCGCCAAAGCCGTCAAGTCATTCGTCAGCCGAGATGGCTGAGTGGACATTTTACCGATTTGGATTCGCGGCATGTTCCCGTCACCGAATTTGGAAAACGAACATCGCCAATAATACTACTAGACCTAGAGCAAGGACTGGAGGGCCAACAAATCCAGCAATAATTCCGATGAATAGAGAAGGTATCCATCCCAAACCCACGCCGAGCAGAAAACCCCACTCAGAAACTGCGTAGACCCAACTTCCAACGAACGTGACAACGCCGATAATCACGCCGGTGACAATGTATAGCCCATTCTCGTCCATTTTCTGTGTCCTGATTTTCCGACCTGGTTGAGCTCCATTTTCAGCAAGGGTGGGTGCTCACACGCACCATCACCACGAATCATGATTGGTCCGTGAAATTACACACTCCACTCCCGTGATCTACCAACCACGCGCAGCCATGCAGCCGGCGTAGATCTCGTTTCGCGCACGCTGCGCCTGATACCGATCTTCGTTGGCATCCGCGTACATTTGTCCACGCTGAAAGGCGTCCATCATCGTCCCCTGAGGCTCCACATTCGCGCGAAAGGTCGACGGAAGGTAGCCCGGCTGATTGTAGGACCCAGACACGCTATATCCGGCCGGCGCGCCAAGCGCGACTGCGCGCGGCATGGGCGCGGCGGCCTCGGCCTCCTGCCGGCAGTAACCGGTGTCGATCATCCTTTGCCGGTTCACGGCCGGTGCTTCCGCGCTCTCGGCGGGCATCTGGGACTCGGTACTGACGCAGGCCGAGAGCAATGCCAGCGAAATCACCACAGTCAATCGCTTCATGTGTTCTGTCCCCTCGGATAACCGCTTCGCGGCGGCGAACGCCTGCAGGTGGAACGCCCACCTCGTCGGTTTCCCAGACAATCGCGCCAATCTGACCACTTTGTGGCGGAATCGCGATGTCAAATGGCCAGCAAGCCGCAGGGTGCGCATTCATGGCGCACCATTCGCGGACCGGCCCCGTTTCGGTGCACAATAAATGCGCACCCTACCCAACCACACCCTACCTCCCCAACCAAGCGCCCCCTCCCCCTTGTGGGGAGGGATGGGGTGGGGGGCTTCCGGTGTCTCCACCCCACCCCAACCCCTTGATTTTTATCACCCAAGCGCCCATATTCAAACCGTTCGGCACGGTCGCATGCGATCCGTTCGGACGGGGCCTTCGTGACGCCCGCCCCCACGCTTCGGCAGACCAGCCGCAAAGAAGGGGAAAGTCATGTCAAACTTCGTAAAGAAACTCACCGGCAACTGGCAGGATGTGGTCTGCCTGATCCTCGGGCTCTGGCTCATCGTCTCACCCTGGGCGCTCGGCTTCACCGGCATTGAATCTGCCATGTGGAACGCGGTCGTCCTCGGGATCGTCATCGTGGTGATGACGCTGATGGAACTGATCGAATTCCACGACTGGGAAGAATGGACCGACATGGTGATCGGCGGCTGGCTCGCCATTTCGCCCTGGGTGCTCGGCTTCACGGCCGAGGCGGGCGGCTCGCGGCTCGCCACCGGCAACTTCCTGATCGTCGGACTCGCCGTGCTGGTCATGGCGGGCTGGTCGCTGGTCGGCCACCGCGGGGACGCCCACGCCTGAGCATGGTCCCAAAGGCCGGGGCGGCAATGCCCCGGCCCGAAGGCAAAAGGCCTCAGTCGAAGTCGAAGATCTCGCTCAGGAAGCCCTTGCGCTTCTTGTAGGGCTTGCCGTGGCCATAGCGGTCATCATCGCGATAGCCGCGATCATCGCGGTGACGCGGTTCCTCGCGATACTCGCGCGGCGGCTCGCCCCGGTACTCACGCGGAGCCTCGGCCCGGACCGGCTCGGAGAGCGCGACGGGCGGCGCTGCGCGCTCGATCAGCTTGTCGAGCTCACCCCGGTCAAGCCAGACACCCCGGCATTTCGGGCAGTAGTCGATCTCGACCCCCTGCCGGTCCATCATCTGAAGCTGGGTGTTGTCCACCGGGCATTGCATCGTCGGTTCTCCTGTCATTCGTGCCCGTCCGATATGGGAACGCCGTGGCCCGCCGTCCAGCCTGAGGGGCCGAAAAGGCGGAACCTTGCCCGACGGCTGTCGGGACGGTTGCCCGACGCTTGCCCGACGGATGCCATACGCCCCGCTGCCAGAAGATTTTCCCTCCCGTTAGGCGAACCTTAAGTCGGCGCGCGTAACGCTTCCCCCCGGGTGAATGGAAAAGGTTGGTGGGATGGCCGGGCAGAAGAATGCCGCGCCAGTCATCATCAAGCGCAAGAA
>DJUV01000247.1:0-21800 GCA_002440625.1 Rhodobacteraceae bacterium UBA6273 | reverse complement strand
TTCGTGACCGCCATGATGGCCTTCTTCATGCTGATGTGGCTCTTGAACGCGACGACGGAAAAGCAGCGGAAAGGCATCGCGGACTACTTCAGCCCGACGATTCCCCTAAGCCGGATCTCGGGCGGTGGTGACGGCAGTTTCGGCGGCGACAGTGTCTTTTCCGAAGAGCAGATCGCCCAGAACGGCACCGGCGCGTCAAGCATAAGGCCAACGAAGGAGCGTCAGGCCGTCGGCCAGACCGGCACCGATCCGAAGGACGAAGCAGCGGCGAAGCGCGACGCCGAAGCGATGGCCAAGGTCGAGGAGATGCTGATGGGTCTTGGCGGCGAAAGCATGGTCAGCGTCGAGGCCCAACGCCATATCGTGACCCGCGTCACCGACGAAGGCATCATCGTCGAAGTCTTTGATCTGGAAGGAGAACCCCTGTTCTCGCCCGGGGACGAGGCGCCTTCGCCGGTATTGGTCGAAATCGCCGGCGTCCTCAGCGAAGTCTTCGGTCTGGTCAGGAACGGGGTGGCGGTCGACGGCCATATCCGCGCCCTGCCGGAGGTGTTGCGCAAGAACCCGGCCTGGGAGCTTTCAACCGCCCGCGCCATGAAGCTGCGCGAGGTGCTGGAGACGGCGGGCCTCGCGCCCGAACGCATCCGCCGCATCACCGGCCATGCCGACCGCGAGCCTGCGGTGCAGAACCCGATGGCGGTGCGCAACAACCGGCTGGAGATCGTGCTTTTGCGCTCCGACAAATCGGGGCGCGGGCGTTAGGGCAATCTTAAGCCGCCGTGCGCCAAGGTGCCGCCGATACGGACCGAGAAGCAGAAAGGCCAAACCCATGTCCATCTCGTCCTCGCTCAACGCCGGTGTCGCCGGGCTCAGCGCCAATGCGACCCGGCTTGCCACGATCTCCGACAACATCGCCAATTCGGGCACCTACGGCTACAAGCGCGCCTCGGCGGATTTCGAGAACTTCGTCATCAACCACGCCCGCGGCGCCGGAACCTATTCCGCCGGCGGCGTCCGCGCCTCGACCTCGCGCCTCATCGATGAACGCGGCGCGCTCGTCGCCACGGCGAACGCGCTTGACCTCGCCGTCTCGGGCCGGGGCATGCTGCCGGTCACCACGGCGGTGTCGCTGAACGGCCTTTCGGGCGGATCGCAGCCCTTGATGATGACCACAACGGGCGCCTTCCGCCCCGATGCCGACGGCATCCTCAAGACCGACTCGGGGCTTGTTCTCCTCGGTTGGCCGGCAAACCCTGACGGGTCGATCCCGGTCCTTCCGCGCGACACAGTAGCCGGGCTTCAGCCGGTCGTCATCAACACCAACCAGACCGTGGGCGATCCGACAACGGCCATGCATCTTGGCGTCAACCTGCCGGCCACTGCGACGGAGGCCGGTGCTTCGGGCAGCACGCTGCCGCTCTCGGTGGAGTATTTTGGCAATCTCGGCACCTCCGACACGCTCGACATCACCTTCGCGCCCGTCGTGCCCGCCTCCGGCGCCTCGAACAGCTGGACGATGGAGATCCGGGATTCCGCCCAGAACGGCGCCCTGATCGGCCAGTACACGCTGACCTTCGACGACACCCGCGGCAACGGCGGCACGCTGGCTTCGGTCACGACCCTGTCGGGGGGCGCCTATGACCCCGTCAGCGGCACGCTTGCCCTGACCGTTGCCGGCGGGCCGATCACCATGACCGTCGGCAAGCCCGGCGATCCGAGCGGCCTGACGCAGCTTTCCGACAGTTTCGCGCCGACCTCGATCACCAAGGATGGCTCCCCGGTCGGGAACCTGACGACAGTCGAGGTTGATGACAACGGCTATGTCGTAGCCACCTACGACACCGGCTTTACCCGCCGCATCTACCAGATTCCGGTCGTCGACGTGCCCAACCCGAACGGCCTCATCACGCTCAACAACCAGACCTTCCAGATCTCGCCCGACTCGGGATCGTTCTTTCTCTGGGATGCCGGCGACGGGCCGGCGGGCGCCATCGTCGGCTATGCGCGCGAAGGATCGGCAACCGATGTCGCCGCCGAGCTTACCGCGCTGATCCAGACCCAGCGCGCCTATTCGTCGAATGCCAAGGTGATCCAGACCGTGGACGAAATGCTGCAGGAAACCACCAACATCAAGCGCTGAGCGGGAGGCTGAATCATGAGCCTTTCGGCCTCGCTCGCCAACGCCCTCTCCGGCCTCACCGCCAGTTCGCGGCGGGCAGAGGTCGTGTCGTCGAACGTTGCCAACGCGACGACCGCAGGCTACGGCCGGCGCGAGCTTGAGGTCACGGCCCGGTCGATCGGCGGCACCGGCGCGGGCGTCGCCGTGATCGGCATTACCCGCCATGTCGACGCAGCCCTCCTCTCCGACCGCCGCCTCGCCGATGCGGCGGCGGGCGATGCGGGGCCACAATCGGCCTTCCTCGCGAAGATCGAAACCCTGATCGGCACGCCCGGCGAGGCGGGTTCGCTCACCGGAAGGGTCGCCACGCTTGAGACGAGCCTTGTCACCGCCGCCAGCCGCCCCGACAGCCCGACCCGCCTGCAGGCGGTGCTGGACGCGGCAGGATCACTCGCGTCACACCTCGCCGCCCTGACGGGCGAAGTACAGGGCGCGCGGATGAATGCCGATGCGGCCATAGCGACGGACGTCAAGACACTGAACGACTCGCTTGTCCTGATCGACAAGCTCAACACCAGCATCACCGCCCAGCGCGCAGCGGGCCGCGACGCGAGCGCGCTGATGGATCAGCGCCAGACGCTGGTCGACAGGGTCGCCAGGATCGTCCCGGTGCGCGAGGTCGCGCGCGAACACGGCCAGATCGCCCTTTTCACAACCGGCGGCGCCGTCCTTCTCGAAGGTACGCCCGCCACCATCGGCTTCACGCCCGTGGGTGTCATCAGCGCCGACATGACGACCGGATCGGGCGCGCTCTCGGGCCTCTCCATCAATGGCATCGCGGTGGCCTCGGGCAAGGACGGCGTCCTTGGCGGCGGCAGCCTCGGCGCGATGTTCGCGATCCGCGACGACCTTGCTCCCGCGGCACAAGGCGCTTTCGATGCCATGGCGCGCGATCTCATGACGCGATTTTCCGACCCCGCCGTCGATGGCACGCTGGCCCCCGGCCAGCCCGGCCTTCTGACCGACCGGGGCGGCGCCTTCGATCCCCTGACGGAGGCCGGCCTCGCCGGGCGTCTGACGCTGAACGCCGCTGCCGACCCCGCGCAGGGCGGCCAGCTCTGGCGGGTTCGCGACGGCCTCGGCGCTGCGGCGCCGGGCAATGCCGGGGATGGCACCCTCCTCACGGCGCTCGGGAATGCGCTGCAGGCTGCGCGCGTTCCGGCCTCGGGCGCCTTCACCGGTGCGGCCCGCTCGGCTGCCGGACTTGCCGCCGACGTACTTTCGCAGGTGTCCGGCCCTCGCCAGCAGGCCGACTTCCGCCAGGCCTATGCCGCGTCCCGGCAGACGGCGATGACGGAGCTGCAACTCGCGGATGGTGTCGACACCGATGCGGAACTGCAGACGCTCCTGCAGGTGGAGCAGGCCTATTCGGCCAATGCGCGGGTGATCCAGACCATCGACGACCTCATCCAGACCCTGATCGGATTGTGACGATGACAACGGTTTCGATCGGCGACCTCGCGCGAAGCTTCCAGATGCGGCGACACAACACGGGCCTCCAGACCCGGCTCTCGACCCTGACGCAGGAAATGACGACCGGCCAGCGCGCCGATATCGGTGCCGCCGTCTCGGGCGACTTCAAGGCGCTGGCCGGTCTCGACCACAGCCTGCGCCTCCTCGATGGCTACCGCACCGCCGCAAGCGAAGCAGAACTTTTCGCCGAAGGGCAGCAGCGCGTCCTCGGCACCGTCCAGTCGCTTTCGCAAGACATTGCACCGTCGCTGCTCAATGCCGGCACGGTCGGCACCGCGCAGATGGTGGAGACGACGACCGTCGATGCCCGGCAGAAATTCCAGTCCGCCGTCGCTGCCCTGAACACGCAGATCGCCGACCGCTTCCTCTTGTCGGGAACGGCCACCGACCGCGCACCGATCAACGGCGCGCGGGATACTCTGGACGCGCTTGCCACGACCACCGCCGGTCTGACGACGGCAAGTGACGTCATCACCGCCGTTCAAACCTGGTTCGACGCCCCGCCCGGTGCCGGCGGCTTTGCCGACACGGTCTATGGCGGCGCCGCGCCGCAATCCGCCGTGGCTATCGGCGCGAACGACGTTGTGGCGCTTGACGTCACCGCCCTTGATCCCGCGATCCGCGATACGCTGAAGGGGCTGGCACTCGCCTCCCTCGTAGCCGATGGCGCGCTTGCCGGGGATGCCGCCGGGCGGGCACTGATGACCAGAACTGCAGGCGAGACGATCCTCGGTGCCGGCTCCGGCCTCACCACGCTCAGGGCGCGCGTCGGATCGGCCGAGGCGCATATCGCGGAAAGCGCCAGCCGGACGGCAGCGGAGGCAGGGTCGCTCGCCATCGCAAGGTCGGCGCTTGTGGCGGCCGATCCTTATGCGACCGCAACCGCGCTCCAGTCGGCGCAATCCCAGATCGAAACGCTCTATTCCATAACCGCGCGCCTTTCGCGCCTGTCGCTTGCGGATTTCCTGCGATGAAATACCTCCCCTTCGCTGCGTTTCTTCTCGTCGCCGGCGCTGCCGCCGCCACGCCGATCAGGATCAAGGACATGGTCGAATTCGACGGCGTGCGCGGCAATGACCTCGTCGGCTACGGCCTCGTCGTCGGGCTGAACGGCACCGGGGACGGGCTTCGCAACGCGCCCTTCACCGAAGAAATCATGTCGAACATCCTCGAGCGTCTGGGGGTCAACGTCACGGGAGAGAACCTCAGACCAAAGAACGTCGCGGCAGTCCTGGTGACGGCGAGCCTTCCTCCCTTTGCGCGCGCCGGCGGGCAGATCGACGTGAACGTCTCGGCCATTGGCGACGCCAAAAGCCTTCTTGGCGGGACGCTGATCATGACGCCGCTCAACGCCGCCGACGGTGAGATCTACGCGGTGGCGCAAGGCACGATCATCGCCGGTGGCGTATCGGCCGAGGGACAGGCAGCGTCGGTTGTCCAGGGCGTCCCGACCTCTGGCGCGATTCCGGCGGGTGCGCGGGTGGAACGCGAGATACCCTTCGATTTCGCAGCGCTTGAGACTGTCCGTCTGGCGTTGCGCACCCCCGATTTCACGACTGCCGGCCGGATCGAGGATGCCATCAACACGGAATTCGGCCGCGGCGTTGCCGTGATGCTCGATGCCGGCACTGTGAGCCTCGACATTCGCGCCACCCGGATGGGCTCGCCCGCGCATGTCCTCGGCAGGATCGAGAACCTGGCGATCGAGCCGGATGTCCGCGCCCGCGTCGTCGTTGATCAGCGGTCCGGCACGATCGTCGTCGGCGAGGATGTCCGCATCAGCCGGGTCGCCGTCAGCCAAGGCAACCTGACCCTGCGGGTGGAGGAGGCTCCGGTCGTGGTGCAGCCGAACCCCTTCGCCGAGGGCGAGACCGTGGTGGTTCCGCGCAGTTCCGCTACCATGCAGGAAGAGCCGGGGATCGGCATGGCGGAACTGGCCGATACGTCTTCGCTTTCTGACGTTGTATCCGGGCTGAACGCCCTTGGCGTGGCCCCGCGCGACATGATCGACATCCTGAAGAGCATCCACGCCGCCGGAGCGCTGCACGCAGATTTCCTGGTGCAGTAGCCCGCCGCCCGAAGCACTGGTACACCGGAGTACCAAACGCTCAGACTGGCCAGCGGCAGTCCATGCCGTCTGTCTGAGGCTCCGTTTCTGGGTTTGCCAGCGTATTCCTTTGCCGCGCGGGTCAGCGGTTTGCGCATGGAGGGGCGTGCAGATTCATGACCCCGCCTTCCCGCGCCCGCCTTCCGGCGAAGAGGGGAGCACGGCCGCCACCATTGGCAATGGCGACTCACATGTAGCTTCGCACTAGCGCGCCGGAGACGAGCGACCAGCCGTCCGCCATGACGAAGAAGGCGAGCTTGAAGGGAAGCGAGACGACGGCAGGAGGCACCATCATCATGCCCATCGACATCAGCACCGCCGCGACGACGAGGTCGATGACGAGGAAAGGCAGATAAAGGAGGAAGCCGATCTCGAACGCCCGCGACATCTCCGACAGCATGAAGGAGGGGACGAGAAGCGAAAGCGGCGCCTGCGTGGGGTCAGTGATCGCGATGGCGCCGGGGCGCAGGGCGGCGAGTTCCTGAAGCGTGTCGGGATCAAGACGCGCGGCCATGAACCCCCGGAACGGGGTGATGCCGCGTTCGAATGCCGTCGACGCGTCGATCGTGCCATCGATGAGGGGTGAGATGCCGACGCGCCAGGCCTCCGTCATCACCGGTTCCATGATGAACCAGGTGAGAAAGAGCGCCAGCGAGACAATCAGCATGTTCGGCGGCGACTGCTGGAGTCCGATCCCCTGGCGCAGGATCGACAGCACGGTGACGATGAAGGGAAAGCAGGTCACCATCACGGCAAGCCCCGGCGCGAGGCTGAGGATCGTCACCGCGGAAATGATGAACAGCGACTGGCCGGTCAGCGTGCCGGAGCCGAGCGCGATCTCCTGCGCGGCGGCGGGCGATGCGGCGGAGAGGAGAAGTGCAGCAACGCCGGCGGCGCGTGCGAACCAGAGCCGGTCAGAGCGCATCGTTGATCCGCGCGATTTCGGTCAGGCGCACCGCCAGCCCGCCACCGTCCGCCGGATCAAGCTCAGTCAGCTCGCCCCGTGCGATCAGCCTTTCGCCGACATAGAGTTCCACCGGATCGTCGATCTTGCGGTCAAGCGACAGAACCGCGTCACGCTTGAGCATCAGGAGGTCCCGGAGCAATGGCCGGGCGCGGCCGACCGACACCGTGATCTCGATCGGTACCTGGGTGAAGGGATTGCCCTCGCCGAGGGCGGCGGCCAGCGGGTCATCCATGTGCCCGGCTCTCCTCTTTCGCGATGTGGAAGAAGGCCGATACGGCCTCGGTCAAGGCGGCCAGCACGCCATCGAGATCGACGACACGCTCAGAGGCGCCGGTGCGGAAATGCGCCTGCCCGCGGCCAAGTGTCGGTTCGCCGCGCAAGGTCGCCGGGAAACCCGCCCGCGCGACCACGAGGTCTTCGACAAGGGCGAGGTTGTCAGGATGGGTGACGATCTCGACCGGTGCGCCGGCCAGTTCGGCGGCGAGGGGCCTCAGCTCTTCGAGAAGGATCGGCGCCAGCGTTTCCCGCGCGACGGCCGGCAGCACGACCGCGACCATGTCGCGCAAGAGGGGCTCGAGGCTCCGCAGGACGTGGCTGTGCGCCTCATGATAGGTGAAGCTCAGGTCCTGCAGGCTCTGGCCGAGATCGGTGCGGAGCCGCGTCAGGTCGCCGCTTTGTGCCGCGATGGCGTCATCCCAGCCGGCGCGATGGCCCTGCTCATAGGCGGCGAGCCGCGCCTCTTCGGCCTCCGCCTCCGAAAGATCGTCGCGCATCAGGCCACGGGCTTCGGGGGTGAATGTCTCCAGCCGGAGGGCGCGCAGGCTCATGCCGTCTTCTCCCCCGGTTCTTCGATCCAGCCGCGCAGGATCTCCACCGTCTCGTCCTGACGCTCCGAAATCAGCTGCCGCAGCCGCGCGACCGGATCGGCGGGGACCTCCGCAGCCGCCGGGCCGGAACCTGCGTTTCGCGCGGCGGCGAGGGCCGGCGGCGCCGCGGTCGGTCTGTCATCCTCGATGGTGCCGGTCAGGGCGGCGCCCGGCGCGGGAGCGGCGAGAAGCGGCCTTGGCCCTGGTCGCGACAGAAGGATCGGGCGCAGCACGAAAAGGCCGAGGATCAGCGATACGATCGCGAGGACCGCGATCTGGATCACCGTCATGATGTCGATTGGCAGGTCGGCCAGCGCGAAGCCGCCCGCCGCCACATCGCCGGGCAGGACCGGTTCGAAATCCATCGACTTCACGGTGATGACATCGCCCCGCTTTTCGTCGAACCCAACGGCGGCGGCCACAAGCTCACGGAGCGCCGCCAGTTCCTCGTCGCCGCGTGGCGCCTTGACTTCCGGTTTCGCCGGGTCGGCGACGCCATCGACGAGGACCGCAACCGTCAGGCGGCGGATGGCACCGGGGGCGCGGACAAGCTCACGCGTGGTTTCGGAGACCTCGAAATTGGTGCGCTCGCGCGATTCGCTGTTGCTGCTTTGCGCGTTGCTGTCGCTGCCGATCCCGCTGCCGGTCGGCAGGTTCGAGGCCACCGTGACGGCGCCGCCTGCGCTGTCGGATGACTTGTTCGCGCTTTCCTGGGTATCGGTCGAGATCGCCACGCGGCCCTCGGGGTCGAGCTTCCGCTCGGTGATCGCCTCACGCTCGGTGACGGTTTCCACGGCGACTTCGACCACCGCGTTCCCGAGGCCGACGCGCGCCTCGATGAGACGCGCGACATTGCGCCGAAGCGCCTCGCCGCGCTGATCCTCGCTGGCTGCGGCGGTCGCGGACGCATCCTCGATGAGGCCGCTTTCGCTGTCGATGACCGAAACCTCCTGCGGCGCCATCCCCGGCACGGCGGAGGCAACGAGGTAACGGAGCGCCCGCGCCTGGCTTGCCGAAAGCGGCGCCGTCGTCGTGACCACGACCGAGGCCGAGGCCTGTGACATCGCCCTGAGCCCGCGCGCGGCCGTATCGGCGATGTGAACGCGCGCCTTGCGCACCACCGGCAGCGCCATGATGGTCCGGGCCAGCTCCCCCTCCCGTGCACGAAGATAGGCGGCATCGAACATCTGGGACGTGGTGCCGAAGCCCGAGAGCGTGTCGAGAAGCTCGTAGCCCGACCCGCTGTTAGACGGCAACCCGCCCGCCGCGAGGGACATGCGCAGCTCGTCCCGCCGCGCCGCATCCACGTAGATCGCGGCCCCGCGGACATCATAGGCCGCACTGTTCTGATCCAGCGCCGCCAGAACCTCACCCGACTGCTTGGCGTCGAGCCCCGAATAAAGAAGCGCCATCGACGGGCGCGTGGCGAACTTGCCCAGAGCGATGACGGCGGCGAACATTGCGAGCGTGGCCACCGCGACGATCACCTGGCGCCTGAGGCCGAGGGATTTCCAGACCGAAATGAACTGACCCACGGCTGCGACTCCCTCTGCGGCTTCTGCCTTCCCCCGATGCTTCGGTGATCGCGCTTAACAATCGGTTAGCTCAGGCCGGCGTATGACCGGGATGAAATCAGACGGTAGAAACCCATGTCAGACGCTCATCCCGAGGCCCCGTCCACGCCGCCAAAACGGTCGAAACTGCCGCTGATTCTGGGGCTTGTGCTGATGATCGGACTGGGCGGCGGCGGGTTCTACGCGGTCTTTAGCGGGCTGATTCTCGGCCGTGCCGGACCGGCAGACGGCAAAGGCGACAAAGGGCCGGATGCCTTGCCCGAGATTGCCTTCGTGCCGATCGAGCCGATAGTGGTCTCCCTCGGCGCCGAACCCGGCGGAAGGTTCCTGCACTTTACCGGCCAGATCGAGGTCCGGAAGACAGGTGAGGCCGACATGAAGCTGATCATGCCGCGCGTGACGGATGTTCTGAACGGCTACCTGCGGGCGGTCGAGGTCGGCGATCTTGAGGACCCGACTGCGCTCTCCCGCCTCAGGGCGCAGATGCTGAGGCGAGTCCAGATGGTCTCGGGCGAGGGGCGCGTGCGGGACCTTCTTGTCACTGAATTCGTCATCAACTGAGCCGGGGCCGGAATGGAACTAATCGCCGATATTCTTCTGGGGGCAGGCGCACTGGGCGTGGCCGTCTATTGTCACGTGCTGTCGCGGCGGCTGAGCGTCTTCAGCCAGCTTGAAAACGGCATAGGTGGCGCTGTGGCGGTGCTTTCGGTGCAGGTCGACGACATGACCCGCGCGCTGGCCCATGCCCGCGCCGCGGCACAGGAATCGACGCAGTCGCTTGCCGGAATGACCGAACGTGCCGAAGCCGCCGCTGCCCGGCTTGAACTTCTGCTTGCCACGATGCACGACCTTCCCGAGCCGGCAGACTCCGCGCCCTTGCGGCGACGGGTGCTGCGCCGGCGCGCGGACGGGTCGCTTTCGGGGGAGGAAGCGGCATGAACCCGTCCTCCTCCCCTCGGCTGCGGAGGCGGGCCTTGTCCGTCCTCTTCCTGCTCCTCGCGTCCTCGGGTCTTCTGCGCGCCGGGCTGACGGCGGGACATGCCCTTGACGCGGCGACGGCCGAAGCGGTCCCCGCGGAAACGGCAGCTTGTACCGATGGAGATGCGGCGACGAGGGCATTGTTCGACGATCTGAAGGAGCGCGACAGGAGGCTCACGGCGCGCGAAGACGGGATCGCGGCGCGCGAAAAGGCTGTCGCACTCGCCGGAAGCGAAGCCGAAAAGCGGATCGCCAGCCTAGAGGCCGCCGAACAGAAACTCGCCGCCACCATCGAGCAGGCCGATCAGGCCGCCGAAAAGGACGTGGCGCGACTCGTCGCCGTCTATGAGCGGATGAAACCGAAGGATGCCGCAGCACTTTTCGGTGAAATGGCGCCGGATTTCGCGGCCGGGTTCCTGTCACGAATGCGGCCCGAAGCGGCCGCCGCGGTCATGGCCGGGCTCGACCCGAAGGTGGCCTACGCGATCAGCGTCCAGTTCGCCGGTCGCAATGCCGCGGCACCGAAGTCCTGATCGGCGAAGCGAAAATCTTAACCGGAGCAGCGGATAGCTGATCGGGTCACGAACAAACCGAGGCAGTCATGGTCGGCATCATTGGAATCGTCATCATCTTCGTGATGGTCTTTGGCGGCTATGTCGCCGCCGGCGGAAAGCTTGGCATCATCATGAAATCGCTGCCGTTCGAGATGATCATGATCGGTGGCGCGGCGGTCGGCGCCTTCGTGGTCTCCAATGACGGCGCCACCATCAAGAAGACGCTGAAGGACATCGGCAAGGTCTTCAAGGGACCGAAATGGAAACCGGACGATTACCGCGACCTCCTCTGCCTCCTGTTCGAACTGATCCGTCTCGCCCGAAGCAATCCGGTCGCGATCGAACAGCATGTCGAGGCGCCGGACACCTCTTCGATCTTCGGGAAGTACCCCAAGATCGCCGCGGATCATGCAGCGGTCGACCTGATCTGCGACACGCTGCGCTCGGCTTCGATGAACTACGATGATCCGCACCAGGTCGAAGAGGTGCTCGACAAGCAGCTGGACGCGAGCCTGCATCATTCGCTCCATTCGATGCATGCGCTGCAGTCGGTCGCGGACGGTTTGCCGGCGCTCGGCATCGTCGCGGCGGTGCTCGGCGTCATCAAGACCATGGGTTCCATCGACCAGCCGCCGGAGATCCTCGGCAAGATGATCGGCGGCGCGCTCGTCGGCACCTTCCTTGGGGTTTTCCTCGCCTACGGGATTGTCGGCCCCTTCGCGGCCAAGCTGAAGACCGTGGTCGAGGAGGATGGCCACTTCTATGCCCTCATCCGCGAGGTTCTGGTGGCGAATCTGCACAACCACCAGGCAAATCTCTGCATCGAGGTTGGCCGGCAGAACACCCCCCACCACATGCGGCCAAGCTTTTCCGCCCTTGAGGAAGCGTTGAAATCCGTGAAGTCGGACGCGGCATGAGATTGTCCTTCCCGATCTTTGCGACAATCGCCCTCATGCTCTTCTATGCGTTGCCGCTTCGCGCCGAGGTGGTGCGCGTCAGGTCCGGCGAACACCCGGGCTTTACCCGCATCGTCCTTGAGGGAACGGCGCAAGCGGGCTGGAGCGTGACGCGAGGGCGAGACGGCTATGTGTTCCGCGCAGCCGACGCGGTGACGAGTTTCGACATTTCTGGCGCGTTCGACCTGATCCCGCGCGGCAGGGTCGCAGATCTCGGTGCACGCGACGGCGGCATCCTTGATCTTGCCGTTCCCTGCAACTGCCACGTGGCGGCCTTTGAGACGGCGGGCGGCGCGGTGGTGATCGACGTCAAGGATGGCGCCCCGCCCGCCGGCAGCCCGTTCGAAGCCCCGGATGGCGGTGGTGCGGGCGATCAGGTCGTGGCAGCCGGCAAGCAAGTCACCGGCCTAGCCTTGTCGCCTTGGCAGCCTGCGTCGATCACGCCGCCCGTGGCCGACCCTCACCTGCCGGTCTACTGGCAAAAGGGCGCGGCGCCAGTCGCCGCTTTTCCGCCCGGTTCCGGCGACCAGCGCCCGGACCCTACGCCTCCGCCGGCAGCCGCTGCATTCGTGCCCGCCGATTCCCGGGCCGATGAAATCCGCAAGGCACTGGCCGAACAACTGGGACGCGCGGCGGCGCAGGGGATCATCACCTTCGACACCCCGCCACTCCCCGATCCGGCGCCAGAACCCGTTGCGGCATCAGGGACGGAGAACCGCGCGCCCGCCGTTACAACGCCGCAGGACGATCCGGGCCTGCCCTTGCATGTCGAAACCAGCGTCGACCGCGACTCTGGCTTCCCGGAAATCGACGCCGCGCTCTCCGCCGAGGGCCGGTCCTGCCCGGAGGACTCCGCCTTCGCCCCCGCCGATTGGGGCGACGAAACGCCAGCGGCATATCAGCTCGCTGAGCGTCGACAGGGTCTGGTGGGAGAGTTCGACAAGCCGGACCATGACAAGGTCGTGGCGCTGGCCCGGCTCTACATCCATCTGGGCTTCGGCGCAGAGGCGCGGGCGACGCTTGACGCCTTCGTCGTCGGCGAGGCGGATGCGCCCTGGCTCCGCACGCTCGCGGCCATCGTCGACGGGGAGGAGAAAGCCCCTGCAACGCTCAATGGTTTCACCAGCTGCGATGGCGCGGTTGCGCTTTGGGCGCTTCTCGAAACCCGCGAACCACGCGCCCGCAACGACATCAATAGCGCCGCCGTCCTTGGTGCCTTTTCCGCGCTTCCGGCCCATCTGCGCCGTCTGCTGGGACCTGAACTGATGGAGCGCCTGATCGCCGTGGGGGACGCCGATGCCGCCCATGCCGCGCGCGCGGCCGTTCTGCGCACGGGCATGGCCGCTGACCCGGAACTGGAGATTGCCAGTGCCGACCTCGCCAAAGCCGGCGGCGATGCGGCCTCGGCCGAAGAGAGCCTCGACACAATCGCCACGGGCGGCAGTCCGGCAGCGTCCGAAGCTTTGTCCCGCGCCATCCGCCTGCGTCTCGATCGCGATGAGGCGGTGCCGCCCGCGCTCGCCGAAAGCGCGGCTGCACTTGCCTCTGAATTCCGTCACGAAAAGAAGGGGCCGGAGCTTGCAGTCCTGCAGATCCTGTCGCTGGCCTCGACCGGCGACTTCGGTTCCGCCTTCAGCGAGGAAGCGCGGTGGCAGGAGGCCTTCCCCGAGCCCCTGGCGCAGGAGGTGCTTCTCAGCCTTTTCGCAATGCTCGCCCGAAAAGGCGACGACTGGACTCTTCTCAACCACTACTACCGGGAACGAGACCGGATCTTGCGATTTGATCCCGACGTGCTGCTGCGACTTGATATGGCAGAACGGCTGGCGGGCGCGGGACTTGGCGCGGAAGCGAAGGCGCTCTTGAAAGGCGAGGCTGCCGCGACCGGGCGCGGCAAGCTGATTCTCGCCCGGAGCGCGCTTGATGACGGCGACGCAGCGGCAGCGCTCGACGCGCTTGCCGGGGCGGAAAGCTCCGAGGCCGCGGCGCTGCGGGCCGAGGCTTACCTCAGGCAGAACCAACCGCAGAAGGCCGAAGCCGAACTTTCCGGGTCGGGCGACGCCGCAGGTGCCGCGCGCGCGGCGTGGCTTGCGGGGGGCCGGCGGAGCGGAGCGGCAGCGGCGCCGGACGGTGTGGCCGAGGCGTTGAAGACGCTCGCCCCTGCGCCGGCACCGGCGGTTGCCAGTAAAGGAGACGAGGGTGAACTCGAAGCCGGTCGCGGTCTCGTTGCCGAGACGGGACTGGCACGCGAGGCGCTCGCCAGCCTCCTGCGCTTCGCGACGGAGGTCGCGCCGTGAGTGGTCACGCGGCTCTCCAGAGCGCAATGGCGGAACACGTCGAGTAAGGTGGCGGAGGGGGATGCGCGCCCGAAGCTAGCGAAAGCAGCCAAATAGACATCCGCTCACCTCCTCTACCCCCAGGACATGTTCCGCCTCTATCGCCGAACAGGACCGGCCCGCTTCATCAAAGCCCTGCCACGCTCGCTTGCATTCAGGACCTGCGCAGCCTATCCACTTGCAGGCCCAGCGGGCAAACCGGCTCGGACGCAAGTGACCGAGAGCCGCCACGTCGGCAAGGCCCCGTAGCTCAGGGGATAGAGCGGCCGCCTCCTAAGCGGCAGGTCGCAGGTTCGAATCCTGCCGGGGTCGCCAGATCAGTTCGAGTCTGTCCATTGTGAGCTCGATTTGGCTTGAATAAATCAATAAATCGTGAAATCTGGATATATGGACAGGAATCGCAGCCTCACGGCCCTCTCGGCGCTCGGCCAGGACACACGCCTCGACGTCTTTCGGTTGCTGGTGAAAGCGGGCGCCGACGGCATGCTGGCGGGTGAGATCGGGGCGGCGCTTGAGGTACGGCAGAACACCATGTCGGCCAATCTGACGATCCTGCATTCTGCCGGGCTGGTCAGAAACCGGCGCGAGGGGCGGGCCGTCCGCTACTTCGCGGACATGGAGGGGATGCGCGGGCTTCTTGCCTATCTGATGGAGGATTGCTGCGGCGGCCGGCCTGAACTTTGTCAGCCGGTGATCGAGGCCGTGGCCTGCGCTTGTGGAGACTGAGCGATGACGACACCCTATAACGTGCTGTTCCTCTGCACGGGCAATTCCGCCCGGTCGATATTGGCGGAGGCCATCCTGAACCGCGAAGGCGCTGGACGGTTCCGCGCCTTTTCCGCCGGGTCGCGGCCCACGGGCAAGCCGAACCCGCTGGCCATCGCGCTTCTGGAACGGGAAGGCCACGACACCGCCTTCGCCCGGTCGAAAAGCTGGGACGAGTTTGCCGGGCCGGAAGCGCCACAGATGGATTTCATCTTCACGGTCTGCGATTCCGCCGCTGGCGAGGAATGTCCGTTCTGGCCCGGCCATCCGATGACCGCGCATTGGGGCATCCCCGATCCGGCGGCGGCCGAAGGCAACGAGGCGGAGCGCGGCCTCGCCTTTGCCGAAGCCTACCGGGCGCTGTCGAACCGGATCGCGGCCTTCGTGAACCTGCCGTTGAATTCGATCGACGGCATGGCCCTGCACAGTCACCTCAAGGCCATCGGTGAGGGGCAGGATGACCGCTGACCCCGCGCGCCGCCTTGTAGCCGAGGCGCTGGGCACCGGGCTTCTGGTGGCGACAGTCGTCGGGTCTGGCATCATGGCTGATGCGCTGTCCACCGATGATGCCGTTTCGCTTCTGGCCAATACGCTGGCGACGGGGGCGGTGCTTGTCGTCCTCATAACCATCCTCGGCCCGCTGTCGGGCGCGCATTTCAACCCAGCCGTCAGCATGGTCTTCGCGCTGAGGGGGGAGATCGGTCCGGGACTGGCCTTGGGATATGCGGCGGCGCAGGTAGTGGGCGGCATCGCTGGCTGCCTTCTGGCGCATCTGATGTTCGACCTGCCGGTCTGGCAGCTGTCCTCCACCGTGCGGACCGGCACCGGCCAGTGGCTGGCCGAAGCGGTCGCGACCTTCGGCCTTGTCGCCACGATTCTTGGCGGGTTGCGCGCGCGGCCCGATGCGGTGCCGGTGCTGGTGGGCCTTTATATCACGGCGGCCTACTGGTTCACCGCCTCGACCAGCTTCGCCAATCCGGCGGTGGCCGTCGCGCGAGCCTTCAGCGACACTTTCGCCGGCATCCGTCCGGCGGATGTGCCGGCCTTTGTCGCGGCGGAAATTGCAGGTGCGGTTTTGGCATACGCAGTCATGCGCTGGCTCTTGAGGGAAGTGGTGGCGAGGGAGGGACTCGAACCCTCGACCTCGCGATTATGAGTCGCGCGCTCTAACCAGCTGAGCTACCTAGCCACTGGGGGCGCTAGGTAAGTCAGGCCCCCAAGGACGTCAAGCCGGAAAACCCGCTCAGACGCGATAGTAGTCACGGTACCAGTCGACGGTCGCGGCCATGCCCTTGACGATGCCGGTTTCGGGCCGGTAGCCGGTCAGGCGGCGGAGAAGCGCATTGTCGGCCCAGGTCGCAGGCACGTCGCCCTTCTGCATCTCCATGTAGTGCTTCCTGGCCTTCTTGCCGGTCGCCGCCTCGATGGCGGCGATGAAATCCTCAAGCGCCACCTTCTCGCCATTGCCGATGTTCACCACGCGCCATGCGGCGACGGGCGACAGGCTGTCGCCCTCGGCAATGTCTTCGGGGCTGGCGGGGCGCACCGGCGGCGTGTCGATCAGCAGCCGGATCGCGCGGACAAGGTCGGTGACATAGGTGAAGTCGCGGAACATCTTGCCATGGCCATAGACGTCGATGGTATCGCCGGCGAGGATCGCCTTGGTGAACTTGAACGGCGCCATGTCGGGCCGGCCCCACGGCCCGTAGACGGTGAAGAACCGGAAGCAGGTAACGGGCAGGCCCCAGAGATGCGCCCAGGAATGGCTGAGGCTCTCGGTCGCCTTCTTGGTCGCGGCATAGAGCGAGACCTGGGTGTCGCACTTGTCGGTCTCGCGATACGGCATCGCGGTATTGGCGCCGTAGACCGAGGAGGTCGAGGCGAGGAGGAGGTGGCCGACACTGGCATCGCGCGCCGCCTCCATGATGTTGAAGGTGCCGTCGATGTTGGACGACAGGTAGCTGCGCGGCGCTTCAAGGCTGTAGCGCACCCCGGCCTGTGCGGCGAGGTGGACGACCGCATCGGGGCGGAAATCGGCGATGTCCTTGGCAAGCCGGCTGGCATCTTCAAGCATGAATTCGGCGAAGCTGAAATTCGGATGCTGCATCAGCCCGGCGAGGCGGCCGCGCTTCAGGCTGACGTCATAGTAATCCGTCATGCCGTCCATCCCGCGCACGGTCATGCCTTCGTCGAGGAGAATCCGGGCGAGGTGATAGCCGATGAACCCCGCCGCGCCGCTGATATAGACCCGCATGACGCCCCTCTCCGTTACCGCGAGGCCGATCCTTAGCGCGATCAGGTGCTGCGGCCAAGGCCGGGCATCGCCAAAGCCGAAGCGAGCCGCTACGAAGAGGGCGGGGAGGAATGGGCGGATGCAGGCAGCGATCCCACTCACGCGCGATCTGGTCCTGATCGGGGGCGGGCATACCCATGCGCTTCTCTTGCGGATGTGGGGGATGGCGCCCCTGCCGGGCGCGCGGCTGACGCTCATCAGCCCGGAGCCGACGGCGGCCTATTCGGGGATGCTGCCGGGCCATGTCGCCGGGCATTATCCGCGCGAGGCGCTGGAGATCGACCTCGTGAAACTCGCCCGTTTCGCCGGGGCGCGGCTGATCCTTGGCCATGCCGAGGGGATCGACCGGCAGGCGCAAAGGGTGATCGTGCCGGGGCGGGCGGATGTGGCCTATGACCTGGCCTCCCTCGACATCGGGATTTCGTCGGGGATGCCGGACCTGCCGGGCTTTGCCGACCATGCGGTGCCGGCGAAACCGCTCGACGTCTTCGCCGCGCGCTGGGCACGGTTCCTGCGCGAGGTGAGGGCCGGCAGGCGCGCGCCCACCGTCACGGTGATCGGCGGCGGCGTGGCCGGGGTGGAACTGGCGCTCGCCGCCAAGTACCGGCTGGGCGAGGGCGCGCAGGTTGCGGTGATCGAGGCGGGGGCGCCGCTCGCACTTCTCGGCAAGGGCGCGCGACGGGCGCTTTTCGCGCATCTTGAGCGTGCCGATGTGGCGCTTCTGGCCGGGTTGCCGGTGGTCGAGGCGAATGCCCTTGGCGTGACCTTGGCCGATGGCCGTCAGGTGGCGGCGGATTTCATCATCGGCGCGGCGGGGACGAGGCCGGCGCCGTGGCTGGCAGGGACCGGCCTTGCCGATGTGGACGGTTTCGTCACCATCGGCGAGACGCTGCAATCCGTGGCCGATCCTGCGATCTTCGCCAGCGGGGACGTCGCGGCCATGGCCCATGCGCCGCGTCCCAAGGCCGGCGTCTTTGCCGTGCGGCAGGCGCCGGTCCTGCATGAGAACCTGAAAGCGGCGCTGACCGGGCAGGGCCAGATGCGGCCCTACCATCCGCAGAGCGATTACCTGAAGCTGATCTCCACCGGCCACAGGGCCGCTGTCGCCGACAAATGGGGGCTGAGGCTCGACGGCCCGGCGCTCTGGCGCTGGAAGGACCGGATCGACCGCGCCTTCATGGCGAAGTTCAGCAATCTGCCCGTGATGGAGGCGCCGAAACTGCCCGAGACGATGGCGGCCGGCGTGCGCGAAACGCTTGGCGACAAGCCGCTGTGCGCGGGCTGCGGCGCCAAGGTTGGCTTTGGCGATCTCGCCTCGGTCCTCGCCGATCTGCCGCGCGTCGGGCGGGCGGATGTGCTTCTCGGGGCCGGGGATGATGCGGCGGTGTTGGCGGCGGGCAAGGGCTATCAGGTGCTGACCACCGATCACCTCCGCGCCTTCACCGACGACCCCTGGCTCTTGTCGCGGATCACCGCGATCCATGCGCTGGGCGATGTCTGGTCGATGGGCGCGCGGCCACAGGCGGCGCTGTCGCAGGTGATCCTGCCGCGCATGGCGCCGAAGCTGCAACGCGAGACCCTGCGCGAGATCATGGCCGCGGCGGCCGAGGTCTTTGCCGCCGAAGGGGCGGAGATCGTCGGCGGCCACACGACGATGGGGGCGGAGATGACGGTGGGCTTCACCGTGACCGGCCTTGCCGCCAATGCGCCGATCACGCTCGCTGGCGCCAAGCCCGGCGACTGGCTGATCCTGACGAAGCCCATCGGCACCGGCGTGATCCTTGCCGCCGAGATGCTCCGCGCGGCGCCGGGCGAGGTGGTGGCGGCCTGCCTTCGCTCGATGGCGCGGCCGCAAGGGGCTGCGGCGCGCATCCTTTCGCCGCACGCCCATGCGATGACCGATGTGACCGGCTTCGGCCTTGCCGGGCATCTTCTGGAGATGATGACCGCCTCGCGCGCCGCCGCGCATATCGACCTGACCTTCGTGCCGCTTTTGCCGGGGGCCGAGGCGCTGTCGGCCTCCGGCCACGGATCGACGATCCTGCCCGCCAACCGGGCGGCGGCGGCGCGGATGTTCTGGACCGAAAGCCCGAGGGCGGAGCTTCTCTTCGATCCGCAGACCTCGGGCGGGCTTCTTGCGGCGGTCCCGGCCTCTCACGCCCGCGACATCGTCGCCCGGCTGCGGGACGCGGGCGAGGCGGCGGCGATCATCGGCGCGGTGGAAGAGGGCGCGCCGTTCCTGACGGTGGAGAATTGAGGGGGACCGGATCGGGGCGGGAGAATGCCGGGGTGAACCCCGGCCTACGGGGCGAGGCCGGGCAGCACGGTGGCGATCCGGTCGGCGAGAGCGGGGAGCGCCTCGGGTGACAAGTCATCTGCCGTGACCTCGGTATCGCCGGGGCGGGTGAAGCGGGCGCGGTGTTTCTCATAGCGCGGATCGTAGTGGCGCTGCATCAGGTCGGCGGCGAGCGTTGCCGTCTGGCCGGTGGCGGAGAGCGTCAGCCAGTTGTCGATGACCTCGGCTGAATGCTGGGATCGCAGCAGCGCGATGACCCCGGCAAGCCGCTCCGCATCGCCCCCAAGATCGGCATAGGCCCGCGAGAGGTAGCTGGCGCGGGCGGGTAACTCGGCACGGATATGCACGCGCGGCGCGATGCTCATCGCCGCCCAGAGGCCCTTGGGTAGCGCGAGGTTGCCGATGCGCGAGCTTTCCGCCTCCACCACCAGCGGGCGCGACGGATCGAGCGCGGCGAGCGCCGTGGCGATCCGGCCTTCGAAGGCCTTCTGGCCGGGTTGCCCGCCCGGCATATGGCCGAAGAGCGACCCGCGATGGTTCGCGAGTCCCTCAAGGTCAAGCACCTGGACCCCGCGCTGGCCGAGAAGGCCGAGCAACTCGGTCTTGGCCGAGCCGGTATTGCCGTCAAGGACGATGACCGGCGCGGCGGGCGGTTCGTTCAGGGCCGCGACGACCAGCGACCGCCAGGCCTTGTAGCCGCCCGCGACCAGTTCCACCCGCCAGCCGACCTGCGACAGGATCGTCGCGAAGGAGCCGGAGCGCTGGCCGCCGCGCCAGCAATAGACTAGGGGACGCCAGCCGCCCGGCATCTCCGCCAGCGGCCCTTCGAGATGGCGCGCGGCATTCCGCGCGACAAGCGCCGCGCCGATCTTGCGGGCAAGGAAGGGCGACTGCTGCTTGTAGATCGTGCCGATCCTTGCGCGTTCCTCATCGTCGAGAACCGGCAGGCTGATGGCGCCGGGCAGGTGATCCTCGGCGAACTCCGATGGCGAGCGGACGTCGATGATCGCGTCGAAACCAAGTTCGGCGTGTTCGGTGAGAGAGGTCAGGGTCAGCGCCATGTGCCGTCTTTAGCCTTTGACGGCGCGGGCCGGAAGTGCAGTCAGTAAACCATCACCTGCGCGCCAATCTCGACCCGGTTGTAAAGGTCGATGACGTGTTCGTTGACCATGCGCAGGCAGCCATTCGATACCGACTTGCCGATCGAGTTCGGCTCGATCGTCCCATGAATGCGGATCGCCGTGTCGCGACCGTCCTGGTAGAGATAGATGGCCCGCGCGCCCAGCGGGTTCTTCGGCCCGCCCGGCATCCCGTCTTCGTACTTCTTGTAGGCCGCAGGGTTGCGCTCGATCATCTCTGGCGTCGGCGTCCAGCTTGGCCATTCGGCTTTCTTGCCGACGACGCAGGCGCCGCGGAACACCAGTTCCGACTTGCCGACTGCGACGCCGTAGCGGATCGCGATGCCCTTGCGGGCGATGAAATAGAGAAAGTACTGGGAGGAAATGACGTGGATCGAACCGGGCGCGAGGTCGCGGCGGACCTTTACGATGGTCGGATAGAGCTCCGGCGCGATGTTGACGCCGGCAATGGGTGCTGCGGGCAGCGTGATGTCGGGCGCCAGGATCGCGAGCGCGGGTGTTGCCGTCAAGGCGAGGCCGGCGGATGCAAGGCCGTAGGCGAACTGGCGGCGGGTCAACATGGTCACGACTCCTCTGATCGGCTCCCGCCTCTAACGCACGGCGGCCGGGCTGGTGCCTATAAGTTCTATTTCTTCAACAATTCTGGCACGAGAGCGACGGAATCGTGCAGAATCGGGGACAATACCGGCTCTTCCCACCATGATGTGCCGCTAGTCGCGGGCGCGCAACACCTGTGCCGGGCGCGCCGAGAGGGGGCGAAGCGCGAAGGCCAGCCCCGCGAGGAGCGAGACGGCGGCACCACCCGCGACGATGAGGATGGCTGAGACGGGTTCGAAGCGGAACGCGGCCTCCATCACGAAATACATCACCGCCCAGCCGGCGAGACCACCGAAGACAACCGCAACGACCCCCGCCGCCGCCCCCATCAGCGCGGAACGCAGAGCGAAGCTTTTCAATATGGTTCCCCTTGTGGCGCCCAGTGTCTTCATCACCGCCGCCTCGTAGACCCGCGCGCGTTCGCCAGATGCAGCGGCGCCGATCAGCACGACAAGCCCGGTCAACAGCGTCACCATCGCCGCAATGGAGGTCGCCCGCGCGATGGCCGCCAGCGCCTCGCCGACGCGGTCCACCACGTCGCGGATGCGGATCGCGGTGATGTTGGGATAGGCGCTGGCCAGATCGCGCAGGACCGGTGCCTCGGCCGCGCGGTCGGCATAGACCGTGGCGATGAAACTGTGCGGCGCGCCGGAGAGCGCGGCGGGGTTCATCACCATCACGAAACCGATCCCGGCGGTGGAAAAATCGACCTCGCGGAACGAG
>DJUV01000248.1 GCA_002440625.1 Rhodobacteraceae bacterium UBA6273 | reverse complement strand
AGAAAGTCACCCTGTCCCCGTCTCGGGACATCCCCTTCGACAAGCTCGTGCTGAGCCAGTCCAACGTGCGGCGCATCAAGGCGGGCGTTTCGGTGGAAGAGCTGGCCGAGGACATCGCGCGGCGCGGACTCCTGCAGAGCCTGAACGTGCGGCCCATGCTCGATGCCGATGGCGTCGACACCGGAATGTTCGAGATCCCGGCCGGTGGTCGTCGTTTCCAGGCGCTGTCGCTCTTGGTGAAGCAGAAGCGGCTGGCGAAGGCCGCGCCGATCCCCTGCATCGTGCGGGATGCGGCGTCGGAGATCCTCGCTGAGGACGACTCGCTGGCGGAAAACATGCAGCGCGTTGCCCTGCACCCGCTCGACCAGTTCCGCGCATTCCAGGCTCTGCGCGAAAAGGGTCAGGGGGAGGAAGCGATTGCGGCAGCCTTCTTCGTCACGCCGCAGATCGTCAGGCAGCGCCTTAAGCTCGCCTCTGTGGCCCCTGCCCTTCTCGAAGTCTATGCCGAAGACGGCATGACGCTGGAACAGCTCATGGCCTTCACGGTGAACACCGACCACGTGCGTCAGGTGCAGGTCTGGGATGCAGTGAAGAACTCCTGGAACAAGGAGCCCTACGCCATTCGTCGCATGCTGACGGAGACTTCGGTTCGAGCCTCGGATCGTCGCGCGGTTTTCGTCGGTATTGATACCTATGAGGCAGCAGGCGGCGTGGTACTGCGCGATCTGTTTCAGGGCGACGACGGTGGCTGGCTCGAGGACCCTGCCCTTTTGGACCGGCTGGTGGCCGCGAAGCTACAGGCAGAAGCCGAGGCTCTGGGCTCCGAGGGCTGGAACTGGATTGAGGTCGCGACCGACCTGCCCTACGGCTATAGCCACGGTCTGCGGCGTCTCGTCGGTGATCCCGCCCCGATGACCGACGAGGAAAGCGCGTCCCACGCGACGCTCCTCGCCGAGTATCGTGCGCTGGAAGAGGAATACTCCGGCCAGGACGAATACCCCGAGGAGATCGATGCCCGGCTGGGTCAACTCGAGATGGCGATGGAAGCGCTTGAACAGCGGCCTCTGATCTACGACCCGACCGAGATTGCGCGCGCGGGCGTCTTCGTGACGCTGGATCGGGATGGCGGTCTCGCGATCTATCGCGGGTACGTTCGGCCAGAGGACGAGCCGCACGAGGAGACCGCAGTCCAGGATGGTGATGGCGCGGATGCCATGGGGCAGGGGGATGATGTCGGTGTTTCCAGCTGGAAACCCTCGGGGACCTCTGTCGGCGGCACCGTCATCACTTCGGGTGGTCAGCCGATCGGTGCTGACCTGTCGGAGGAAGAAGACGACGGCGCGCTGAAGCCGCTGCCCGAGCGGCTGGTCATGGAACTGACGGCCCACCGCACCTTGGCGTTGCGCGAGGCCATCGGGCGCTCACCGGACGTGGCGCTGACGCTCCTGCTTCTGAAGCTGGTGACGGATGCTTTCCGAACCTCCTCCGCCACAGGCAGCTGCCTCGAGGCTTCGGTGCGTCATGTCTACATGTCGGCGCAGGCACCCGATCTGAAAGACAGCGTCGTCGCCAAGCTGGTTGACGAGCGTCACGCTGCGTGGGAGGCTGATCTGCCCCTCGGAGACGATGCAACGCTCTGGGACTATCTGACGGTGTTAGACCAGGGTAGCCGTCTGGCTCTGCTGGCGCATTGCCTCAGCTTCGGGATCAACGCGCTCCATGAGAAGGTGAACCCCTATGGTGCGGGCATCTCCGCCAGCGGTCTGACCCGCCGCATGGCGCATGCCGATCTCTTGGCCTGCGCGGTCGATCTCGACATGGTCGAGGCAGGCTGGGAGCCGACGGGCGATGGCTATCTCAACCGCGTGCCCAAGGCCCGGATCCTCGAGGCTGTGCGCGAGGCGAAGGGGGAAGGGACCGCGCAGCTTCTCGATCACCTGAAGAAGGGCGAGATGGCCACTGAAGCCGAGCGGCTCCTCAAGGGTAGTGGTTGGTTGCCCGAGGTCCTGCGCCGGGCCGATCTGGTCGCACGCGATGTCGAGGAGATCGCAGAAGGGCAGGGGGAGGACGCGGGCGAACCCGAGGATGTCGATCTCCCGGCCTTCCTGACGGCCGATCTGCCGGAGAGTGCTGCGTCCATGATGGCTGCAGAATGATCTGAGCCATCCGGGGCGGGGAAACCCGCCCCTAACTCTGATAAAAGACAGTAATATCAATATGATGAATGCGAAATCTCGCGTTCAGGATGAGGAATCATGTCTGCAACGACCATCATCGACTCAGCCCCCCTCGGGGCGCTTATCCGCTACACCGACGGCAGTCCCAAGCCGCCGGCACGTTTCACCAAGAAGCTCGCGGCCTGGGAGCGCTCGAACGGCGTCGGGCGTCTCGTGAAGAAGGAGCCGCCTCGGGTCTATCCGACCTGGACGGCACCTGCCTCCTTCACGCTGCATGAGGGGAACTTCTCCTCAGACGGAGTGATCCTCGTCACCATCATGCGCAGCCATTCGGCGGATAGCCGTCTGATCTTCGAGGTAGCCGAGGAGCCGAAGCCCGGGCAGGTCCGCGTGCTCCTCGACTTCGGTGGCAACACCGAACTGCTGCATCTGGCGGAGTCCGTCACCGCAGCCGAGCTCTGGATCGCACGCGAAGGTTATCGCAATGCCCGTCTTGAATTCGTCGGTGCCGATGACGGCGAGAGGGCAGGGGGCGCGGACCTGG
>DJUV01000345.1 GCA_002440625.1 Rhodobacteraceae bacterium UBA6273 | reverse complement strand
GTCATGCGGATCAAGGCCATGTGCCGCCGCGCCCATATCGCCCGGCTCGATGCCGGGCCGAAGGGCGTCACGGTCCAGTTCCACATGGATAAATTCCCCAATCCCAAGGGCTTGGTGGACTTTCTTCAGGGCGAGAAGGGCCTCGCCAAGATCAAGGACAACAAGATCATCATCCGCCGCGACTGGACGAAGGACAGCGAGAAGATCAAGGGCGCCTTCGCCATCGCCAAGGATCTGGCGGAAAAGGCCGAGGCACCGAAGCCGGTGCCTGCGGCCTGAGGCTCAAAACCGCTTCTCGCTCCAGTGCATCAGCCCGTAGCTGATGGCCGAACAGACCACCGCGCCGATGATCGCCGGAACGGCGGTGCCGTTGTAGGCCAGTCCCACCGGCCCGGCGATGAAGGCTGCCGCCACCGTCGAGATGGCGGTGATGACCGAAGTCGCCATCCCGGCGATATGGCCCAGTTTCTGCATGGCGAGCGCATTGAGGTTTCCGAACGTGAGGCCGGCGATGAAGAAGACGCTGATCGCCCAGACGTAGAAGACCGCGAAGGAGACCATGCCCTCGACCATCCCGGTGCCGATCAGCACGAGCGCCACCAGCGACAGAACCGTCGCACAAGCATAGGCGATGGCGGCGAGCTTGCGCATGCCCACACGCATGACAAAGCGCGAGTTGATGAAGGACGAGAAGGCAGAAAAGGCCGCTATCCCAGCAAACCACAAGGGAAAACTGTGCCCAAGCCCATAGGTCGTGTCGAAGATCGGCTGGATCGAGGACAGCAGCGCGAACATCTGGCCGAAGCCGAGCGACATGACGATGATATAGACCCGGACCTCGGCCGACGAAAGAACCTCCTTGAGCCCCGACCAGAGGTTGGCCGCCGTCATCGGGCGCCGGTCGACGGGCGCAAGCGTCTCGGCCTGCCGGAACGACACCCAGCTGAGCGAGACGAGAGCGAAAAGGATGTAGGCCAGGAAAATCGCGCGCCAGCCGAAAGTACCGATGATCGCCTGGCCGATGAGAGGTGCCAGCGCCGGGACGACCATGAAGACCATCATCACGAAAGACATGATCCGCGCCATCTCACGCCCGGCATAAAGGTCGCGGACCAGCGCCATCCCGGCTACACGCGGGGATGAGGCGCCGAGGCCCTGCAGGAACCGGGCGATCAGCAGGAATTCGAGGCCTGCTCCGTACCAGGCCAGCGCAGACCCCACGACGTAAAGCGCAAAGCCCCAGGCGATGGTGATCTTGCGGCCGATGGCGTCGGAAATCGGCCCGACGAAAAGCGTGCCGACGCCCATGCCGAGGACGAAGAACGAGAGGACAAGCTGGGCGTTGTTGACGGCATCGGGCGAAAGCTCCGCCGCAATGGCCGGGAGCGCCGGCAGCATGGCGTCGATGGAAAAGGCGATGGTCGCGAAAAGCAGGGCGAGCATGCCGGTGAATTCGCCCACCGGCAAGCGCCGGATAGGCTGTTGCGTGGCGTCAAACATTCCGCGCTTCCTTCATGTTATCAATAGTTTCGTCAATGATATTCAGCCAATTTTCAGTGGGCTGCGCGCCCTGAACCGCATAGCGGTTGTCGATGATGAAGGTCGGCACACCGCTAACGCCGCGCGCCCGCGCATGGGTGTCGCGGGCCGTAATCTCGGCGCGGTCGCTGTCGCCTTCCAGAAGCCGCGCGATCATCGCCCGGTCAAGACCGTTCTCGCCGGCGATGTCGGCCAGCACGCCCGCATCGCCGATGTCGCGCCCTTCGGCCCAATAGGCGCGGAAGAGGGCGGAGACGACCGGCGTCTGCCGCCCCTCAAGCCCGGCCCAGTGGATCAGGCGATGCGCGTCGAGCGAATTGGGCGTCCGCGCGATGCGGTCGAGGTTGAAGGTGATACCGGCCTTCTCGGCGTGTTGCAGAAGCGGTGCGTGGATCCGAACGACGTTGTCACGGTCGCCGAATTTCAGCGCCATGTACTCGCGCCGGTCCATGCCGCCCTTCGGCATATCGGGGTTCAACTGGAATGGATGCCATTCAAGGGCAAAGGGATGATCGGCGCGCTGTTCAAGCGCGCGGTCAAGGTAGGATTTGCCGACGTAGCACCAAGGGCAGGCCACGTCCGAAATGATATCCATCTTTATCATATTGTTACCTTCCACTCTTCACGCAATGCGCGACGATTGATCTTGCCGTTCGCAGTGACAGGCAGCGTCTCCAGCGCCAGATACAGACGCGGCTGTTTGTAGGGGGCGAGGTTGGCGCGGGCATGGACCTCAAGCGCACCGGTGTCGGCAGCGCCGGAATAGGCGAGGGCAATGACAGTGACATCGGGCCGGACCGTCAGTTCCACCGCCGCGCTCGCCGTGACGCCGGGATGGGCGTTCATCACCGCCTCGATCTCACCCGGCGAGACGCGGAAGCCACCGGCGTTCAGCATGTCGTCGCTACGCCCGAGGCTTTCGACGGCGCCATCGTCAGCCATCGTTACAATGTCGCCGGTCTGGAACCAGTCGCCCTGTGGCGGCATGATCGTTTCGCCATCGAGAAAGCCGAGGAACAGACCGGGGTCGTCGCGATGGACCGAAAGCACGCCCTGCATCCCGCGTTCCACCGGTGCGCCATCCTCGCCCAGAACCGCGATGCGCCGCCCTGGCTGGGCATAGCCAGTGGCACCCTCGGGTGCGGGCCGGGTGGGAGAGGATGACAGAAAGGTCGACACTTCCGACATGCCGAATGCCTCATGCAGATCGGTGCCGGTTGCCGCGCGCCAAGCGGCCCGGAGTGCCGGGGACAACTTTTCGCCCGCCGATAGCCCGTGGCGTATATCCGGCAGCGAAAGCGCCGGGTTCTCGCTGAGGATCTTGCGATAAACCCCCGGAACAGCGGCAAAAATGCTGACCTGATGGCGTTTCAGCAGAAGTGGGATCTGGGCGATGCCGGTGCCGTCGGCCAGAACCATCGCCGTTGCCCCGACCGCCCAGGGATCAAGAAGGCCCGCGCCAAGCGTATAGGTCCAGTTGAGCGCGCCAGCGTGGAAAAGCCGGTCCGTTGCCCCAAGCCCCTGCCAGCCCTGATGCATCATCCGCCGCGCCCAGACCACGCGATGGGCATGGGCCACGGCGCGCGCCGTGCCTGAGGTGCCAGAGGTCATCACCACATAGGCAAGCCGGTCGGGATCGCCCATCGCCCAACCGGCGCGCGGGCCGCCTTCGAAGCCGCGCAGGTCGGCTTCGGCGAGAACCGGGACGGCTGAAGGATCGGGCAGGGCGATCCCAGGCCCGGCGACGATCATCGCGGGGCGGGTCAGGGCGACCACGCGCGCCACTTCGGGCGCGGTCAGCCCGGCCGGCGTCGGCACCGGGACGATCCCGGCGGCGATGGCGCCGAGGAAGGCCAAAGGAAAGCCCACGCCATTGCCGAGCCGCAGGAGGAGCCGGTCACCCGGCTTCAGCCCCCGGTCGAGAAGCCCACCGGCGACACCCAAGACAGCATCCGAAAGCCGCCCGTAGCTCCAGCGTTCAGCCCCGCCGGAGCGCAGGATCACCAGCGCGATACGATCCGGCGTGGCGCGTCCGGCCGCCAGCACATGCTCCGCCAGATTGAACGGAGCCGGGCAGGGCGCGGGGGCGCCGTTGTCGATGACGGACAGCATCCGCCTTGGCTACGCCTCTGGCCGGGGCGTTGCAAGCCGAAGGCATTTGGCGTTAATGCACAGGACGACCGCAGGAGCCGCACAGATGAGCGACCTCGACCCGACCGGGATCATCCGCATCGCCCGCGCCAATGGCGAGACCGCCGAACGGGCGGAGCCGGTGAACCTTGGCCTGCGCGTCCGGGAATTGCGCAAGGCGCGCGGCTGGACGCTGGAACAGGCGGCGGTTCAGGCGGGGCTGGCGAGATCAACCCTGTCGAAGATCGAAAACGGCCAGATGTCGCCGACTTACGAGGCGCTGAAGAAGCTGGCCGAGGGCCTCGACATCTCCGTCCCGCAGCTTTTCACCCCGCCGTCGAAGGCGCAGGTCTCCGGCCGGATGTCGGTGACGAAGCAGGCCGAGGGCCACGCCCATGCCACGGCGACCTATGAGCACCGGCTTCTGGCGGCGTCGCTTTCCACCAAGAAGATGCTGCCCTATACCGCCCGCATCCGCGCCCGCGCACTTGAGGAATTCGGCGGCTGGGTGCGCCATGACGGCGAGGAATTCCTGATGGTCCTGACCGGCGTCATCCGGCTTTACACCGAATTCTACGAACCGATCGAGCTTCGCCGCGGCGACAGCGCCTATTACGACGCGACCATGGGCCACAACGTCGTCTCCGTCAGCCCGGAGGATGCGACGATCCTCTGGGTGACGAGTCTGACCTAGCGGAGTCTCTTCCCACCGTTGTCAAAGCGGTAGACATGGGCCGGATCGTAGCCGAGCATCACCTTGTCGCCGACCTTCTGCGGGTGCTGGCCGAACAGCCGCACGGTGAGGATGCCCTGCGCCGTCTCCACCAGAAGGTTGGTGTCTCCGCCGAGCCGCTCGACATGGGTGACGGTGCCGCGCAGGGTGCCGGTCGCCGAGATGGACAGGTGTTCGGGGCGGATGCCGATGGCGGCGGCCTGACCCTCGCCGGGCAGGAAGTTCATCGACGGCGCGCCGAGGAAACCGGCGACGAACTGGTTGTCGGGGTCGTTGTAGAGATCCATCGGGCTCCCGACCTGCTCGATCCGCCCGTCGCGGAGGACGACGATGCGGTCGGCGAGCGTCATCGCCTCGGTCTGATCATGGGTGACGTAAATCATGGAGGCACCGAGTTCCCGGTGAAGCCGCGCAATCTCTACCCGCGTCGCCATGCGGAGCGCGGCATCGAGGTTCGACAGCGGCTCATCGAAGAGGAACAACTCGGGCTTGCGCACGATGGCGCGGCCGATGGCGACCCGCTGGCGCTGGCCACCGGAAAGTTCCGCCGGGCGGCGCTTCAGATAGGCCTCAAGCGACAGCATCTTCGCCGCAACGCCGATGCGTTCGTCGATCACCGCCTTCGTCTCGCCCGCCTGTTTCAGGCCCAGCGTCATGTTCCCCTGGACGTCGAGATGCGGGTAAAGCGCGTAGGACTGGAACACCA
>DJUV01000285.1 GCA_002440625.1 Rhodobacteraceae bacterium UBA6273 | reverse complement strand
CGAGGGTCTGGTCCACGTCTCGGAAATGGCCTGGACCAAGAAGAACGTCCATCCCGGCAAGATCGTCTCCACCTCGCAGGAAGTGGACGTCATGGTGCTGGAGATCGACACCGCGAAGCGCCGCGTTTCGCTTGGCCTCAAGCAGACCATGCGCAACCCGTGGGAAGTCTTTGCGGAAACCCACCCGGTCGGTTCGCAGATCGAAGGCGAAGTCAAGAACATCACCGAATTCGGTCTGTTCGTCGGCCTTGAGAACGACATCGACGGCATGGTTCACCTTTCCGACCTCAGCTGGGACCAGCGCGGGGAAGAGGCGATCCAGAACTACCGCAAGGGCGACGTGGTCAAGGCCGCCGTCACCGAGGTCGACGTGGAGAAGGAGCGTATCTCGCTCTCCATCAAGGCTCTGGGCGACGACACCTTCTCCGAAGCCATCGACGGCGTGAAGCGTGGCTCGGTCATCACCGTGACCATCACGGCGATCGAGGAAGGCGGCATCGAGGTCGACTACAACGGCATGAAGTCCTTCATCCGCCGTTCGGACCTCAGCCGTGACCGTGCCGACCAGCGCCCCGAGCGCTTCCAGGTTGGCGATCACGTCGATGTTCGCGTCACCAACGTCGATGCCAAGACCCGCAAGCTTGGCCTGTCGATCAAGGCGCGCGAAATCGCCGAAGAGAAGGAAGCCGTCGAACAGTATGGCTCCTCCGACTCGGGCGCCTCGCTTGGCGATATCCTCGGCGCGGCGCTGAAAGGCTCGTCCGACCGCTGATCCTGCCGCAAGGCGGAATTGAACGGCCCCGTCTGAAAGGCGGGGCCGTTTGCTTTGGCGAATCGTGTTGCCGCCCCGCTGCCCGCATTGTGCCGCCGGCGGCGTTTCGGCGCGGAATTGCTGCGCCGCGGCGTCGAAAGCGGGGCGAATATGTCGGGCAATCACGGCCGCGCGGCGAAAAAAGCCCTTTATTCCAATGGCTTTATTGTTCCTTGACGGAATGTTTGCGCTATAGTCGGGCGAAGAAAATCACGTGCGCCGCGCCAGACGGTCTGCCAGGGGGGAACATCCATGATCAGGTCCGAACTGATCCAGAAGATTTCGGAGGAGAATCCGCATCTCTTCCAGCGCGACGTCGAGCGGATCGTGAACACGATCTTCGAAGAGATCGTGGAGGCGATGGCGCGCGGCGACCGGGTGGAATTGCGCGGGTTTGGCGCCTTCTCGGTCAAGCAGCGCGACGCCCGCACCGGCCGCAACCCCCGTACCGGGGAATCGGTGCCGGTCGATGAAAAACACGTGCCCTTCTTCAAGACCGGAAAGCTCTTGCGGGACCGGCTCAACGGGGAGTAATCCGCCGTCATGCTTAGATTCCTGCGTATCCTGTTCCTCGCCCTCCTTGGTATCGCGCTTCTCGCGGTGGCCTCGGCCAATCTCGATCCGGTGACGGTGCGGGCACTGCCGAAGGACATGGCGCTGGTTCTCGGCAGCGACTGGCAGATCGAACTGCCGCTCTTCATAGTGATCTTCGCCGGCATCCTCGCCGGACTTGGCATCGGCTTCGTCTGGGAATGGTTCCGCGAGGCCAAGCACCGCTCGGCCTTGGCCGAACACAAGCGCGAGGCTGGCAATCTGCGCCGCGAGGTGTCCAAGCTCAGGACTGAGAACCGCAAGCCCGACGACGATGTGATCGCGCTGCTTGAGGGCGACCGCGCCACGCGCTAAGGCTCGGGCATGGATATCCGGGTCAAGATCTGCGGTCTGCGTGAGGCCGCCCATGTCGAAGCGGCCGTCGAGGCGGGCGCGCGATACCTTGGGTTCAACTTCTTCCCGAAGTCGCCGCGTTCCGTTTCGATCGCCGAAGCCGCTGCGCTGGCGCTATTGGCCCCCGAGGGTGTCGCCAAGGTTGCCCTGACAGTCGACGCGTCGGACGCCGAGTTGGACGCGATCACCGGGACCGTCCCGCTCGACATGCTCCAGCTTCACGGGGGCGAGACGCCGGAGCGGGTCGCAGAGGTGCGCGCCCGCTGTGGATTGCCGGTGATGAAGGCCATCGGCATTTCCGGGCCGGCGGATGTCGAGCAGATCGCGCTTTATGGCAAGGTCGCCGACCAGCTTCTCGTCGATGCCAAGGCGCCAAAGGGTGCGATCCTGCCCGGCGGCAACGGCCTTCCCTTCGACTGGCGGCTTGTCGCGAAGAAATACTGGCCCTGCCCCTGGATGCTCGCCGGTGGCCTGACCCCTGAGAATGTCGCCGAGGCGATCCGCCTGACCGGGGCGCGGCAGGTCGATGTCTCTTCCGGCGTGGAAAGCGCGCCGGGCGTCAAGGACGCAGCCATGATCCGCGCCTTCATCGCCGCCACGAAGGGCATCGCATGATCCGCTTCCGCCCGGCGCGGCGCGAGGATGTCGCGGCGGTCGTCGCGCTTCTGGCCGATGACGATCTTGGCGCGAAACGCGAGACGGGGGCGCTATCGGGCTATCTTGCCGCCTATGACGCGATGCGGGCCGAAGGCTCCAACCATCTGATCGTCGGCGAACGCGCGGGCAAGATCGTCGCCACCTACCAGATCACCTTCATCACCGGCCTCTCGCTTCGCGCCACGCGACGGGCCGAGATCGAGGGCGTCCGGGTCCGGGGCGACCTGCGCGGTCAGGGTGTCGGCGCTGACCTGATGGCCGATGCTGAGGCGCGGGCGCGGGCGGCGGGTTGCGGGCTGATTCAGCTTACGTCGAATGCCACCCGCGAACGCGCGCGGCGCTTCTACGAAAGGCTTGGCTTTACCGCGTCGCATATTGGCTTTAAACGCGATCTGTCCTGAGAGGAGCCGCGCCAATGCCCGACGACCGCATCAATTCCTTCATGACCGGCCCCGACGAAAACGGCCGGTTCGGCATCTTCGGCGGGCGCTTCGTCTCGGAAACCCTGATGCCGCTCATCCTTGAGCTTGAGGCGCAGTACAACCACGCCAAGACCGACCCGACCTTCTGGGCGGAAATGGAGTGGCTCTGGAAGCATTATGTCGGCCGGCCGTCGCCCTTGTATTTCGCCGAGCGTCTGACCGACCACCTTGGTGGCGCCAAGATCTACATGAAGCGTGACGAGCTGAACCACACCGGCGCGCACAAGATCAACAACGTGCTCGGCCAGATCAT
>DJUV01000343.1 GCA_002440625.1 Rhodobacteraceae bacterium UBA6273 | reverse complement strand
CGGCAAGACCATCCTGCCGCTCATCGCACATGGCGTGACCATGATGTCGATCGGCCTCATGCTGAAAGAGGATGAGGCGGTGGTCTGGCGCGGCCCGATGCTGATGGGCGCGCTGCAACAGCTTCTCGGTCAGGTCGCCTGGGGCGAGCTTGACGTCCTCATCGTCGATCTGCCGCCCGGCACCGGCGATGTGCAGCTGACGCTGTGCCAGAAGACGCACCTGACCGGGGCCATCGTGGTTTCTACTCCGCAGGACGTGGCGCTGATCGACGCGCGGCGCGCCATCGACATGTTCGGCAAGCTGAAGACGCCGATCCTCGGACTGGTAGAGAACATGTCTACTTACATATGTCCCAACTGCGGGCATGAGGCGCATCTCTTCGGCCACGGCGGCGTCGCGGTCGAAGCGCAGCGCCTTGGCGTACCGTTCCTTGGCGAGGTGCCGCTCAGCCTTGAGATCCGTCTCGCGGGCGATGCCGGCACGCCGATCGCGGCGGGCGAGGGGCCGATGGCGGAGGCCTATGCCCGCCTCGCGCAGCGCCTGATCGCGGGCGGGCTGGCCTGAGCCGTCGCCGCGGCCTTTCGGGGAAATCATGGGACGCGCTTGCCTCCTACGGGAAGTCACGGGAGCTTGGCCCAAAAAATAGGTAAACTCGAATCACGGGCGGGTGAATCGTCGTGATAGAGGTCGGATTCCGGCCTGCTGCCAGACTTCCTCGGCCTGAATCTGGGTGAGGCATGAAAATTTTCGGGAAATCACGGGAACTAGTAGGCGTCACTTGAGTACCTATATATGGTGTATTTTCCGGCGATGTTACGCTAGGTTTGCTAGTTTGGTCCGATAGTCCACACGATATCCTGTTCTTGGTGGGATGCTGTACCAGCATCTGGTGCATTTTCTGGGTAAGAAACTTGTTGCTTCCCGTAAAATCCCATGACAATGCTGTTCACACAGATGAGGACGGGCACAGACGGGCATCAAGACCCAAAAGGCAAAGTCAGGTTTCATACAGGCACCCGCTTTCATCGAACCAGAGAGATCCGACGCGCGAGCGAGCAGACATCCCCCCAGGTGGCATGCGCAGTCGGACGAACCCAGTGATGGGACGAGGGCGGCGGATCGAGCGGTGGCAGCAGCTCGATCCGCCGTTGTCGTTTCAAGGGCCTGGTGGCCGGAACGGCAAAGAATTCCTGGGGAAGGGACAGTGACGGGAGCGCGGGCCATTGGCACGCAGGTTCAGAGGTTCGGAGACTTTCAAGGTGGACGCGAAGGGTCGCGTTTCCATCCCGGCCGCCTTCCGCCGTGTCATCGAATCCTGTGATCCGGACTGGAAAGACGGCCTTCGACCCAACATCCTCGTCGTCTACGGGCCTGAAACCCAGGACTGGCTCGAGGTTTTCTCGATGGAAGCCGTGCATGAGATGGACGAGCAGATCGGCCTCATGCAGCGCGGCTCGCCAGACCGGCTTCGCAACGAAGACTTGATGTACGGCCAATCGTTCGAGGCGCAGGTGGACGACGATGGCCGCCTGACCATTCCCCAGAAGTACCGCGACAAGATCGGCCTGAAGGGCGAGGCCTTCTTCATTTCCGCCGGCGACTACTTCCGCATCTGGAGCCCCGAGGCTTATGAGGCGCATAACGCGCGCCGGAGCCAGAAGCACGCCGACCAGTATCCCGAAGACTTCGATCCCCGAAGCCTTCTGCCACCCCTTCCGCCGAAGGGGTAGGACATGGCCGCTGCCGCTGCCCGCGCCAATGATCCGGAACCGCATATCCCCGTTCTTCTCGGCCCGATCCTTCGGGAAGTGGCGCCGGTCGCGGGCGTCTGGGTCGATGGCACCTTCGGCGCCGGAGGTTATGCGCGTGGCCTTCTCGCGGCAGGTGCGGCGCGGGTCATTGGCATCGACCGCGATCCGGCCGTGTTTCGTATGGCCGAGGGCTGGAAGGGCGATTTTGGCGACCGCCTGGCGCTGGTCGAAGGCACCTTTTCCGACCTCGACACTTTGGCGGGCGAACCTGTCGATGGCGTCGTGCTCGACCTTGGCGTGTCTTCGATGCAGCTTGACCAGGCCGAGCGGGGCTTTTCCTTCCAGAAGGATGGCCCCCTCGACATGCGCATGGCCGACAGCGGCATGACCGCCGCCGATCTCGTCAATACTGCGACCGAGGCCGAACTTGCCGACATCATCTTCCACTACGGCGAGGACCGCGCCGCCCGCCGCATCGCCCGCGCCATCGTTGCCGCACGGCCCCTTGCCCGGACGCTCGACCTTGTCCGGGTGGTGGAGCGCTGCCTGCCGCGCGCCAAGCCGGGGCAGAGCCATCCGGCAACGCGCACATTCCAGGCGATCCGTATTGCGGTGAACGACGAATTCGGGCAATTGGCCGAAGGGCTTGAGGCCGCCGAACGGGCGTTGAAACCCGGCGGGCAGCTTGCCGTCGTCACCTTCCATTCGCTTGAAGACCGCATCGTGAAACGCTTTTTCCAGATCCGTTCGGGCGCCGAAGGGCAGGGCAGCCGCCACGCCCCCGCCCGCGTTCAGGAAAAACCCGCCTTCACGCAGAAGACCCGCCGCGCCATCGGCCCGGACGAAGACGAAACCGCCGGCAACCCGCGCGCGCGGTCGGCGAAGCTTCGGATCGGCATCCGCACCGACACGCCAGCGGGGCGGGCCGACCGCGCCGCACTTGGCCTGCCGAAACCAGCCTTGGGGGGGCGTTCCTGATGCGCAATCTGATGCTCATTCTTTCCGGGCTTTTCGTCATGGGACTGGCCTTCTGGGCCTACCGCGAAAACTACCGGACCCAGGCCGAGATTGCCGCCGTCCGCGACCTTCAGCAGGAGATTCGCCAGCTGAAGGAATCGCTTTCCGTCCTCAACGCCGAATGGGCCTATCTTAACCGGCCCGACCGCCTCCGCGAGCTTGCTGACCTCAATTTCGTGCGCCTCGGTCTTCTGCCGCTTGAGCCGGAGCAGTTCGGCGGGGTTTCGACGATCATCTACCCCGATCTCGCGTTGCCGCCGATCACCAACCCGATCGAAACCGCCGCCGCGCCCGCCGTCGATCCGGGGGAGGATGTGCCATGACCCCCCGCATCCCGCTCCGCCCGCTCGCCCGCATCCTTTCGGCACGCGCCAAGGGTGAGAACCCCGATGTGATCGAACGCGAGAACATCCGCGTCCGCCACGAGGAGATGCGCGACCGCAGCCGTCTGATGGCCGAGGGCCGGCTTCTCATGCTGGGTCTCGCCTTCTTCGCCGCATTTGGCCTTGTCGGCGCGCGCATGGGCCTTCTCGCGGCAACCGAGCCGGTCGAACCCGAAAGCACCGGCGGCGCCGCCGCCATCGTCGCGCAGCGCGCCGATATCATCGACCGCGAAGGGCGCATCCTTGCGACGAACCTCCTGACCCATTCGCTTTACGCCCAGCCGCCCTTGATGGTGGACCCCGCCCGCGCGGCCGAGCGATTGGTCGAGATCTTTCCCGACCTTGATGTGGCGCAGTTGAAGAAGGACTTCAGCGGCAAGCGCAAGTTCCTTTGGGTGAAGAAGAAAATCTCGCCCGAACAGATGCAGCAAGTCCATGAGATTGGCGATCCCGGTCTTCTCTTCGGTCCGCGCGAGTTGCGGCTTTACCCCAACGGCGCCATCGCCGCCCATGTCCTCGGCGGCGCGAGCTTCGGCCGCGAGGGCGTGCGCTCGGCCGAGGTTGTCGGTACGGCGGGCGTCGAAAAGACCTTCGACACCTGGCTGCGCGATCCGGCCAACGGCGGCGCGCCCTTGCAACTGTCGCTTGACCTCACGGTCCAGTCAGCGGTTGAGGATGTGCTCGCCGGCGGGATGAAGCTGCTGAACGCGCGCGGCGCGGCCGCCATGCTCATGGATGCGCGGAGCGGCGAGATCATCGCCATGGCCTCGCTGCCCGACTTCGATCCCAACACCCGGCCCCGCGTTGCGGCCGGCACTCCGGCCGGCGATGCGCCGGTGTTCGACCGGGTGGTGCAGGGCGTCTACGAATACGGCTCGGTGTTCAAGCTGTTCACCATCGGCCAGGCGCTCGATCTGGGCCTGGTGGGACCCGACACGATACTCGACACCAAGGGGCCGTTGCGTGTCGGCAAATTCCGCATCAAGGATTTCCGCAACTACGGCGAGAAGCTGACCGTGACCCAGGTGCTCGAGAAAAGCTCCAACATCGGTACTGCGCGGATTGCGATGATGATCGGTGCCGACCAGCAGAAAGCCTTTTTCGAGAAGCTCGGTTTCGCCAAGCCGACCTCGATCGAGATCGCCGAGGCGCAGGCCAGCAAGCCGATCATGCAGAAACGCTGGTCCGATATTGTGAGCGTCACCACCGCCTACGGACAGGGCATCGCGATCAGCCAGGCGCATCTCGCCGCTGCCTATGCCGCCATGGTCAACGGCGGCACGCGGGTGACGCCGACGCTCCTGCGCGGCGGGGGCGGGGGCGGTCCGGGCGTGGGCGAGCGGATCATTTCGGCCGAAACCTCGGCGACCTTGCGCCGGATGCTCCGGCTCACCGTGGCCGAGGGCACCGCGACGCTGGCCGATGTTCCGGGATACGATGTCGGCGGCAAGACCGGCACCGCCAACAAGCCCGACCCCAAGGGCGGCTACTACGACGACAAGAACATCGCGACCTTCGCCGCCGCCTTCCCGATGTCGGATCCCAAATATGTGCTCGTCGTCTCGCTCGACGAGGCGACCGAGACCTCCGGCACCGAGCCGCGCCGGACCGCAGGCTGGACGGCGGTTCCGGTGGGGGCCGAGATCATCCGTCGCGCCGCGCCGCTTCTCGGGATGCGACCCGAACTTGAACAGGTCGCGGAGGCTAAGGTAATACGCGTCCGCAATTGACAGGCGCGCGAAGCGCCGAAAGGGGCGCGAGATGGCGGCAAAGACGAAGACATTGGCAGAGCTTGGGCTGACCGCGCAAGGTGGGCGCGAGGCGCGCGTCACGGGCCTTGCCGTCGACAGCCGCCAGGTCAAGCCGGGCTACCTCTTCGCCGCGCTGCCAGGGTCGTCGGTACATGGCGGCGAATTCATCCAATACGCGCTCCGCATGGGCGCCGCCGCCATCCTGACCGACCGCGAGGGCGCGGAGATCGCGAAGGCCGAGTTGGCGGCGTCTGACGTGGCCCTTGTCCTTGCCGAGGATCCGCGGCAGGCGCTGGCCTTCGCCGCCGCCCTATGGTTCGGCCGCCAGCCGGAAACCATGGTCGCCGTGACCGGCACCTCGGGCAAGACCTCGGTCGCCACCTTTACCCGGCAGATCTGGCAGGCGCTCGGGATCAGGGCCGCCAACCTTGGCACGATGGGCGTCCTCGGCGATTTCACTGCGCCCCTCGCACATACCACGCCGGAGCCGATCACGCTTCACCGCATCTTGCGCGACATGGCCGATGCCGGGATCACCCATGCGGCGATGGA
>DJUV01000101.1 GCA_002440625.1 Rhodobacteraceae bacterium UBA6273 | reverse complement strand
CTCGGCCCCCATCGCCTTGGCATGGGCCTCCATCCGCACCATCAGGTCAGGACCCTGCACCTCGGTATCACCGGGCCAGTTTTCGACCTCGGTCGTGATCGTCAGCTGGCCGCCGGGCTGAATGCCCTGCACCAGAAGCGGATTGAGCATGGCGCGCGAGGAATAGACGGCAGCCGTATAGCCCGCCGGGCCGGAGCCGATGATGAGAACCTTCGTGTGCCGCGTATCGCCCATGTCATACATCCCTTGCAGGCCCGTCTTCGGGTCCGGGGGATATAATCCTTCTGCCCGCGACAGGGAAGGTCTCAGCTTTCCCCGTTGCGGTGGCGGTCGACGATACGCTGCACCATCGGCGCGAAATGGGCAAAGCCCGGCGTTTCCATGTCGGCGTGCTTGCCCGCCTCGTCCAAATAGCGGACCTGGATGATCCGTTCGAGGTTGGGGTTCTTCCGGAACTCCGCGACTTCCTCCGGCGACATCGGCCCGCCCTGAAGCTTCAAGGAATGGATCGAGGCTTCGGAGAGGCGCTTGAAGTATTCGGGCTTGGTTGCGCAGAGGTAGCGCTTGGCGGCGACGTGATAGAGCACGCAATCGGTGATCGCCGAAGGAAAGAAGGGGGCCAGCACCTCGGCCCCGGCATCCTCGTGAAAGCGGTCCTCGGTGTCGTCCATGGTGAAGGTGCCGAATTCCGAGGTGAAATGGCCGATGTCGTGAAGAAGGGCCGCGACGATGATATCCTCGGGCAACCCGTTCCGCTCGGCGATGGTGGCACCTTGCAGCATGTGTTCGGCCATCGTCACCGGCTCGCCCAGGTATTCCTCGCCCCCTCGCCGGTCGAAGATATCGGCGAGGAAGGCGACGATGGTATCGTGATTGAGATCAGACCTCATTCCGCAGCCTCGCGCCGGGGGGCGGTCAGGGCCGCGAGGGTCGACAGAAGCCCGTCCTTGTCAGCATAGCAGCCCTGAAGCCAGCGGGTTCCGGCGCCGGAATAGCCCTTGCGGGCATGAAGGACGCGGGTGTTGTCGACGATGAAGCTTTCGCCGGGATCGAGGCGGAAGCTGACCTCCATCGCCGGGTCGTCGATCAGTTCGGCAAAGCGGCGGTAGGCGCGATAGTAGCCGTCCATCTTGTCGTAAGGCACATCGGTGATCGCGGCGGCCGAGCGGTTGTTGAGCCTGACCGCGACCAGTTCGCCATCCGGCGCCAGTTCGATCATCGGGCGGCGCGACCTGAGCGCCACCCCCGATGACCCGGCATATTCGAACCGGGCGCAATGACCCGACAGAAGGTCGAACCCTTCCGGGTCTTCTTCGCGGAGCCGTTCGGCGGCGCGGAAGCCATCGACCACCATGTTCTCGCCGCCCCTGGCCGAACTTTCGAGGCAGTAGAGAACCTGGATTGTCGGCACCGGGTCGCGGTAGGGGTTGTCGGTATGGGCCTGAAGCCCAAGACCAGTATAGGCGAGGTTGGTCGGGTTCACCTCGGTCCTGACTTCGAAATGGCGACCGTAGTTGGTTTCGCGCACATAGCCGAAAAGGTCGACCACGTCGAACAGCGCGCCGTCGCGAACGGGCCCGCCGGAAATCCGGCCGAAGCCGTAGCGGGCGACGCCGCCGAGCCAGTCGGCAAGCGCCGGGCCGCGCTCGGCCAGTCGGGCGAAATCGGCTTGGGGAAAGGACTTCAGCCCGGCATCCCAGGTCTTGATCCAGGGCGCGCTCCAGCCCTTTGTCTGTGGCGCGGCGCGGTCATAGCTGTGGGCGGCGAGCCAGCCCGGGTCATAGCCGATGCGCTTGCCCTCGGGCGCAAAGGTCAGCCAGAGGCGGCCGTCGGTCAACTCGGCCGCGGTGATGCGCGTGTCGCGCGGGATGTCGGCGAGGGTGATGAGCCGCTGGCCATTGCCCGGCGAGCGCGTCGTCTCATCCCAGGCATTGTCGCGCAGCCAGTGGGCGTGGAACCTCGTGGTTCCTGCCGCCCCCTTCAACGCGATGGCCTTGCCGCCGTCGATGATCGTTACCTCAGCCATGTCGGTCTCCTGTTCTTCCGCTTGGCCATTTTCACCGGGCAAGGCATAAACACAAGTTAGGTAACTTAATCCTGAGAAGCGACTTCCCTTATGACTGCGACCCCGACCGACCTGCCGCTTGAATGGGTCCGCGCCTTCGAAGCCGCCGGGCGCACCGGAAGTTTCACCGCTGCGGCGCTTGAGACCGGGCTGACCCAGTCGGCGATCAGCCAGCGCATCTCGCATCTCGAAAACCGGCTCGGGACGCGACTTTTCACCCGAGGCGCCCGTGGCGTGGCGCTGACCGTCGATGGCGAGGCCTGGCTGCCTTACGTCACTGGTGCGATACAGACCTTGCAGCAAAGCTCCGAGGATCTCTTTGGCCGGGGGCGCCGGCATCTGACGATCTCGGCGAGCGCTTCGGTGCAGGAGTTGTGGTTGGCGCCGCGGCTGGGCGGGGTCGGCGCCTCGGACCAGTTGCACCTGACCTTCAAGACCATGGTAGTGGCCGATGACGCAGGCGAGGGGTTGAGCATCCGCTATGGCACCGGCAGTTGGCCCACGCCGCAGAAGGTGCCGCTTTTTGCCGAGGCGATATCGCCGGTTGCGGCACCGGACCTTCTGACGCCGGGCACGCGCTGGCAGGACCTGCCGCGGCTCGCGCTCTCTGGCCCGCGCCCCGGATGGAGCGAATGGATGGCGGCGACGGGCGATTCGACCGTGCCGGTGCCGACGCTGCGCCTTGACGGGTTTGCCGCGTCGCTGGCGGCGGCGCGGGCCGGGGCGGGGGTGCTTCTTGCCTCGCTGCCGCTGGCTGCGGCCGATCTTCGGACCGGGGCATTGGTGCGGCTCTCCGAAGATGTGCTTTCCCCGCGCGAGACCTACTGGCTGATCGGACCCGAACGGCAGCTTTCTCCGCGCCTCTGGGCGCAACTGGTGCGGTTGTTCACCGATGCACCCGTGATGGACGGCTGACGGGGTCCGCAATCAGAAAATTGCGCCGCAGCGAAATAATATTGCGCATACCGGCCCCCGAGGATAAGTTCCGCACCAATCACAGGAGAATGATATGAGCGCCGGCAAACTCGACGAGATCGACCGCAAGAT
>DJUV01000129.1 GCA_002440625.1 Rhodobacteraceae bacterium UBA6273 | reverse complement strand
CCGGCGGCATGGCCGTAGGTGTCGTTGACCGACTTGAAGTGATCGAGGTCGATGTGGAGCAGGGCGAAGCTGCCGCCGCGATGCGCCTCGGCCCGCATCCGGGCAAGGGCGCGTTCAAAGCCGCGCCGGTTGGCGAGGCCGGTCAGGGGATCGGTCATCGCCTGCGCCTCGGCCCGGCGCTGCGCCTCGCCGAGCCGGGCGTTGAGCGCGGCAAGCTCGTCCATCACCGCGCCCTTGACCTCGCTGAGGTAGAGCAGTTCCACCGTCAGATCGGTCGGGGCGAAATCGGCGTGGCTGAGCCGATAGGTCCGCACCGCCTCGGCCACCGAAAGGCCAAAGGACAGGTTGATGAAGATGCCCTGCCCGACACCGGCGCCGACCGCGATCCCGCGCAGGGTCTGGCTGTCGTCTCCACGAAGGCCGAGGAGGATGCGGTGGCCGGCAAGTGCCGCAAGGCCCCCTGCCCCCGCGACATCCTGCGGTTTCCTGAGCTCAAACACCTCGAAGAAATCGAGGCCGGCGAGCGGTTCCCGCCAAAGCTTCGCCAGCGTCGGGCCGGCGGCGCGGATCACGCCCTTCGCGTCGATCCAGAGATGCATCGGCATCAGCCGCGCGATCTCGGTGGCACCAAGGCGCAGTGGTTCGGGCGGGGGGCTGCCGTCCATCATGGCATGTCTGGCAAGCTCAGCGCGAAGTCGCGCGGCACGGCATAGCTCGCCTCGATCAGGTCGACCTGAACGGCTGCGGCATCGCCGGTCGCGGTGATGAGAGCGAGCGCCCCGAAATCATCCGCCATCGCCTGCAGGATGCCGCACATCACATGGGCTAGCGAGGAATGGCCGCCACGAAAGCTGATGATGAACCGGCCCGGCGAGGCATGGCTGAGCGTCATTTCGGCGAGGATGAGATCGGGCACCGCAAGCTTGGCGCGGCCCGGCAGTTCCTCAAGCGAATAGAGGAAATCGATGAAATCGGCTCCGCCGAAGCGCAGGAGACGCCTCAGCCCCTCCCGCCCCGCGACATAGATGCCGAAATCTTCAAGGAGCGCATCGCGGGGCTTGCCAAGGCGCAAGGACGCCGCGCCGATCATCGCTTCGGTCAGCCGGTCGTCATAGGTCAGGAGCGCCTCGAACCCCTGCGGCGGCAGTTCCGCCAAATGCACGACCGATTCCCACAAGGCGGAGCCGTAGGTATCGCGCAGGAAGTTCTGAAACGATCGGTTGACAAGGCCGTGCATGGGCTCCGCTCACCTGTTGCCATTCCGGCGACGGTAGGGCGCGAGGCCTTAAGAAAGCGCAAACCGCTCAGAAGTCGGTGGGCGCGCCGCCCTCCTGCTTGCGCCGGGCGACAAAGGCGCGGAGTTCTTCGCGGATGCCCGCGTCCATCGGCGGCTCCTCATAATCGGCAAGGATCGCCTTGGCGATCTTGTGGGCGCGTTCCGCCGTCCACATCGCGCCGTCGATCTTCCAGGCCTCGAAGTTGCGCCAGTCCGAGGCGAAGGGCGAATAGAAGGCGGTCGTGTAGCGGTCCTGCGTGTGCTGGCAGCCGAAGTAATGGCCGCCCGGCCCGACTTCGCGGATCGCATCGAGCGCAATGTCGTCGGGCGTCGTCGCCCAGACCTGAGGCTCCATGTAGCGCTGAAGCATCTGCAGGACCTCGCAGTCCATCACGAACTTCTCGGGGCTGGCGATCAGCCCGCCTTCAAGCCAGCCGGCGGCGTGGTAGACGAGATTGGTGCCCGAAGTCATCGCGGCCCAAAGGCTGTTGGAGGTTTCCCACATCGCCTGCCCGTCCGGCACGTTCGCCGCGCAGACCCCCGAAGACCGCAGCGGCAGGCCGTAGAAGCGCGCGAGCTGCCCGGTCATCTGCGTCGCGCGGATATATTCCGGCGTGCCGAAGGCGGGTGCGCCCGACTTCATGTCGACGTTCGATGTGAAAGTGCCGATCATCGAAGGCGAACCGGGCGCCACATACTGCTGGAGTGCAATGGCCGACAGCGCCTCGGCGATCGACAGCGCCACGGCGCCGGCCATCGTCACCGGCGCCATGGCACCGGCGAGCGTGAAGGGCGTCACCACGACGGCCTGACCGGCGCGGGCCATGCGGAGCGTGCCGTCGATCATCGGGAAGTCATGCTTCAGCGGCGAGACCGAGTTGATGTTGGTGAACATCCGCGGCTTGGCGCGGAACTCCTCATGCGTCAGCCCGCCGGCGATGCGCACCATCTCCATCGCATCCTCGACCCGCTCTTTCCCGAGCGAATAGGCATGGACGACCTTGTCGGTAAGCGTCAGCTTTTCATAAAGGCAGTCGAGATGGCGGACCGAGGGATGAACATCCACCGGCTCGACCGGATAGCCGCCGGCGAAGTGGATGCAGTTGAAGTACTGTGTCAACTTGATGAAGTCGCGGAAGCCCTCCATGAAGCCCGGCACCTTGCCACGCTCAAGATCCCAGTAGTTGGGCGGCGAGGAGACGTTGCCGAAGAGGATGTGCTTGCCGCCCATCGGCAGGGCGCGGTCAGGGTTGCGCGGGGTGACGGTGAATTCGGACGGCGCCTTGCGCACCATCTCCATCACGAAGGCCTCGTCCATGCGGACGTTTTCGTCTTCGACGATGCAGCCCGCCTGGCGGAAGATTTCCAGAGCCTCGGGGTTCAGGAACCGGATGCCGATTTCCGACAGGATGCGCATGGCGCCCTTGTGGATCGCGGCGACGCCTTCGGCATCCAGGGGCTCGGTCGGCCGGTCGGGGTTGACCGGGATACGCCAGGGCATCTGTTCGATGGCGGCAACGCCAGCACGTTCCGCATGCCCCGCGCGTCCGCCCGCACGCCTGCGCTTCTGAGCATCCGACATTCTGACCTCCGCTTCGTCCGGGCAAGAATTCACCTCAGAGCCGGCCGTTGCACCACGCATTGCGACAGCGGGCGTCGTTTTTGCCCTATGTCGCAGGGATGACACCGGCAGATGCACGGTCGAGCCAGTCCGGCAGATGGCCGATGTCGGGCAGGACGGCATCGGCATGTGGCGCGAGTTCCGGGGTCTCGGCCACGCCGGTCAGGACGGCGACCACCGCCATTCCGGCGGCACGGCCCGATTGCAGGTCATGGCGGCTGTCGCCGACCATCACCACGCGGGCAGGATCAAGCCCCTCGGCGCGGCAGAAGGCGAGAAGCGGGCCGGGATCGGGCTTGGCGCCGTGGCCACTGTCGAAACCGGCGATGAAATCGAAGTACTCGGCGACCTTCGCCCGGTCGAGGTGCATCCTCGCCGGATGTTCGGCATCATTGGTGACAAGCCCGATCTTCAGCCCGCGCGCGCGGAAACCGCGAAAGAGCGGCGGCAGATCGACAGCGGGAACCGGATCGGCCTCGGCCGCGAGCGCGTTCATCCGGTCGACCAGTGCGGCAGCGTCGGTGCCGGCCGGCAGGTGCGGCAGAAGATCGAGCGCGATTTCCGGCGCGGTATGGGCGATGACGGAACTGTGGGGCAGGAAGCGGCTGGTGTCGACATCAAAGCCGATGGCATCGCCGAGCCGCCGGAAGAGCGCCCGGTCACCGCCCGCCAATTCCTCAAGCACCCGCAGCGACCAGGCGCCCCAGGTCGCGTGAAAATCGAAAAGCGTTCCGTCCTTGTCGAAAAGGATGCCGTCGAATGCTGTCATGATCCCTCCCCAAGACAGGCGCGCCGCACACTGGCCGAGCGTAGGCAGGAAGGCAAGACGGCTCAGGTCCAGTGGACCTCCTCCCCCCCGGGGAGCGCCGCGCGGATGGTGACAAGGGTGTCATAGCGCAGGCCCGCGGCGTCGCAGAAGGCGATGACGCGGCGGTCTTCGGCCAGAAGGAAGTCCATGACGGCCAGCAGCACTTCGGGTTCGCCAGCGCGCCATAGCAGGTCCTCGGGCGCCAGCCCGCTGACCGACAGAAAGCCATCACGCTGGTCTTCTGCGCCGACGATCCAGCCCAGCGCTTTCAGCGCCACTGTTTCCGCTTCATCCCGTCTCATCGCCACCTCGCCGCATCGTCGCTATCTGGAAAGCATTTCTTAACCATTGCGAACGAAAGATGAGCGCTGTGTACGAGTAAAGTAAAGCCGAGGGAGGCCAGCGTGGGCGGGAAGATCCTGATAGCCGACGATGTTGCGACCAACCGGATTGTCCTGAAGGTGAAGCTGGGCGCCGCATTCTATGAAACGATGCAGGCCGCCAGCGGGGTCGAGACGCTTGCCAATGCAAGGGCCAGCCGGCCCGACCTGATCCTTCTTGATGTGGAAATGCCGGACATGAGCGGCATCGACGTGTGCCGCCTGCTCAAGGCCGATCCGGTCACGCGCGACATTCCGGTGGTGATGGTCACCGCCTTCCGCGACATGGACCGCAAGATGGCGGCGCTCGGCGCCGGCGCGGACGAGGTTTTCTGGAAACCCCTGGACGAGGTCGTGCTGCTGGCGCGCCTCCGCAGCATCCTGAGGGCGCGTGAGGCGGCCGAGGAACTGGGGCTCAGGCAGCACACTTACCGCGATCTCGGCTTTGCCGAACCGTCGGAAGGCTTTGCCCGGCCGGCCAGGGTCGCGCTGGTGTTTCGCGATGCCGCTACCCGCACAAAATGGGCGGACGAGCTGCGCCCCTACCTGACCGACCGGCTGATCGCGATGGAGCCGGATGAGGCGCTCGCCGATCCTTCGGGCGCCCCGCCCCCGGATGTCTTCGTGATCGGCGCCGATCTTTCGGAATCGGGGGGCGGCCTCAGGCTCATGTCGGAACTCCGCTCGCGCCATGGCACGCGCCATGCCGCTGTCTGCGTCGTCCTGCCCTCCGGGGCCGCCGATACCGCAGCCATGGCGCTTGATCTTGGCGCCAACGATCTGATCGAGGTTGATGCCGATCCGGCGGAGATAGCCTTGCGCATCCGCATGCAGGTGACACGCAAACGCCAGGCCGACCGGCTGCGCGAAAACCTTGAGGATCGGCTGAGGCTGGCCATGACCGATCCGCTGACGGGCCTGCACAACCGCCGCTACGCCACGGCCCACCTGGCCCGCATGGCGGAGCGGGCGATGGAAACCGGGCGGACCTTCGCCCTGATGGTCCTCGACCTCGACCGCTTCAAGACGATCAACGACACCTACGGCCATGCGTCCGGCGACGCGGTGCTGGTCGAGGTCGCAAGGCGGCTCTCAGCGCGGCTCAGGCCCGTCGACCTTCTGGCGCGGATCGGCGGCGAGGAGTTTCTGGTCGCCCTTCCCGACAAGGGCCTTCGCGAAGCCACGGCCGTTGCCGAACGTCTCCGCCGCGCGGTGGCCGACCGGCCGGTCGCGCTACCGCATGGTCAGGGGAGCCTCTCCGTCACCTCCTCGATCGGGCTTACGATCGGTCAGGCAGGCGCGGGCGGGATCAGCGTGGAGGACCTCTTCCACAGCGCCGACCGGGCACTTCTGGCTGCCAAGCATGACGGGCGGAATCAGGTGACGATTGGTCGGAGCGCCGCCTGACCCTTCGCCAAGGGAACCCTGAGCCGCCGCAGGCGTTTCCCCTGCGAAACGAAGGGCGGGAGGTGCGACATGCGGCAACGGATTTTGATGATCTCGGTTCTAGTCTTTGCCACGATGGTATCTGCCTGCGGGCCGCTCATCGTCGGGGCGGGCGGGGCGGTCATCGCCGACAAGGCGGTGGAGGATGAGAAGGGCGGCGACGGGCTGTTCTGAGCGCGGCAAGCGGCGGGCCGGTGCGCCTGGCGCACCGGCCGAAAGATGTCAGCTAGGTGCTGAATATTTGGTCGCGATGGCCCCGGCGGCCTTCTGCGCCTGAAGGAACTCGGCCGAGGTAAAGCATTGAACCGTCTTGAAATTCGAGACGGCACCGGTGGCCCCGACAGCGATCAGCGAGGCCAGCAACATGACGATGTCATCGGTCCGTACCCGGATGATGAAGTCGCTTTCGCCGGTCGTGAGGTGGTAGCTTTCAAGCTTGCCCCCCGCCGCAGCGATCACGGCGGCGGTCGCGGTTTCGCGGTCCGTCGGGTTGGCGATCATCCCCTTCATCGCAGCGGGCGTATAACAGCCGGTCACAATGTACTTCGCCATGATCTTGTCCCTCCGGGTGAGCACTCGCACACCCGGCCCGCGGGATACGGGCCGATCCGGAAGACCCACCCGGGCGAGAGGGTAGCATGAAATGCGGCGTTCCGGCAGTTACCCTGTCCCTGCGAGGCGGACCGCAATATCTGGTTGAATTCGGCCCACATCTACGCTATGGCTAGCGGCACAGGTGCTACAGACGCGGTATGCATTTCTGATGCGGACGGGACCCCCTGCATGCAGGCGGGTCCCGTTTCGTTTTTTCTGCTCGGAATCCGAAAAGGCGCCAGGTGCTCAGACGCGGTCTTCGCATGTGCCTTGCGGCACCCCTGACGCCTTCCTGATCGGATCGCCCGTTGCCGGGCCTTCCCACCAGTTGTGAGCGGTTCCGAAGAACCCCCACCGCCGCTTCCGGTTCGAAAACCTTTCGCAGCCCGCTTAGGCCCTTGCGCCGCCTGCGAATGTTTCCCGTCCGGAGACGTTCCACGATCCGCCGGCGTTCCGTGCGTTTCGGAGGTCAGATCCGGCCGAAGCCCAATCTTCCCGCCCGACGGTTACGGAGACCTTCGCGCCCCGCCCGGTGTCTTGCGATCCGTTGCGGTAAGGGGACGTTGGCCCGCCGGGGGCGAGTCGGGCAAGGGAATAGCACTGCAGCATGAAAGGTTTATGGGGATAGATCGTTGATTTTCTTGTGGATAGTTTGTGGAGAAGTCGATTTGCGGTTGTGGGGGTTGGGGTTGCGAGGCGGAATGTGTTTCGCGGTCAGATGGGGCTGGGAGGGGTGGTTTTCTGCGGATGCGAAGGGGGTTGGGGTGGGTTGCGGCGGCGGGGCGACCGTTGACGGGGTGGCGACAATGGCGGTGCCGGGCGGCGGCGGGCTTGCGTCGGGTTTGCGTCGGGCATCCGTCCCGACAGGCGTCGGGCATTTTGCCCGACAGGGATTGCCGGGGTGAACCCCGGCCCACAGGCCGATTGATTCCCCACGCCGTATGGCGGAGAGTCCGCGGATCAGGTCGCGGGCGGCGGCGCGGCGCCAGCCGTCTTCGCAACAGGGGAGGTCCGTCATGCCGATGCTGCTCGAAGGATCCTGCCGCTGCGGCGCGGTGCGCTTCAGCGTCGAAAGCCAGACGCCGGTGCCCTTCATGCACTGCTATTGCTCGATCTGCCGCAAGACCGGCGGCGGCGGCGGCTATGCCATCAACCTCGGCGGCATCGCCGGCACCCTGAAGGTCGAGGGGCGGGAGGCGCTTGGCACCTACCGCGCCGCGATCACCCGTGACGGCGCCACCGAGACCTCGCCGGCGGAGCGCAATTTCTGCGCCCGCTGCGGCACGGCGCTCTGGGTCTATGATCCGCGCTGGCCGGATCATATCCACCCCTTCGCCAGCGCCGTCGACACCCCCCTGCCCGCCGCCCCGGCGCGGGTGCACATCATGCTGGACGACAAGCCCGACTGGGTGCTGGTGCCGGAGGGTCCGGGGGAGGAGCATTTCCCGCAGTATCCGGAATTGTCGCTGGAGGACTGGCACAAGAAGCACGGGGTCTGGGTGGAGTAAGCCGCGCTCCGGCCTGTGGCGCGCTCTTTGCCGGAAGCTCCCCACCCTCTCCCTCCCCACGGAGGGGGAGGGAAGCGCGGAATGGTTGGTGTGGGGACCCGAGGACCGGAAAGGGACGTGCCAGTGGCACGTCACCCGGTCCGATTGGCCGGAGCCGCAAGGCGGAGGGCAAGGGGTTTTCCGCTTGTCCCGTGCGTTTGGAAATCGGGGCGCGCCTGCCTGGGCTGGCTCGGTAGCGCGCCTGCCGGGGGCAGGCAGGCGCGGCCCGATTTGTCTCGGGACAAATCGGCCAAGGTTTAACCCGCGGCGTGAGGTTGATGGGAGAGTCGGGCTTAAGCCCGACCTACGGCTTGCTATGCCGCACTATTCGTCAGGCAAATCCAGAACTTCATGAACATTGAGAATTCTATAAACCATAGGGCGCGAGTTCCTATAGAGAACACTTACATCGACGCTAAAGCCTTTCTTGAAAATATTATCATCGGCCTCGCGAATCTCGTGCTTCACCCTTTGTTCAGCAAGATCAGACGCATACATAATTGGAAGATCACGATCACTTATTTGTTGGATTATTACACGCTCGCCACTTCTCTTGTCCTTCGGCGCATCGCCAACATCCGATCTAGTGAACACCATCAGAACTCGATAATGCGTATCGTCACGCTCAGACTCCAAGCGCCGATACTCACCCTCAATTGTTTTCTCGACTTGCCTAGCATCGCTGGAGTGGAACTTAAACGCGGCCTTAACTTGCCGCTTTCCATCCTCGAAGGTAGCCACCTCGAGTGTCGAACTGGCTTCAGGATCTCGAGCGATTGCTTCTACTGCTCCGGCAAAAGTTTTTAGATCTGATCGCGAGAAGGCTTCCGGAACTATCCCGGAAGCGAGTTTCGTAATCCGATCCTTCCACTTTTCAACAAACTCCACCGCAAGCCAGATTTGCTCAGCGCTGCTCGCGATTATGGGCAACGTGCTCGCCACCACCGGCAACAAGTCCGCTACGATCGACCCTGAGCGGACCTCTTTGACAAATATTTCGGCTTCACCTTGGAAGTCGTCGCTAGCATCGACTGCGTCCTGATACTCCTTAGCAATTGAAGTAAAGGCTCGCACAAATGCATTTAGTTCAACCGGCTTCGAATTATTAATCGTTAAGGTAATGACGGCAGGGGGCACACGGCTTGGGTCAAATTGCTTGAGCATGAGTAACTCCAGAACCGATAAATTCCGTAAGCAATAGAGACTAAGTATAGATTGTAGTCAATTCTACTCTGAGGTCCCCAGCGTAAGCGTTCGCACGCGTTCATGGCTAGACCGCCCCTCACCCATCCATCTTCAACGCCGAAATAAACGCCTCCTGCGGGATCTCCACTTTCCCGAACTGGCGCATCTTCTTCTTGCCGGCCTTCTGCTTGTCCAGAAGCTTGCGCTTCCGGGTCGCGTCGCCGCCGTAGCACTTCGCCGTCACGTCCTTGCGGAGCGCGCTCAGGGTTTCCCGTGCGATCACCCGACCCCCAATCGCTGCCTGGATCGGGATCTTGAACATGTGCCGCGGGATCAGGTCCTTGAGTTTCTCGACCATCGCCCGGCCCCGGGCCTCGGCGCGGTCGCGGTGGACCATGATGGAAAGGGCATCGACCGGCTCGTCGTTCACAAGGATCGACATCTTGACCAGCATATCCTCGCGGTATTCGGAGATCTGGTAGTCGAAGCTGGCGTAGCCCTTGGTGACGCTCTTCAGCCGGTCGTAGAAGTCGAA
>DJUV01000130.1 GCA_002440625.1 Rhodobacteraceae bacterium UBA6273 | reverse complement strand
GTCGGTCCCGCGATCAGCTTGCGCACCTCATGCTGGCTCTTGCCGCAGAAAGAGCAGTAGAGCGTGTTCTTGCTGTCGCTGCCTGAATTCGTCGCCATCGTCATCCTCTGCGAACCGCACGGCCATCGCGCGCGTCAACACCCGCTTGTTGTGGCTGCCCTTTTCGACAAGATTAGGGCAGCCCCCCAATCACCACAATGCCAAAAAACCCGACCGGCCCCGACGCGGGGCCGCGCCGGCATCACGATTTGCTGTCGTCGCCCGCGCGGGCTTCGAGAATTTCGTCGATCAGGCCCCAGTCCTTGGCCTCTTGCGGCGACATGAAATTGTCGCGCTCAAGTGCCGCCTCGACCTTCTTGATCGATTGCCCGGTGTGCTTGTGATAGATCTCGTTCAGCCGGTCTTTCAGCTTCTGGGTCTCCTGCGCGTGGATCATGATGTCCGTGGCCTGGCCCTGATAGCCGCCCGAGGGCTGGTGCACCATGATCCGGCTGTTCGGCAAGCTGAAGCGCATGCCCTTTTCACCGGCGGTGAGAAGAAGCGAACCCATCGACGCGGCTTGCCCGATCACCAGCGTCGAAACCTTCGGTCGGATGTACTGCATCGTGTCGTAGATCGAGAGGCCCGATGTCACCACGCCGCCGGGCGAGTTGATGTACATGGCGATTTCCTTCGACGGATTTTCCGCCTCAAGGAACAGAAGCTGGGCGCAGATCAGCGTCGACAGGCCGTCATGGACGGGGCCCGCCAGAAAGATGATCCGTTCCTTCAAAAGCCGCGAATAGATGTCATAGGCCCGTTCCCCGCGCGAGGTCTGTTCGACCACCATCGGCACGAGGGTATTCATGTAGATGTCATATGGGTCTTTCATGCTCGTCCGCCTGTCGCTGATCCCGGGCGCGATGCTTATGCACCGATCCTTGCCAGAGTCTTAGTGTCGCGCACCGGGGGCTGCAAGGGCCGCAGGCCGGATTGCTGTTGCCTTGCGGCTGTGGCTTACTCCCGCCCGGCACTACGGAAGGCGGCGGGAATGATTGCGGAATACGATAGCTGGGATGCAGTGGCGATGGCCGAAGCGGTCGCGCGCGGCGATGTGAGCGCGGCTGAGCTTCTGGAAGAGGCGCTCGACCGGGTGGCCCGGCGCAATCCCCGGCTCAATGCGGTCGTGCTGGTGCAGGAGGAAAAGGCGCGCGAGTCCATCGCCAAGGGCCTGCCCGAAGGCACGCTACGGGGCGTGCCCTTTCTTCTCAAGGATCTCGGCTGCGAGGCGGTGGATTTCCCCGGCCACAATGGCTCGCGGCTGCTCGCCAATACCCGCTGGCCGCGCAACAGCGCTATCTTCGAGCGAATCCGCGCAACCGGAGTCGTGACCTTCGGTCGCACAACCGCCCCCGAAGGCGGAATCGGTGCGGCGACCGAGGCGGCGGTCTATGGCGGGCCGACACGCAACCCCTGGAACCTCGACCATACGCCGGGCGGATCGTCGGGCGGATCGGGTTCGGCGGTGGCGGCGGGGATCGTCCCGGCGGCGCATGGCTCGGACGGCGGCGGATCGGTGCGTATCCCGGCCTCTTCCTGCGGGCTTTTCGGGATGAAGCCGACGCGGGCGCGGTTGCCGGATGGCCCCGATGCCGGCGAAGGCTGGGGCGGCATGGCGATCGACGGGTTCCTGACGCATTCGGTCCGCGACAGCGCCGTGCTTCTCGATGCCTGCTCCGGTGCCGATCCCGGCGCCCCCTACTGGGCGCCGCCGCTGAAGGACGGCTTCCGCGCCGCCATCGCCCGCCCGCCCCGGCGCCTGCGGATCGCGCTCTGCGACACCACGCTGACCGGCGCGCCGATCCATGCCGATTGCCGGGCGGCGGTGCTTGACGCGGCCCGGCTTCTCGAAAGCATCGGCCACAAGGTTGAACCGGCGCGACCGACGGCGGATACCTCCGGCATGATGGCCGCCTGGACGAAGATCGTCGCCTGTGGCACCGCGCTTGGCATCCGGAAGGCGCTGGCTGCCAAAGGCCGCGAGCTTGCCCCCGGCGATGTGGAGGACCTGAGCCTCTCGGCAATGGACTATGCGAGGACCATTTCGGGCGCCGACTACCTCGACTCCGTTGGCAAGATCCATGCCTATGGCCGCGAGATGGCGGGCTTTTTCGACTGCGGCTGGGACATCCTCCTGACCGCGACACTGGCGGAGCCGCCGGCGAAGGTCGGGCGCTTCAGCCACAAAGGCGCCGACTATGTGAACTACCGCATGGGCGAGGGGATGATCTTCGACTACTCGCCCTTCTGCGCCGCCTTCAACGCCTCGGGTCAGCCCGCCGTCTCGCTGCCGCTGGCGATGTCGGCAGAGGGCCTGCCCATCGGCATCCACCTTGCCGCCCCCTTCGGCGCCGACGAGGAACTGATCGCTCTATCCGCCGAAATAGAAACCGCCGCCCCCTGGGCCGCCCGCCGGCCGGTGATGGCATGAATCTGACGAACCGCTCTGCGGCCGACCTCGCCCGCGACCTTCGCAGCGGGACGCTTTCTGCCCGGACGGTCATGGAGGCATTTCTCGACCGGATCGAGGCCACCAATCCGGCGATCAACGCCATCGTCTCGCTCCGCCCGCGCGCCGAACTTCTGGCCAAGGCGGATGCCGCCGACAGGGCGGCAACGCGTGGCCCACTCCACGGCCTGCCGATCGCCGTCAAAGACCTCGTGGCGACGAAGGGCCTAAGGACGACTTATGGCTCGCCGCTTTACGCCAACCATGTGCCGCCGGCGGATGACCTCATCGCCGGCCGGATGCGGGCGGCGGGGGCGATCTTCATCGGCAAGACCAACACGCCGGAATGGGGCCACGGGTCGCATAGCTTCAACCCGGTGCACGGCGTGACGCGGAACCCCTATGATCTGTCCCGCAGCGCGGGCGGTTCATCCGGAGGTGCCGCAGCAGCGCTTGCCGCGAAGATGGTGCCGGTCGCGGACGGATCGGACATGATGGGGTCGCTCAGAAACCCCGCCGCCTTCTGCAACGTCTATGGCCTGAGACCGACCTGGGGCCTCGTGCCGCTGGATGCCGTCGGCGACACCCATTTCGCGACCCTCGCCACCGATGGGCCGATGGCGCGCAGCCCCGAGGACCTTCTGCTTCTCCTCCGCGTCCTTGCGGGGCCAAGCGCCAAGGTGCCGTTCAACCGCGCGGATGTCCTGCCGGAGCGGCTGGAACCAGCTGATATGACGGGCCTCAGGATCGGCTGGCTTGGCGACTGGGGTGGCGCCTACCCCCTGGAGCCCGGCATTGCCGAGCTCTGCGAGGACGGACTTCGATCGCTCGAAGACCTTGGCGCGCGGGTGGAGCTCCTGCCCCCGCCCTTCGCCGCCGAACAGCTCTGGACCTCATGGATCACCCTCCGCGCCATGCTGAACGCCGGGTCGAAGAAGACCCTTTACGACGACACCGAGAAGCGCGCCCTCCTGAAGCCCGAATCCCTGTGGGAAATCGAACAGGGCCTCGGCCTTTCCGCTGCCGCCGTCTATGCCGCGAGCGAGATCCGCTCGCGCTGGTTCGCGCGCGCCGCGAAACTTTTCCGGCAATACGACGCGCTCGTCATGCCCTCGGCGCAGGTCTGGCCCTTCCCCGCCGAATGGCGCTGGCCCGAAGCGATCAACGGCAAGCCGATGGACACCTACCACCGCTGGATGGAGATCGTCGTGCCAGTCAGCCTAATCGGCCTGCCGAGCCTTGCCTTGCCGGCCGGGTTTGGCGCGGCAGGCCTGCCGATGGGAATGCAGATCTTCGGCCCGCAAGGTTCGGACGCCCGGCTTCTTTCCATCGGCGAGGCATGGCACCGCGCGACCGACTGGCCGAACCGGCGACCGCCGCCATTGCCTTCCTGAAAGGCGGCGCTAAGTTCCGGCCATGACGCGTTCCGCCATCATCGTTGCCCATGGCCAGCCCTCGGATCCCGCCCCGGCGGAAGCCGAGATCGCCGCCCTGGCCGCGAAGGTTGCCGCGCACCTGCCGGGCTGGACCGTCCGTTCGGCGACACTCGCCCAGCCGGGCGCACTTGACCGGGCGGTAGCGGGCCTAGAAGCGCCTCTCGTCTTTCCCTTCTTCATGGCCGACGGCTGGTTCATCCGAACCGCCATGCCCGACCGCCTCGCCCGTGCCAGTGCCAAGACGCCGCTCCTGATGACGCCCTTCGGGCTTCTGCCCGAGGCCCTCGCTCTCGCAGCCGAAACGGCCACGGCAGCGGCGGCATCACGAGGTTGGGCTGTTGCGGAGACGACGCTGATCCTTGCCGCGCATGGATCGGGCCGCAGTCCCCATCCGCGCGAGGCGGCGGAACTGACAGCAAAGGCCATCGGCGAAACCTCGACGTTCGCCGCCATCCGCTGCGGTTTCATCGAGGAAGAACCGGAGATCGCCGATGTGGCCGGCGGCACGGACAACCGCGCGCTCTGCCTGCCGCTTTTCGTCGCACGCTGGGGTCATGTCGAAACCGACCTGCCCGCGGCACTGGCGAAGGCGAGGTTTGCCGGCGCACTCCTCGAACCCTTGGGAACCGCACCCGAGGTGCCAGGCATCATCGCCCGCGCCCTGACCGCCGCCATGCCCTCAGGGTAGCCTTGCCGCCGCGATGATCGGTCCCGGTCCCGGCTCCTGCAGAATCACGACGCCGCTGTCGCCGGGTGCGACATCGACGGTCATCGAAAGCGGGGTGGCCCCGTCCCAGGTGCCGACACGGCGCCAGTCGGTGACGATGTTGCGATATGTGATCTGCCGCCCCGCATTCTCGCCGCCGCGAATTTCGACGGTGGCTTCGGGCATGTAGCGCACTATCTGGACCGTAACGCCCTGCGGCAGCCGCGCGACCGGCACAGCGGTGATCCGTACCGCACCGCCTTCCCGCAGCGCCTGAATCTCGGCCTTCGCCGGCATTGCGGCGTGGCGCGCGATCATCGCCGCCAGCTCAGCAGGCCGGACGCCGACGAGATGCTCCATGCCGCCGACGATCAACTGCGGCGTGTAGATTGTCCGCGCCCCGGCCACCCGCGCATAGGCGCGCTGCCGCTCGGTGAACTCCGGCTGGGCGAAACTGTCCTTCCAGCCGATGTAGTCCCAGTAGTCGACATGAAGCGCCAGAGCGATGACATCCGCCCGCCCGGCAAGCCCGGCAAAGGTCTCGTCGGCGGGCGGACAGGAGGAGCAGCCCTGCGAGGTGTAAAGCTCGACCACCACGGGCCCAGGGGTTGCATCCTGAGCCATCGCTGCCCCCGCAACGCCAATCCACACGGCCAGTGCCGCGCTGAAAATTACCCGCATTTCCGGTATTCCGTTCTTCGTCCTGTCCCCGGGGCATACTGAAGCCCATCGCATTCCGCCAATCAAGGTTTTGCGAGACGACGAGTCCCGGTGTGTCTTGCGCATCTCGGTACACAATAGTATACATTGTAACCGAAGCAACACTTGATCGGCGCCGCCCGTTACGGCATTACCCGGTCGAGACCCTGCCCGCGCCCGCATTCCAGGAGGGAGACCCCATGCCCATCGTCGCCGGAAAAGATACCGCCAAGACCCGCCGGACCTTGTCCGTGGCAGGCAAGAGCTACGCCTATTACTCGATCCCGGCGGCAGAGGCCGCGGGCCTCGGCTCGTTCGCGAAACTCCCCGCCTCGCTCAAGGTCGTGCTTGAGAACATGCTCAGATTCGAGGATGGCGGTTTCACCGTCTCGGTCGACGACATCAAGGCCTTCGCCGAATGGGGCGCCAAGGGCGGCAAGAACCCGCGTGAGATCGCCTATCGCCCAGCCCGCGTCCTGATGCAGGACTTCACCGGCGTTCCCGCCGTGGTCGACCTTGCCGCGATGCGCGACGGGATCAAGGCGCTTGGCGGCGATCCGCAGAAGATCAACCCCTTGAACCCGGTTGATTTGGTCATCGACCATTCGGTGATGATCGACGAGTTCGGCAACCCCCGCGCTTTCCAGCGCAACGTCGATCTGGAATACGAACGCAACATGGAGCGCTACGTCTTCCTGAAATGGGGCCAGAACGCCTTCCAGAACTTCCGCGTGGTGCCGCCCGGCACCGGCATATGCCATCAGGTGAACCTTGAATACCTTGCCCAGACCGTCTGGACCGATACCGACCAGAAAGGCGAAACGGTCGCCTACCCCGACACGCTCGTCGGCACCGACAGCCACACCACCATGGTCAACGGCCTTGCCGTTCTCGGCTGGGGCGTCGGCGGGATCGAGGCGGAGGCGGCGATGCTCGGCCAGCCGGTGTCGATGCTGATCCCCGAAGTCGTCGGCTTCAAGCTGACCGGCAAGATGAAGGAAGGCACCACGGCCACGGACCTTGTCCTCAAGGTCGTGCAGATGCTGCGCAAACACGGCGTGGTCAACAAGTTCGTCGAATTCTATGGCGAAGGGCTTGACCATCTGCCGCTCGCCGACCGTGCCACCATCGCCAACATGGCGCCGGAATATGGCGCCACCTGCGGCTTCTTCCCGATCGACAACGAGACGCTGCGCTATCTCAGCCAGACCGGACGGGATGAGGCGCGGATCGCCCTTGTCGAAGCCTATGCCAAGGAAAACGGCATGTGGCGCGGGGCGGATTACGATCCGGTCTATACCTCGACGCTGCATCTCGACATGGGCGACATCGTGCCTGCCATCTCCGGTCCGAAGCGCCCGCAGGACTACACGCCGCTGACCGGCTCGGCCAAGGGCTTTTACAACGTCGTCTGCGACTTCCGCGGCGTCGACAATTCCACCGACGCCAGGGCGATGGCCGATGAAGGCGGCGTAATGGCGCCGCCGAAGGATGCGCGCAAGACCGCTGCCGTTGACGGTCAGAGCTACAAGCTCCGTGACGGTTCGGTCGTGATCGCCTCGATCACCTCCTGCACCAATACCTCCAACCCCTATGT
>DJUV01000035.1 GCA_002440625.1 Rhodobacteraceae bacterium UBA6273 | reverse complement strand
AACCCGGTCTTGAAGGCGAAGGAGGCGTCGTTGCCGGCGGCGGCCTTGTTGACCGTCGCCTCGATCCCGGCGCCTGCGTTGTTCAGAAGCACTGCGGGCGTGTTGACCGACAGCCGATTGTAGCTGTCGGCCGTCGCCCCGCCGAGACCCAGAAGCTGGGCGGTCAGGTTCGCCTGGGGCATGCCGACCTGCGTCACCGCATTGGCGAAGGTTACGGTGGGGGTATTCACCACGGTCGTGCCCCCGGCCCCTGCCGTGGCCGAGCCGATGTTGACGACGGTGGTCGATCCGGATGCGCCACCGGTGCCGAGGTTCACGGTCTTGGTGACGCCGGTGGTCGTCGCCCCGGTGCCCATGCCGTAGGTAGCAGTCGTCGTCGCCGTGCCGATGCTGGCCGAAGCCGCCGACACCGTGACGGTGCCCGAGGCCGTCAGCGTGCCGGAGAAGGTCTTGTTGCCTGTGAAGGTCTGGGTGCCCGCGAGGATTGCCAATTCGCTGGAGGTGTTGGGCAGTGTGAAGGTCCGGGTCGTGCCCGTGGTGATCCCCGACAGCGAAAACAGCGCCTTCTTCGTCGGATCGGTGTCGTTGACGAGGCTGAAGATGGCGTCGGAAACATCCTGCGGCACGCCGACCGGGTCCCAGGCACTTCCATTCCAGACAACAAAGGCCTGCTCGGCCGCGATCCAGACCAGCCAGCCGGGGCGTGGCACCAGGCGCATCCAGACGCCATCGACCCAGAACGCCACATTCAGATCCCACCCAGCCCAGAGCCCGGTCGCGCCAGAGGCCACAAGGTGCCGGTTGCCGTCGGCGGGACTGGCCGGGGGTGCCGTGCGGGTGCGGTCGAGGACCGACAGTTGCACCATGGCGTCGAGCAGGCGCAGAGACTCGTTGTGGGTGACATGCTTCTGGGCTTGGGCTGCCAGCAGGTATGGCAGGCCAAGATGGGTGGAGGTATCGGACATGGGGCGCGGGCCTTCAGAACTGGAGGGTGACGGCAGCTGGATCACCGCGACCGAGGCGGTTCGAGAGCTGGTAGATGCGGATGGCCAGTGTCTGACCGGGGGCCAGCGGTGCGCCCCAGTCGGTGGTCTGCTGGGCGGCGGTGTAGAGGACGGAGGTCGTGCTGCTGGTCAGCGTGCGCTTGACCGCTGCCCCGTCGAGGATCTGGACGTCGTAGCTTTCCAGGTCTTCGGCCAGCGGCACCTCGACCTGCTCCCAGGCATCGGCCACCAGCGCGCGGGATCGCCGTGTCCAGCGGATCGTCAGATCGCCCGGGCTGCGTGCTGTTCGCCACGGCTGTTCGACATGGACCGGCGCAAACGGCACGAGGCCGCGACCGGCTGGAGTGAAAGCCAGCGGAGTGTAGCTCGCGTCACTGACGGACCGCGCCGCGGGACCAATGCGCCAGTTCCATGGCAGACCGAGATCGGCCTCGGCGATCGGCAGCGGGGCAAGTGCGGCATCCAGCACCACCACGCGTGCCCCGGTCGGGGCGGGATTGCCCATCTCGGCTTCGGTGCCGCGCTGGCCCCGCAAGAGCCGGGTCAGGCGATAGCGGCCTGGGGCGATCAGTTCGGCGACACTTGCCTGCACGATTTCCCATTTGCCGGGCGCGCTTTCCACCGCCAGTGCATTGGCGCCGCCGAACAGGGTCAGGTCGGTCACGCTTTCCAGCGTGCCGGAGGCCAGATCGACGACCAGCGCATTGCCGAGATCGAAGCGAGAGGTCGGGCCCGGGTGGAAATCCGACACCAGCGTGCCGATCCGGGCGCGGCTGCCGAAGGTGGTCAGCAAGGCAAACCCATCCGCCCCCGGGCTGCGGAACACCGCCATCTCGCCCGGCCAGGGAACAGCATGCGCCGCGACCATCGGCCGGTGCGCAGGCTGGTCTTCGGAAAGCTGCGGCAGGTCCAGCAGCACGACATCCGGCGCACCGAAGACCACGGACCGGGTCAGCGTGGCCGGGCGCGGATCGCCAGGGGGCAGATCGTAGGCGGCGCGATCCTGGCGGACAGCCTCGATGCCACGACCATCGGAATCGGCGATGGTCACAAGACGGAACTCGATGTCGCGGCCATCATGCACCAACCGGATCACGTCGGCTGGGTCGAGAGCCAGCCGTGACGGCGGCAGGCGGAAGGAGGCAGTCTCGCGGCCGATCCAGGCTTCCATCAGCGCGCGGCGGCAGCGGCGTTCGGTCTCTTCGGGCGGGATCGCCATGGGGAAGGATTCGGACGCGATGCGGGTGGTGTCGACGGTGATGCGGCGGGCTTCGACGAGCGCCGCGTCATAGTCCTCGTCAGCTCGGGCGACCTGCCACTTCAGCGCCTGCGGCAGTTCGGTTTCCTGCGCGCGGACCAGTTCCAGCGCCTCGCCCTCGCGGGAGGCCACGAGGTCGTCATGGGCCAAGGCCAGAACGGACGCCCGCCCGCGCATGACGAAGCGGATCATGCCTTCCGTCTCGATGGCATCGAACCCGAAATGCCGGGCCAGCGTGCTGATCGAGGAGCGCGGGGCTTCCAGCGCGGTGATGGCATAGCCTTCCACCGCACCCCAGAGGCCGGAGACGTCGATCAGCGCCTCCGGCATCCCGGCGCGAAGGCACAGGTGGCGCACGAGGGCCGCCAGCGATACCGCGCCCAGCCGTCCGGTCAGCCAATGGCCCAGCCGCCAGTTCGGCCCATCGGTCCAGACATCGGTCAGTTCGGGGAAGAACGGATAGGGTCGCGCGTCCCAGGTCCAGGCGGCGCATTC
>DJUV01000025.1 GCA_002440625.1 Rhodobacteraceae bacterium UBA6273 | reverse complement strand
GTGCATTCCAGCGCGTCGCGCATCACCTTGACGTTGCCGGTGCAGTCGAAGGAATAATCCGCGCCACCGATCTTGTCGAAGGGGGTCTTGGTCATCTCGACGATGTGCTGGACGACAGAGCCTTCGATTTCCTTGGGGTTGACGAAGTGGGTCATCCCGAACCGCTCGCCCCAGGCCTTCTTGTCGTTGTTGAGGTCGACGCCGATGATCATGTCGGCCCCGGCGAGCCTGAGGCCCTGGATCACGTTCAGCCCGATGCCGCCAAGGCCGAAGACCACGGCCTTGGCGCCGATCTCCACCTTCGCGGTGTTGATGACGGCGCCGATGCCAGTCGTCACGCCGCAGCCGATGTAGCAGATCTTGTCGAAGGGCGCGTCCTCGCGCACCTTGGCCACCGCGATTTCCGGCAGCACCGTGTAGTTCGAGAAGGTCGAGCAGCCCATGTAATGCAGGATCGGATCGCCATCGAGCGTGGAAAAGCGCGAGGTTCCGTCGGGCATCACGCCCTGCCCTTGGGTGGCGCGGATCGCGGTGCAGAGGTTGGTCTTGCGGGAAAGGCAGGACGGGCAGGTGCGGCATTCCGGCGTGTAGAGCGGGATCACGTGGTCGCCCTTCTTCACGCTGGTCACGCCGGGGCCGACATCGACCACGACGCCCGCGCCCTCATGCCCGAGGATCGCCGGAAAAAGCCCCTCCGGGTCGGCGCCCGACAGGGTGAATTCGTCGGTATGGCAGATGCCGGTCGCCCTGATCTCCACCAGGACCTCACCGGCTTTCGGCCCGGCAAGGTTCACCTCCATGATTTCCAACGGCTTGCCTGCGGCGACAGCAACGGCGGCACGGGTTCTCATGCGGACATCCTCCCTGCTATGATTTGCCGCGAACCTTCTGCCAATCCTTGGCGACTGACAAGCTAGAGGAGACGAGTGATGCGATTTTTCATTTGCCTGGCCGCGCTTCTCGCAGCCTGCACCACCGAGGCCGGCCCCGGCACGGAACACGCGGTCCGGCCCGAAACCTCGGGCAGCGGCATCGTCTTTGGCAAGGGATGCAGCACGTCGGATTTCGGCCCCAATGCATTGATCGGCCGCCGCGCCGAGGCCATCCCCTTCGCAGATTTCCCCTTCCCGGTAAGGGTGGTGAAACCGGGCATGGCGGTGACGATGGATTACAGCGAAGCGCGGCTGACGGTCGAAACCGATGCCAAGGGCATCATCACCCGACATAGCTGCGGCTGAGGATCGGCAGACAGCAAAAACCCCGCCGGAGCGGGGCGTCAGTTTGGGAAAGTCCCGGCGGAGCGGACTGGGTGGGGGCTGTTAACCGCCCCGCCGGGACGTAGCGTCTAATCGCTATGGAACCTTTTTCCCGTTCAATCGCGGCGTGGTTTTGCCCGTGCGATGCAACAGCCAAGGTCTTTTTGCGGCCAAATCCGGGCGGCGCTTGATTTGCGGAGCGGGACCGCTAACATCCTTCTCATGACGGTGCAGACGCCGACCCCCTTTCCCCATGCCACGCCGGCGCCTGAACAGGTCGCCTTCGACCGCCACGAGCTTATGGCGATCCTCGGGCTTTACGGGCGCATGGTGGCGGCGGGCGAATGGCGCGACTATGCGCTTTCCTTCCTGCGCGAGATGGCGGTGTTCTCGGTCTTCCGGCGGTCCTCGGAAAACCCGCTCTACCGGATCGAGAAGCATCCCCGCCTGCGCGGCCGGCAGGGGATGTACTGCATCATCAGCATGGATGGGCAGATCCTGAAGCGCGGGCATGAGCTCCCGGGCGTGCTCCGCATCCTCGAACGGAAGCTGATCCGGCCCGTCGACTAGATCACGCGGCGCAGCGCCGTCGGCTCGCCGTCGCCCTGCGCGGCGATCCGGGCGATGGCGTCGGCGATGCCCTCGACGGTCACCGCCATATGGAAGCCGTTGGCGTGGATCAGGCGGCTTTCGTCGAGCGCGAGGGCAACATGGCCTTTCCAGAACAGAAGATCGTTGCGGCAGAGCGCGCCAACCCCGGCCACCGGATGGCCAAGCACCTGCTGCAGGTCGCTGTCGCCGGGGCAGGCGATACCCGAGGCCAGAAGCGATGCCTGCACGAGGCCGGAACAGTCGATTCCCTGACGCGAGTTGCCGCCCCAGAGATAGGGCGTCCCAAGAAACATCACCGCCACTTCGGCAGGATCGGCGAAGCTCTCCCCCAAGGGCCTGAGATGCGGGCGCGGCACGAAGCCCGCCGTCGTCTGGAAGAAGCGGTCGGTTTCACCGATGACCTTTAGCCGCGCGCCAAGGCACAGCGCCGCCCTCTCGCGACGCTTCATGTCGGCGACCGGGTAAAGGTGGCTCGCGGGGGCCGCGACCCAATGCGTCGGCGTGATGGCCGGGCCGAGAGTGGCCTCATCGACATAGCCGCAATAGCCGTCCTTGGCCGATTGCAGGAAGACATGGCCCGCGCGCCGTTCCAGCAACGTGACGGCATCGCCCATCAGAAGCTGGCGGTCACGGGCACCGCCCGGTTCCCTGAGCAGGTCGGCCACGGGAACCGCCACCGCGGCAGCCTCGCCTTCGACGAAGGCCTCAGCCTCGACCTGTCCCCGCAGCGAGACATGGGCGACACGGCCATTGGCGGGGGTCAGGCGGCGGTCGCTCATAGCCCGAGCATCTCGGGCATCGCCGCGAGAAGCGCCCGCGCGCCCTGCCCCACGCCACCTTTCGGGCGGGCCGGGGCGGAGGTAGGCTGCCAGCCGTAGATGTCGAAATGGACGTAAGCCGGGCTGTCGGTCACGAAGCGGCGGAGGAAGAGCGCGGCCGTGATCGACCCCGCGAAGCCGAAGCCCGGCGCGTTGTCGAGGTCGGCAATCTCCGGCTCGATCACGCTTTCATAGGGCGACCAGAACGGCATCCGCCAGACCGGATCAGCAACCACGGCCCCGCCCTTCGCGATCGCGGCCGCCACCTGATCGTCGTCGGCGTAGAAGGGCGCGAGGTCAGGGCCGACCGCGACCCGCGCCGCGCCGGTCAGTGTCGCCAAGGAGATCAGGAGATCGGGCTTTTCCTCGTCGGCCAAGGCCAGCGCATCGGCGAGGATCAGCCGCCCCTCGGCATCGGTGTCGTTGACCTCGACCGTCAGGCCCTTGCGGCTCGTCAGGACGTCCTTCGGCCGGAACGCATTGCCGGCGACCGAATTCTCCACCGCCGGGACCAGCACCCGGAGCCTGAGTTTCAGGCCAAGCTTCATGATCGACCGGGCAAGCCCCATCACGGTCGCAGCACCGCCCATGTCCTTCTTCATCAGCGACATCCCCGATGAAGGCTTGATGTTGAGCCCGCCGGTATCGAAGCAGACGCCCTTGCCGACCAGCGTCAGAGTCGGTCCCGCATTGCCCCAGCGCAGGTCGAGAAGCCGTGGCGCGCGGGGCGAGGCGCGGCCAACCGCATGAATCATCGGGAAATTCCGGGCCAGAAGCTCCTCGCCACGGATCACCGACAGCGTGGCGCCGCAGTCGGCGGCAAGGGCCGCCATCGCCGCCTCCAGCTCATCCGGCCCCATGTCGGAGGCGGGCGTGTTGATGAGGTCGCGGGTCAGTGCCTCGCTCGCCGCGATGATCGCCAGCCGGCGGGCATCGACGCCGGCAGGCGCCTTGATCCGGACCTTGGGGGCGCTCGCCGTCTTGTAACGGCCGAAGCGGTAGGCACTCAGAAGTGCGCCAAGTGCCGCCTCCTCCGCCGCCTCCGGGGAAAGATCAGTTGCGATATGCCAGTTGCCATCGGGCAGTTGCTCCACCGCTTTCGCCACATGAAACCGCCCGCGCTGGCGCGCCACGGCATCGCCCATGCCGAAGACCGCCGCCGCCGGGGCGCCGTCGGGCGCGGGCAGCACCACGAATTGACCGAGCCGCCCGGCGAAACCCGCCGCGCCGAGCCAGCGCTGTTCGGCAGGCGTGCGACCGGCGATGAAATCCGTCGCTCCGGCAGCCTCGATCAGGTACAGGGGCTGGCTCGCGGCACTGGCGGGCGCGAAAGTATAGGGCATGTGATCTCTCCGGCTTCGTGCGGCGCCGAGACTAGCCAGCCGCCCCGCGCCCGCAAGGGCGAAGTCACATCGTCATGTCGCGAAGATCGTGGATCGCCGAGACCGAGCGGTTCACGATCCTGAGAAGCCGCGCCAGCGTCGCCGCCGCTGCCGGCTCATCCTCCGCCTCGGTCGCGCGGATGAGGTCCTGCGCCACAATACCGAAGCTCGTCATGCCAAGCTGATCCGCCATGCGTCCCGCAAAGCGCGCGCTCCGCACCAGTGCCGCCCGGTCGGCCGCGTCATAGTGCCGCTGCATCCGTACCACCCGCGCGACCAGCCCCTCGATCCCGCGCCGCAAAATCTCCTCCGCCTCGCGCCTGCTGCGCCCGGCACAGATCATCGCAACACGCCCGGCATCGACGCGAATGCCTTCGTCATGGCGCAGTACCGCCAGTGTCGCCACCCTTCACCTCCTGCTTGCGCCCCACGCGCAGCTAGACCTTGCATCCGGCAAGGACAAGAATTGCTTGATGCCTCCCGGAAAAATCTCTCGAAATTGCCGCAACTGCAATCTAAGTGCTATGACGAAGCCAAACGAGCGAGGACTTATGGACCGCGTGAAACCTCTCCCGAACTATCTGGTGCAGCGCTATCAGGGCTGGAAGGCCACCACATGGGATGAAAACCGCGCCTGGTATCGCCGTCTGGCCGAAGACGGCCAGAGGCCGCGTGCGATGGTGATTTCCTGCTGTGACAGCCGCGTGCATGTCACCTCGATCTTCGGTGCCGATCAGGGTGAATTCTTCATTCACCGCAACATCGCCAACCTCGTCCCCGTCCATGCGCCGGACGGCGAACAGCACGGCACCTCGGCGGCGGTGGAATATGCGGTGAACACGCTGAAGGTGGCCCATCTCATCA
>DJUV01000024.1 GCA_002440625.1 Rhodobacteraceae bacterium UBA6273 | reverse complement strand
AGGCTTTTCGGCGGCGCGGGGTGCGGTGTTCGCGGCTGCGGGCTTCGCCGTGGCGGGGCGCGCTTCGGCGGCTTTCGGCGCCGGTTCGGCGGCCTTGGCCTTGGGCGCGGGTTCCGGCGCGGCGCCAACACGGTTCGACAGGCCCAGCCGGTGGACTTTGCCGATCACCGCATTGCGGGTCACGCCGCCCAGTTCCTTGGCGATCTGGCTCGCCGACTGGCCATCGGCCCACATTTTCTTCAAGGTCTCGACGCGCTCGTCGGTCCAGGACATGATCTTACCTCGGGTCGGGGGACCAGGTCAGGGGCGGGGCCGCGCTGGCAGGGTCCGGAAAGTCGCAAGGCCCATTCTAGATGGGACGGGCTGAGATACAAGAGATGCCCCCACCTTGGCAAGTCCGGGCCGTCCCGGCCGCCAGAGTTTCCGGTGGACAGGTCCGCACATTCCCGTTATGGCCGTGGCCATGACGCAACGGACCCGCCTTCACGCCCGTCCCCGACGCCGCCGCACCCGCGCCTGACGTCCGCCGTCCCGTGGCCGCTACGACCCGCCGCCACACCCCGCAAATCGTTGACACATCCCGCCCCTTAGGGCACCCCTTGGCCTTCTCTTCGCGGAGTACCCCCGAGATGATCCCGACCGTTCTTCCGACCTATAACCGCGCCCCCCTCTCCTTCGTGAAGGGCGAGGGCAGCTGGCTGATCGACAAGGGCGGCACCCGATATCTCGACCTCGGCTCGGGGATCGCGGTCAATGCGCTCGGCCATGCCTGTCCCGCACTGGTCGCCACGCTGACCGAACAGGCGGGCAAGCTCTGGCATGTCTCGAACGTCTATCAGATCCCCGAACAGCAACGGCTCGCCGATCTTCTGACCGACGCCACCTTCGCCGATACCGTCTTCGTCACCAATTCCGGGACCGAGACGGCGGAACTCGCGATCAAGATGGCGCGCAAATACTGGTACGACAAAGGCACGCCGAGGGTCGAGATCCTGACCTTCGAAGGCGCCTTCCACGGCCGCTCCACCGGCGCCATCGCGGCGGCAGGGTCGGAGAAGATGGTCAAAGGCTTCGGCCCGCTGATGCCCGGCTTCCGGCAACTGCCCTGGGCCGACATCGACGCCCTCGAAGCGGCGATCAGCGAGGATACCTGCGCGGTGATGGTCGAGCCCATTCAGGGCGAGGGCGGCATCCGGCCCCTCTCTGACGCCGACCTGAAGCGCATCCGAGCTGCCTGCGACAAGACCGGCGCGCTCCTGATCCTTGATGAGGTGCAATGCGGCATGGGTCGGACCGGGCGGCTCTTCGCGCATGAATGGGCGGGGATCGCCCCCGACATCATGATGGTCGCCAAGGGCATCGGCGGCGGCTTCCCGCTCGGCGCCGTCCTCGCCAGCGAAAAGGCCGCCGCCGGCATGGTGGCGGGCACGCATGGCTCCACCTATGGCGGCAATCCCCTGGCCTGCGCCGTCGGCGCGAAGGTGGTGGAGATCATCGCCGACCCCGCCTTCCTCGCCGAGGTCGCGCGCAAGGGCGCCCTCTTCCGCCAAAGGCTCGAAGCGCTCGTCGCCACCCACCCCGCCATCTTCGAGGCGGTGCGGGGGCAAGGCCTGATGCTCGGCCTCAAGTGCAAGGTCGCGCCAGCCGACATGGTCAAGTCCGGCTACGCCGCCCATGTCCTGACCGTCGCCGCCGCCGATGACACGCTCCGCATCCTGCCGCCGCTGACCATCACCGACGCCGAGATCGAGGAGGCCGTCCGCCGCCTCGATGCCGCTGCCGTGGCGCTCGAACCCGCCTCACTTTCTGTCTGAAAATACTCTCGGGGGTCCGGGGGGCGAGCCCCCCGGCGGACCGGCAGGAAAGCCAACATCATGAACCACTTCCTCGATATCGACAAAACCAGCCCCGCCGACCTCACGGCGATGATCCGCAATGCCCGCAGCATGAAGGACGCGCGCAACGGCCGCCCCAAGGGCGCGCTTGACGACGTTCAGCCGCTCGCCGGCCGCATGATCGCGCTGATCTTCGAAAAGCCCTCGACACGGACGCGCATCTCCTTCGACGTCGGCGCCCGCCAGATGGGCGGCGAGACGATGGTGCTCTCCGGCAAGGACATGCAGCTTGGCCATGGCGAATCCATCGCCGATACCGCCCGCGTCCTCTCGCGCTACGTCGACCTCATCATGCTCAGGACCTTCGACGAGGCGACGCTTCTCGAGATGGCCGAACATGCCACGGTCCCGGTCATCAACGGCCTGACCGACACCTCGCATCCCTGCCAGATCATGGCCGATATCGTGACCTATGAGGAACATCGGGGGCCCCTCAAGGGCCGCAAGTTCGTCTGGTCCGGCGATGGCAACAACGTCTGCACCTCCTGGCTCCACGCCGCCGGCCAGTTCGGCTTCGACGTGACCTTCACCGGGCCGGAAACGCTCGACCCCAACCCGCGCGCGGTGGAATTCGCCCGCTCCAAGGGCTCCAACGTGGTGATCGACCGCGATCCCCTGCGCGCCGCCCATGGCGCCGATGCCATCGTCACCGATACCTGGGTGTCGATGCATGACCCCGAAAGCGCCCGGGAACGCCGCCACAACCAGCTTCGCCCCTATCAGGTCAACGGCGCGATGATGGGCGAGGCCAAGCCCGACGCGCTTTTCATGCACTGCCTGCCCGCGCACCGGAACGAAGAGGCGACGAGCGAGGTGATGGACGGCCCGCAATCGGTGATCTTCGACGAAAGCGAAAACCGCCTCCATGCGCAAAAGGCGATCCTGCGCTGGTGCCTCGGGGTGTGAAAAGGGTGGGGCCGCACGCGGCCCCTTCCGTCCCGTCCCTTGCCGGAGTAGCGTGCCGCAGCCTTGAGGGAGGTCCCATCCATGTCGTTGTATGATCTCTATGTACCGCCGATGCTGCGCGGCCTCTCCGCCCTGTCGAAGATCCTCGACAAGGCGGCGGCTCATGCGGAAACGAAGAAGATCGACCCTTCGGTCTTTCTGGCGGCCCGACTTTACCCCGACATGTATCCCCTGACGCGGCAGGTGCAGATCGTCTGTGACATGGCCCGGCGCGGTGCGATCCGGCTTGCGGGCGGGGAGCCGCCCTCGGTGCCCGATACCGAAACCACGGTCGCCGAGCTGAAAGCCCGCATCGCCGCGACCATCGCCGCCATCAACGCCATCCCGAAGGCCGATTTCGACAGGGCGGAGGAGCGGTCGCTGACGATCAAGGTGCGCGGCAGTGACATGGTGTTCTCGGGCCTCGATTTCGTCCGCATCTGGAGCCTGCCGAACTTCTATTTCCATCTGACCACGGCCTACGCGATCCTGCGCCACAATGGCGTCGAGCTTGGCAAGCCCGACTTTCTCGCCGGCTGAGGCTCAGGTGCCGCGCGGCTTGGCGCGGAGCGTCGGTTCCGCCCCGGTCGGGTCCTCGGGCCATGGATGGCGCGGGTACTGGCCGCGCATGTCCTTCCTGACATCGCCGTAGCTTGTTGCCCAGAAGCCGGGCAGGTCGAGCGTGGTTTGGACCGGGCGCTGGGCGGGCGACAGAAGCGTGATGCGCAAAGGCAGGCGCTTCGGGCCGACGGTGGGATGCTGGCTGACGCCGAACATCTCCTGCAGGCGAAGGGTGATCGACGGATGATCGCCCTCGTAGTCGATGGCGATCTTCCGGCCGAGCGGTGTTTCGAAATGCGCAGGCGCGAGCCGGTCGGCGAGCGCCATCTCCTCCCACGAAAGCTTCGCCCTCAGTGCCTCGGTCAGATCGAGCGCGCGGAGGTCGGCTTCCGTCCGCTTGCCGGGCAGGAATGGCAGAAGCCAGCCGGGATCGGCGAGAAGGCTTTCGTCCGACAGGTCCGGCATCTCCGCGCCTTCGTGCCTCAGAAGCGCGATACGGGCGCGGAAGCGGCGGGCGGCATCGCTCCACGGCAGGCCGATCTGCACCAGCCCGTCGAAAGCGGCGCGGGCCAGTGCTTCGGGCGGCGCCTCGGGCCAGTGCCGCTCGGCGAGGATCAGCGCGCCGAGGCGTTCCTGCCGCCGCGCGATCACCCGCCCCTCGCGGCGGGACCATTCGGTGATGTCCTGCCAGCGGATGCGGTCGCCGTATTGGCGGCGGAGCGAGGTTTCGGTCAGCGCGATCCCCTGCCGGAGCTTCGCCTCGCGCGGGTCGCCGTCAAGATCGGTCGCGACGATGAGGTCGGCCTTGCCGATGGGATCGCCCTCGGCGGCGATGGCGCCCTTGCCGCCGGACAGCACAAAGCGTGGCGCATCGCCCTTGCGGCGAAGTCCGATCCGGTCGGGATAGGCGAGGGCGGCCATCTCGGCGGGGGAGAAGCGTTCCGCCACGGGCGTCACCATCCGGGCAAGGCGCTTCGTCTCGCTGCGGATGCGTTCGACGATGCCGCGATCGGCATTGAGGCGCCCCGGATCGCGCAGCGCCTCAAGACGCAAGGCGAGGTCGGCGGGAGCGCCGCGCAAGGGATCGCGCTCTTCCAGCAGGGCGGCGAGGGTCGCCGCCTCCGGCCCCGCCGTCACCAGCATATGGCCAAGGCGCGGATGCACGGGCAGGGCGGCGAGCGCCCGGCCATGCGCGGTGATCCGGCCCTCGGCAAGCGCGCCGAGATCGGCCAGCAGCGCCCGCGCCTCGGCCAGCGCCGGGGCGGGGGGCGGGGTCAGGAAAGCAAGATCGGCCCCGTCTGATCCCCAGAGCGCCAGTTCCAGCGCGAGGCCGGTCAGGTCGGCGGCGGCGATCTCGGGCGGCGGAAAGGTGGCCATCCCGCCTTCCTCGCCCTTGGTCCAGAGCCGGTAGCAGGTGCCTTCCGCCACCCGCCCCGCGCGGCCCCGCCGCTGCTCCGCCTCGGCCCGCGTCACCCTCTCGGTGACAAGCCGCGACATGCCCGAGGCCGGATCGAAGCGTGCCCGCCGCGCCCTTCCACCGTCCACCACCACACGCACATCCTCGATGGTCAGCGAGGTTTCGGCGATGGCGGTCGCCAGCACCACCTTCCGCCCCTCCCGCGCCGGAGCGATGGCGGCGCGCTGGGCGGCGAAGTCCATCGCGCCGAACAAGGGCCGGACCACGCAATCACCCGGCAGGCGGTTTTGCAACAAAGCCTCCACCCGCCGGATCTCGCCCTCGCCCGGCAAGAAGACGAGGATGCCGCCTTCCGTCTCCTCCGCCGCCTCTACGACCAGCCCCGCGAGTGCCGCCTCGAACCGCATCCCCGCCACGATGGGGCGCGGCAGCCACCGCGTTTCCACCGGAAAGGCGCGGCCTTCGGACGTGACAACAGGTGCATCCGCCAGCATCGCTGCCACCGGCCCGGCATCGAGCGTCGCCGACATGACGATGATCTGCAAATCGGGCCTGAGCGCCTGCCGCACCTCCCATGCCAGCGCAAGGCCAAGATCGGCATTCAGCGAGCGTTCGTGAAATTCGTCGAAGATCAGGGTGCTTACGCCCCGAAGCTCAGGGTCCGACTGAAGCATCCGTGTCAGGATGCCCTCCGTCACCACCTCGATCTTCGTGGCCTTGGAAACCTTCGCCTCGCCCCGGATACGGTAGCCGACCGTCTCGCCGACCTTCTCGCCCAGCGTCTCCGCCATCCGCTCGGCGGCGGCGCGGGCGGCAAGGCGGCGGGGTTCCAGCATGACGACGCGGCTCGTCGCAAGGCCCGCTTCCAGGATCGCCAGCGGTACCCGCGTGGTCTTGCCGGCACCGGGCGGCGCCTGCAACACGGCGCGGCCCTTGTCGCGTAGGGCCGCGATGAGAGAAGGCAGGACATCGTCGATGGGCAGGGCGGGGGTCATGGCGGCGCTTATCGCGCGAATGCCCCGGCTTTTCCAGCGCCGCCGGGGATGGACAGGCGAGGTGCGGGCGGGCAGAACGGGGACGACAAGGGACGGAGCCGGCGATGGATGTGACAAAGCTTGCCGAGGGCGTGGCCGCGGGCGACCGCCGGGCGCTGGCGCGGGCGATCACGCTCGTTGAAAGCGGCCGCGCCGACCACCGGACGGCAGCCGCCGCGCTGCTGGCGCGGCTCGGGACCGTGCGGCAGGCGCTCAGGATCGGGCTTTCCGGCACCCCCGGCGTCGGCAAGTCGAGCTTCATCGAGGCTTTCGGCATGATGCTGACCGGGCAGGGGCATCGCGTGGCCGTGCTCGCCGTCGATCCTTCCTCGGCGCGCACCGGCGGCTCGATCCTTGGCGACAAGACCCGGATGGATCGGCTCGCCCGCGACCCCAAGGCTTTCATCCGCCCCTCGCCGAGCCAGACCCATCTTGGCGGCGTCGCAAGGCGTACGCGCGAGGCGGTGGCGCTCTGTGAGGCGGCGGGCTTCGACGTGGTGCTGATCGAGACGGTGGGCGTCGGCCAGTCCGAGACGATGGTGGCCGAGATGACGGATATCTTCGTCCTCCTCCTGGCCCCCGCCGGCGGCGACGAATTGCAGGGCGTCAAGCGCGGTATCATGGAGATGGCCGACCTCATCCTCGTCAACAAGGCCGACGGGGCGCTGAAAGACACCGCGATGCGGACCTGCGCGGATTACGCCGGGGCGCTCATGCTTCTGAGGAAACGCCCGCAGGACCCGGAAGGCTTTCCGAAAGCGATGGTGGTTTCGGCCGTCGAGGAAAGCGGGCTTGAGGAGGCTTGGTCCGGGATGCAGGCGCTTGCCACGGCGCGGCGGCAAAGCGGCTGGTTCGCGAAGCGGCGGGCGGAACAGGCGCAGCGCTGGTTCGAGGAAGAGGTGCGGGCCGGGCTTCTGGCGAGGCTGACCGGCGATGCGTCGGTCCGCGCCCGGATGGCGGCGCTCGGGGCGGAAGTGGCTGCGGGGCGCAAGGCATCGGCGGAAGCGGCGGAAGAGATGCTGGCGGCGCTCAGGGCCTCCTAGCCCCGCCCGCCGTCGCGCCTATTCCCCGAGCCGCACCGGCTTGCCATGCGGCGTCGAAAGATAAGCCGCCTCCCAGCGATGGCGCATTTCATGGGCCTCGGCCGCAGGCGCCGATCCGGCCCTGTCCAGCAGCCCTTCCAGCGTCTCGAGCCAGGCCGCGTAATAGTCCGCGCCGCCGTCCAGCTCCCGCGCCGCCCCGTGCCGCTTCAGCGTCGCGCCGAAGGCTGCTGCCCAGTCCGGCCAACTGAACTGGCCCGCTTCGGACAAGGCCACCGTCAGCGCAAATAGCTCCGCCTGCCAAGGCTCCGCGAAGGGTCGTTCCGGGGTCATGCCGGCTCCAGATAGCTTTGCCAGAGGTCGAGCGTCACCTCATCACCCGCCCGCTCCGCCTCGCCCCAAAGATCTCCGGCATCGAAGGCGACGGTATAAAGTGGCTCGGGGCTTTCGCCGAGGCCATGGGCATTGGCATCAGGGAAGACATGCGCGCCGTGACTCAGGATCACGGTGCCGACATGCCCCGCCGCATAGGCGGGAAGGCGCGTGTGACCGCCCGCGACAAGCGTGTTGCGCGCCGGAAGCCGCGTCCGCACCCGGTCGCCGGGGGCGAAGGCCGGGGCCACGTTGCTGATCCGCGTATAGGGCGTGCCGCGCGCCAAAGACGGGCCGACGGCCGCGGGCCGGAAGATCCGCGGATGCGGGGCGCCCGGCTCCGCCTTGCCGGCGGCAAGCTCCTCCCGGCTCACCAGACCCTTTTCGACCAGGAGCCCGGCAAGGGCGGCGAGCCAGATTTCGTAATAGGAAAACCGCGTGTAATCCTCGGGCGAGAGGCATTCGCGGACATGGCGCGAGCGGTCGATCGACCATTGCCCAAGCGCCCCGGCGGCGAGCGTCAGCGCCAGCGCCTCCCGGTGCCAGGGCTTCGCGAAGGGCACCATGCCTTGCGGTTCCGGCACCACCGGCCCGTCGCCGAACCGCCCGCCCATGTCATGGACGCGGGTCATGGCGCCAGCGGCAACCCGGTGCCGATCATGCTGTCGCGGGTGACAAGCGTGGCGAGCGCCGCCTCGTCCATTCCTTCCGTCCCCTCGGGCCGCATCGGCACGACGAGGTAGCGCACCTCGGCGGTCGAATCCCAGACGCGGACCTTTTGCCCTTCCGGCAGGGTCACGCCAAACTCGGCCAGAACCTTGCGCGGCTCCCTCACCGCCCGCGCCCTGTAGGCGTCGGACTTGTACCAGGCCGGCGGGATGCCGAGCAAAGGCCACGGATAGCAGGAACACAGCGTGCAGACGACCATGTTGTGGGTTCCGGGCGTATTCTCCACCGCCACGACATGCTCACCCTGCCGGCCGGTGACGCCAAGCTCGGCCATTGCCGCATTGGCATTCTTGAGGAGAAGCGCCCGGAACCGCGGATCGGCCCAGGCGCGCGCCACCACACGGGCGCCCAGATGCGGGCCGACCTTTGTCTCGTAGGTCTCAAGGATCACGGCCATCGCGGCGGGATCGACCAGCCCCTTGGCGACGAGAATGGTCTCAAGCGCCTTCACCCTAAGCGCGGGGTCCGAAGGCAGAAGCGAATGCGGGTGGTCGTGATCGTCATGCGGCATGGGCCGAAGACTGTCATGCGTCCAGATGCTTGTCCATCCGGTTCCCGGGCCCTTCGCGAACAGTGACGCCGATGTCTTCCAGAAGGTGCCGGGGCAGGCAGGAAACCATTTCCGCCGTTTCGGGGTCCAGTGCCCGTCCGTCCGCAAAAAGCCGCCGTGCCGCCGTCGCCTTCGGGGACAATGCTCTGAAAGGAGTCGAGAAAATGCGTGCGGTTAGCTTCATGGCTGGCCTCGTCTATCATCAGTAGGACTGGGGTTATCCTGCCGAAGCATCCCCTTCTTCTCCAATTGAATTGATGCTATGAGGCATAAGTCAAATTTGTGCCTTGTGCTCCATGCCCGACCTTCCCCTTCCGCCTCTTCCCGCCATCCGCGCCTTCGAGGCCGCGGCGCGGCACGGCAACTTTACCGCCGCGGGCGAGGAACTGGGCCTGACCCAAGCCGCCGTCAGCTATCAGATCAGGCAGCTTGAGGACCGGGTGGGGCTGCCGCTTTTCATTCGCGGCCCGCGCGGCGCGGCGCTCACCCCTGACGGAGCCCGCCTGGCCGAGCGGGCGGGCGAGGCGCTGGCGATCCTGCGCGAGGCCTTCGCCGAGGCGCGTCACAAGCGGGACGAGGTGCTTGAAATCAGCGCTCTGCCCACTTTTGCCACCCATGTCCTGGCGCCCCGGCTCGGCCACTTCCAGATTGCCCATCCGCAGATCACCACGCGGGTCGAGGTGGACAGCCGGGTGATTGATCTTTTGAACGGCGAATCGACGGTGGCGATCCGCAGTGGCCTGGGCCGCTGGGATGGGCTCCGGGCGGATTTCCTGCTGCGGTCGCACTACGCACCAATGCTGAGCCCTGCGGTGGTCGCCAGATACGGCATGCCACAGACGCCCGCCGATCTCAGGGATATGCCGCGCGTCGACCCCGACGATCCCGGCTGGGCAGTCTGGTTCGAGGCCGCCGGTCTTGAGGTTCCCGCCGGTACGCCGGTCGCCGGCGACACCGGGATCCAGATCCTGTCGGCGCAGGCGATGTTCGCCGGGCAGGGCGCGGCCTTGCTGACGCCGGCCTATTTCTCGGACCATCTGGCAAGGGGCGACATGATCCAGCCCTTCGACATCTTCGCTTTCGACGACATGTCGATCTGGCTCGTCTACCCCGAGCGGCGGCGCAACGCACCGGCCCTTCGCGCCTTTCGCGACTGGCTGCTTGGCGAGATGGTCGCGGTGCTCGCGCCTGCGCCGCCTGCGGCATGGCAACCGGCCGGCGAAAGACGCGCATGAAAGGCGAGGGCGGCTCCCCTGCCGCGCGGCGCCATGAATCACTTGACCTTGCCGGACCAACGACGTAAACGGCGCGGACAGAATTCCGGGGGCTGCGCTTGCGGCGCCCATAGATGTTGTCGGATGCCGGGCCGGATGGCCTGAGAGAATAAGGAAGACACCCATGTCTCGCGTTTGCGAACTGACCGGTAAGGGCCCGATGTCGGGCAACAGCGTGAGCCACGCGAACAACAAGACGCGCCGCCGCTTCCTGCCGAACCTGAATGATGTGACCCTGATCTCGGACGCGCTGGGCCAGTCCTTCAAGCTGCGCATCTCGGCTGCGGCGCTGCGCTCGGTCGACCACCGCGGCGGGCTCGACGCCTTCCTCGCCAAGGCGAAGGATGACGAACTGTCGTCCGGCGCGCTGAAGATCAAGAAAGACATCGCCAAGGCCAAAGCCGCCTGAGGCTGGTGCCTTCGTGACCGATCCGGCCCCGCTTCGGCGGGGCTTTTCGTTTTCCGGCGGCGCGACCTTTGCGCGCGTCCGGTCTTGGGCGCTTCCTCCCGTCAGCGCATTGGCCCGCGTCAGATCCGACGCGGCAGAAAGTGTCGAACGGAAGTCACAAGCAGTGAGCGCGGACGGCACCACGCGGATGCTGGGTCAGGAAGAAGGATTGCCATTCCCCCCGGCGAAACGCATGAACTTGCGCGTGGCGGCGACCACGTGATGTTCATGGACCCGAAACGCGAAGTGAAGGAGGGCGACAGGATGACCGTGACGCTGACCTTCTACCAAGCGGGCGAGGCCACGGTGGATATCCGCGTCGACAACGCCGAGTAAGCCCAACGGCGGGGCCGCCCCCGGACGGCCCCGCCCTTACCTGAAAGAGGTTCCCTTCCGTGCTGACCCCATTCACCCTCGACGGAGCGTTTTCGCCGCAGGACTGCGACCGCATCATCGACCTCGCGCGGCTACGCCCGCTGGATGAGGCTGGGCTGGTGAAGAATATGGCCGACCCGGCGATCCGCCGCGCCGAGCTTGCCTGGCTCGATGAACGCCCCGGCGCGGAATGGGTGATGGACCGGATCGTCGAGACCGTCGCCCGCGCCAACCGCGAGGCTTTCGACTTTGCTCTCACCGATTTCGCCGAAAGCGCCCAGGTGGCGCGCTACGGGGCGGAGCGGGAGGGGCATTTCGGTTGGCATTCCGACATCGGCGCCGGGGCCGTCGCGGCGCGGCGGAAGCTGACCATGGTGGTGCAGCTATCGGAGCCTTCGACCTATGAGGGCGGCATCCTGGAGGTCTGGCCCGACGGCAATGTCCGCGAGGCGGCTTCCGCACGCGGGGCCGCGACGATCTTCCCGAGCTTTCACCTGCATCGGGTCACGCCGGTGACGGCGGGCGAGCGCTGGTCGCTGACCATCTGGGCGCACGGGCCCGCCTTCAGGTAAAAAGGGGGGCGCTGCCCCCGCCGCCGCTGGCGCGGCGTCTCCCCCGGGGTATTTTCGCAACGAAGAAGCGCCGTCAGTCCGCGAGGTGGCTGTCGACCCATCGGGGCACGATCTCACTCGCCGGCCCGTGGTACGCCTCATCGAAAAGGCTTTTGTTTTCAGATGGTTCGAGGTTAAGTTCGACGGTTCTCGCGCCAGCGGCGCGGGCGCGGGCGGCAAAGGCCGCCGCCGGGTAGACCGTGCCCGAGGTGCCGATCGAGACGAAGAGCGCGGCCTTTGCCAAAGCCTCGGCGATCAGGTCCATGTGATAGGGCGTCTCGCCGAACCAGACCACGTCGGGGCGGGTTTTCGCGGCGGCGCAGGCCGGGCAGGGATCGCGCGGGTGCATCACCTCCGGCGCCGGCCAGCGGTGGCCGCAAGCGGCGCAAAGCGCTGTCAGATGGGTGCCGTGCATGTGGATGACGCCAGCATGGCCCGCGCGTTCATGGAGGTCGTCGACATTCTGCGTGATGAGCGTGACCGGCCCGCCGTAGTCACGCGCCAGCCGGGCAAGCGCCAGATGCACGGCATTCGGGCTGGCTGCGCGCACCCGTTCCCGCCGCCAGTTGTAGAAGTCGAGGACGAAGCCCGGATCGCGGGCGAAGCCCTCCGGTGTCGCGAGATCGCGCCAGTCGTAGCGCGACCAGAGGCCGCCGACATCGCGGAAGGTGCCAAGCCCGCTTTCGGCGGAGATGCCCGCGCCCGTCAGAATGACGACCGGTGGTCCTGTCATGCCGGGTGGCGCCTCAGCCCGGGACGCAGAGCGTTCCTGCGGCATCGGCGAAGCCTTGATACCGCGCCCAGAAGTCCTTGTTGCGCGAGCTGTCAGAGACGCGGACCGCCTCGGCCTTCTCTGGATCGGCCATCAGCCGCGCCGCGAGTTTCTGGTCGCGGCCGTCCAGCGTCATGTCGGCGACATTCTGGATGCAGGCGCAGAGCGGCTGGCTCGGGCTCCGGCCGGAACTGAGGCAGGCGCTGCCCACCGGACCGGCGACCGACTTGGTCGCAAAAATCGTTAAAGCACCTGCAAGCGGCAAGATGGCGCGCATGGCTTACCCTCGTCATCCGTTCCCGTTGGGTTGGGGGCCGTTCGGGCGGCCCTTCTCGGCGGCGGAGTATGCCCGCGATGCGGCGCGGGGGCAACCTTGCGGTTGTATGCCCCCGCGACTGTCTTTCAGGCGGCTTCGGCGCGGATGCGGGCCTCGGCCACCGCTTCGGCCACGTCGCTCGGGGCGCGGTTCTCGCGGCGGGCGGTGTCGTAGATGGCGCCGAGCGTGGCATCCAGCGCCGCGAGCTTCGCCTCGACCCAGGGGCCGCGATCCGCGGTGCGCAGGATCTCGGCCGCGACGTTGATGATGCCGCCGCCATTGGCGACGAAATCCGGCGCGTAGAGGATGCCTTTGGCATGAAGGGCGCGGCCATCCTCGGGGGTGGCAAGCTGGTTGTTGGCGGCCCCGGCGACCACGCTGGCGCGAAGCTCGGGGATCGACCGCGGATTGAGGATTGCGCCGATGGCGCAGGGCGCGAATATCTCGGCCTCGACGGCGTGGATCATCTCGCCCGGCACCACCTCGGCGCCAAGGCTCTCGGCGGCGCGGGCGGTGCGGGCGGCGTCGATGTCGCTGACGATCAGCTTTGCGCCGGCGCCATGCAGGAGGACGGCAAGCGCGCTGCCGACATGGCCAAGACCCTGCAGCGCCACGCGGCGGCCGGCAAGATCGGCCGAGCCGAGCCTGCGGGCGGCGGAAAGGCGGATCGCATGGAAGACGCCCTTCGCCGTCACCGGCGAGGGGTCGCCGCTGGCGAAGGCGCCGCCGGCAAGACCGGCGACAAAGCCGGTTTCCTCGGCCAGAATGCCCATATCATCCGTGCTCATCCCCATGTCTTCGGCGGTCCAGTAACGGCCCTTCAGGCTTTCCACCGCGCGGCCCATGGCGCGCAGCAGCTCCGGCGTCTTCTCCGTTGCCGGATCACCAAGGATCACCGCCTTGCCGCCGCCCAGCGGCAGGTCCGCCGCCGCATTCTTGAGGCTCATCCCGCGCGAGAGCCTCAGCACATCCTCCAGTGCCTCCGCCTCGTCGCGGTAGGTCCGCATCCTGAGACCGCCGGCCGCCGGGCCGAGCGTGGTCGAATGCACGGCGATGAAGCCCCGAAGGCCCGAGGCCGCATCGGTGACGCGGTAGACCTCTTCATGGGTCTGGGTGGCGATGGCGGCGATCTGCATGGAACTCTCCCTTATGCTCCTCAGGGTAGAGGATATCACTCCGGGAAGAGCGGTTTTCGGCAAAGTTGCGCGCCGTGGCACTGCAAGATAGAGTAAACCACCACAAAGAGGCGATAGAGTAGGTAAAAACCTCATGGATGCGCTCGACGGCAGGATCCTCGCCGCCCTGCAACGGGACGGACGGCAAAGCGTCACCGACCTCGCCGCTGCGATCGGCCTCTCGCCCACGCCCTGCGCCCGCAGGCTCGCGAGGCTGGAGTCCGATGGCGTGATCGAGGGCTACGGCGCCCGGATCGACCAGTCGCGGATCGGGTTTCCCGTGTCCATCTTCATCTGGGTGGAGCTTGACAGCCAGTCGAAAGACGCCATCGACGCCTTCGAACGCGCCATCCGCGGCTTTGACCGGGTGATGGAATGCCACCTGATGACCGGCTCGCGCGATATCCTGATGCGGGTGGTGGCGGCGGACCTCGCCGATTTCGACCGCTTCCTTGAGGAAAAGCTGATGCGCGTCCCCGGCATCCGCTCCACCCGGTCGAGCTTCGCGCTGAGGACCATGGTGCGGCGGACGGTACTGCCGGTCAGCGCCTGATCTCGAACCCCTCCGGCACCGCCTTGGGGTCCGCCGGTTCGGTCCAGACATCCGTCACCCGCGCCGCCCCCGGTCCTTCGCCCATCGCCGTCACCATGTCCTGCACCCGGTCCTCCGGCCCCGCGATCAGCGCCTCGACCGAGCCGTCGCCGCGATTGCGCACCCAGCCGCGCAAGCCGCGCTCCAGCGCCGCCCCCCGGCACCAGGCCCGGTAGGCCACGCCCTGCACATGGCCGGTGAC
>DJUV01000249.1 GCA_002440625.1 Rhodobacteraceae bacterium UBA6273 | reverse complement strand
TAAGGTGGGGGCAGCCTTGGTGGAAGGTGGCAGGAAATAGGGGGTCTTTCTTCCGCATGTCCCGAGCAAAGCGCCTGTCAGAGATGGAGAAGACGCAGATCATCCGCGAGGCCGCGGAGGGTGTGTCGACGACCGATCTGGCGGCACAGTTCGGGGTGACGGCGCGGGCCGTGCGCTACGTCCTGAAAGCCGACGCCGAGCGCCAGGCAGATGCGGCCATCCCAATCTCCGCGGTCAGTGTGAAGGTGACCACTGCCGAGCTTGCAGCCCTCGATGCAGTGCTGGCCGCGGCCGGGATCGAGAGCCGGGCCGAAGGGCTCAGGCGGCTGATCCAGGCGGCGGGTGGGGTGTTCGTTCCGGACGCGCAGTTGGCGGCCGAGATGGCGCGCACCCGCGCCTCGCTGCACGAGGTCGGCAACGGGGTTGCGCAGATCGCCAAGCAGATGACGCTGGCCAATCGGCAAGGGCAGGGGGCGGGCCCGGAGTTCACGGAACTGCGTCTTGCACAGATACGCGGGCTGGCGCGGTTCATCCTCGATGCCGCCGACGAGATCGACCTAGCGATCAGGCGCCGTCGCACTGCAATGCAGCTCGAGGCCACGGCCGCGCTGCGGGAGTTTGCACATGCGGCTGAATGATGCCGTCCATGCCGTCACGGGCGAGGTCTTCCAGGACGGCTGGAGCCGAGTTCGGGGCTCGATGCAAGGGCTGCACGTGGCCAAGCAGACCCAGCTCATGCGTGCGGCGGCGGGGCACCGGCCGGCGGTCTTCAAAGCGATCCGGAGCGGCGGCACGCATACCAAGTCGCAGCTGATGAGCCAGCTCGACTACCTCACCACCAAGTCCACCCATATCGTGGACTCGAGCGGGTTCCTGGATGGCAGGGCGAAGCTCGAGGCGGGTGACATCAAGGATCTGACCGAGCGCTTTGCCAAGCGGTGGGATGCGGGCTTCAAGCCCAAGCTCGGACAGACCACCCATATGCTCATGTCCTTCCCCATCGGCACGCGCGGCGAGGATGTGCGCGACATCGCGACGGATGTGGCCGAGCGGTTCTTCCAGACCGACGCAGGGCATTTCGATTACATCATCGCGGTGCATGAGGACCGCGATCACCCGCATGCCCATCTGGTGCTGAACCGCCGCTCGCAGGAAGGGGAGTTTTTCTTCCTCGGGCGCAACCATCGCTTCAACTACGACGATTTCCGCCTCGCGATGGTCGAGGAGGCAGAGAAGTACAGTGTGCGGCTGGAAGCCACGCGCCGGGTCGATCGCGGGGTCGTGCACTACCCGGCCCGCACAAGCGAGGTCTACGCTGCCAAGGATGAGGGCCGCGCGCCCCGCGAGCGCGACCGCGTGGGGGAGGACCTGACGCGGACGCTGGCCGAGATCGCAAATACCAGAACCATCTACCACGCGCTTGCGGTGGAGGCCTCCCGGGAGGCCCGCGAGGACATCGCCGATGCGCTCTTCCGGGCGGGCGAAGTGCTGGCCCGGGGCGGGCAGGTGGACCGAGCAGGAGACATCTATATGGCTGAAGAGCAGTCGTTCGAGGACCTGAGAAGCCTCTACGCCGAAAAGCTTGGGCGGGTTCAGCGCATGATCGCCGAGAAACCCGATGCGGACCGGCCCGCCTTCGAGAAGAGCCTCAACGCGATCCAGAGGCAGGTCCAGCACATGCAACCGCTTGGGTTGCGCTCGAATTCGCTGATCGAGCCGCCCTCGGACGGCGGGGTCTATTCGCAGGCCAACATCCGGAAGAGCGAGCTGGATCGCCTGGGTGAGCCGCGCCTGCGCTCGCAGATCGACACCGCCCTGCGCGGAACCGGGATTAGCACGTCCGAGGTCGTGGCGCGGATCCAGGCGGGCGCCCCGAACGCGGCGCTCGAGCATCAGTGGATCGCTGCCGATCTCTCCAAGGTGGCCGAGGCGCGGGATCTCAACCTCGAGCGCCGCGCCGATCTCGAGACCGCACGGGACATCCTGAACGATGCGCATGTGAAGCTCGGGACCCTGCTGGAACGCGAAGGCGTGCTCGTGAAGGACGGTATCATGGACGACGAAACCACCGCGGAGAGGTTCCATTATCATCCCGAGGCGGTCCGCAGCATGGAGGCGACGATCCGGGCCGACATGCGGTCCGAGGGTCTCAGCTTCGATCAGATCGAGGCGCGGGACTGGGAGGTCACCAATCGGGCGGAACGTCGGATTGAGCTCGAGCAGCGGGAGTATCTCTCGCAGCATCCGGAACTGTTGGCCAAGCCCGGGGATGTGATCGACCGAACGCAGCCCTACCGGGAGGAGATCACGGATGACCTGCGTGCGGCGGCCATCACGAAGGACGTGGACGCGATCATGGCGACGCGCAGCTCCCGAACCCAGATCGCGGATGCCGTGGCGGATGAATTCCGGAGCCGCTATCCGGATATGCCCGATCATCTCGCCCGCGGACTTGGCGCCACCTACGCCTCTGTCGTCGAGGCGCATGACACGCGGGCGATCAACGCCGTCCGGTTGGCAAATGACACACGGGACAGCCTCGCCACCGATGCATCCTCTACCCGCGATATCGGCCCATATAACGCCGAGGCGAACACCGCCCCGAAAGACGACATCCCGCAAAATATCCGAAGCGTGCTGGAGCATGAGCGGGCTGGGGAGTTGTCCGCCCCCTTCCAGACCGACGCCGATCGGCAGGCCTTCCGGGAGGAGATCGCGCGGGTGCTGGATGACCGCCAGCTGGACCGCCTCACATCCGGCGATGCGGATGCGCTCGACAAGGTGCTCGAGGACCGGCTGGACCGGCTCTATGTCGCCAAGGTCTATCTGCAGTCCGATGCCGCGACGGCCAATACCGATGCCCTGCGCCAGGTGGTCGATGATCTGGCCGACACCGAGTACGAACGGCACCGCGCAACGGACGTGGACGGCGAGACCGAGCGGGGCCAGGTCCATTGAGCGCCGCGATGGGCAAGGCAAGGATCGCCACGGGTGCGTTTCTGGTGACGCTGGTAACGGCGGCCATGGGCTACGCCATCGCCTCGGCCGTGCTGACCTATCAGGATCTCGGCTTCGGGGCCGAGATCGACTTTGCCTATATCGCGCAGAACTACGCCTCATTGCTGGATCAGCGTCCCGAGGATGCCCAGCTCATCCATCTCATCATCGGCGGCTTTGCGGCCGCAGGCCTGATGCTGAGCCTCGCCCTCTCGGGATCCGCACTCACGCGCTTTGGCCAGACCCATTGGCAGTCTGCCCGCGAGATGAAGGCCAACGGGTTTTTCGGGGCGCCGGGCACCGGGTTCATCCTCGGTAAACTCGGGCCGCCGGGGTCATGCGCGCAATACATCTGCTCCAAGGTCTTCCCCCATGCACTGATCGTGGCGCCGACCGGCCGCGGCAAGACTTCGGGGTTCGTGATCCCGAACCTGCTGACCTGGCAGGGGTCCGTCGTGACGCTCGATGTGAAGGGGGAGTGTTTCGAGGCCACGGCGCGGCACCGTGCTGCCCAGGGCGACAAGGTCTATCGCTTTGCCCCCACCGACTGGGAGGGCATGCGGACGCATCGCTACAACCCGCTCTTGCGCATCTTCGAACTGAAGGACCCCGCGCGCCAGCAAATGGAATTGCAGCTTCTTGCGACGCTCTTCCTACAAAGCGACAACGACCGGGTGCAGGGCCTCCTCAAGGGCGGGATCGATCTCTTCGTGGCGGCGGGGCTCTTGGCCTTCCAGCGCAAGCGCCCGACCCTCGGTGAGATCTACCGCATCGCCGCCTCGGGCGGGAACAAGCAGAAAGAGTATTTCGCGCGGGGCCATGAGGTCGACAACAGGGCCGCCAAGTTGATCTTCACGCGGCTGGCCTCGACCAACAACGACACGCTGACATCCTACGTTTCGCTCCTAATGACTTCGGGGCTCGATCAATGGCAGAACCCGGCGATCGACGAGGCGACAGCGGTGTCGGACTTCGATTTCCGCACGATCCGCACAAAGCCCTTTTCGGTTTATCTGGTGGTCCAGCCGCTGATGGTGAAACCGCTTGCACCGCTGATCCGGCTCTTCTTCTCCGACCTGCTCTCGGCCATGCAGGAGAAGGATCCCGGGCCCGACGAGCCGTGGCCGGTGATGATCATGCTCGACGAGTTCAACCGCCTCGGAAAAATGCCCATCGTGGTCGAGAGCATCGAGACCCTGCGCACTTATCGCGGTCACCTGGCCATCGTCACCCAGACCATCCCGGCCCTCGATGAAATCTACGGCGAGAATACCCGCCGCGCCTTGCAAGGCAACGCAGGCGTGAAGCTCTATCTGACCCCCTCTGATGAGAAGACCGTCGAGGAGCTGAGCAAGGCCGTCGGCAAGACCACGAAGACCGTGGTCACGCGGTCCCAGTCCATCGGCAAGAACCCCTTCGAGGGTCGCAGCCAATCGACACGCACCGAGGAAAGTTCCTTGCTGCCTGAAGATGACGCGCGCCGCCTGCCGCTCGACGAGATCGTCATGGTCATCGATGCGCAGATGCCCGTCCGGGCGAAGCGGATCCAGTACTTCGACGACCGGCTCTTCAAGGCGATCCACGCGGCGCAGACGGGGGAGTTGCCGTTTCCGAAGCCCGGGAGCGGGGGACAGCAGGGCAATCTGCCGCTGAGTGTGCGAGCCATGCCGATGACACCGCCGTCGAATGGGTCCCGCGGAGGTGAAGCCGATGTGGAGAGGGCAGGCGAGGCTGCTGGCGGTCGGCCGTCAGTGCAGGCCCACGTCGTCCCCAAAAAGACCGTGCCCGTCGTTCAGGCCGTCGTCGCCGAGGAAGAGCGCCAAATGGTGATGGATTTTGGGAGCCTGGTCGCGGATGCTGAGGCCGTGGGGGTAGTTGATGAGGCGCAGATACGTTCCGCTGTGGACGGCTTGGACGAGATGGAAGCGATGTTGCGGGAGGGGGATGGCGATAAGCTGGGTGCTCGATAGAGTGGCAGGCATGGCTAGAGCGTCGCAATGGGCGGTTTGCAAACATACGGCGGCGCGGCATGGCAGTCATAGTAAAACCAAGAAAGTAGTCCGTCGGCGGGGTGGCGGCGTGCCAGGCTTGAGGGCGGAAAGCCGATGTCCGCGGCAACGAAAACCAACGGCGGAGACTTTGACGAGACGGTTCACACACCCTTCGCCTTTATGTAACACTGGCATTCGATCCACCGTGATCTTGAACACTTTGGAGTGAGCGACCTAGCTTTGAGCGACCTGGCAACTTTGAAGAAGGCTAAAGGAAGCGCTGCAGGACAGTATCTCGGATACGCCCTGCAGCCGGTGCGGCTTTTCTTCCATTTGCTGACTTGTCCCAGTGACTCCTTTGTCGGCCTTGAATACGTCGACGACATTTCGGTGCACGTGGGCGACAAAGTAATACTCGCGGAGCAGTGTAAGAGCGCCCTCACAGGTAACCCCACCTCCAACTGGTCGGTGGATTTCTGGAAAACGATTGCAAACTGGATCGATAATTCGACATCTGGACTCATCACCGCTGAAAGCACGACAGTCCAGATGTATGTCGTTCCCCAGAAAAATCATGGATTCTCCGGGAAACTAAGTGACCTTAGAACAGATAATGAAATAGATGCGGCGATTGCGGAAATCGTCAAGAAGAGGAGTAAGCTGTCATCGGCACCGGAGTGCGAACCATTCCTTCTAAAGGTACTTGGTGCGGACCTAGCTTTGCGGCGGAACCTCATACGCAACTTCGTTTTAGTCAATAGAGATAGTGATCCACTTTCACCAATATTCGCGCATCTCGATGCTACAGTGCGCAGGGAAATGCAGGAGGCGGCAGTTCGCTATGGTATTGGCGATGCTTTGAAGTTAATCGACGAGGCAATGAGAAGCGGCGCGCCACCCGTGATAAATGCTTCAGCGTTCAGGAAACGGTTTCACGCGTTTATTTCTGCTCACGACTCTGAGCGATTTCTGCATTCTCTGGCTGATGCGCCTACGGACGACGTTATCAAGTCCACGATCTCTGAATCACCCTGCTTCATCAGACAGCTTGATCTCGTAGATTCGAACATTGATGAGAAGACACGGGCCGCCAGTGACTTTCTGCGCACCACAGGGGATCGCACTCGTTGGGCCGAGGAAGGGATAGTTTTCGAGGGCAGCATGAATGAGTACGACAGTGCTCTTCTCAGGCGCCACCAGAACCTGAAGACCGAAGTCGGACTGGTGAACAAAAGCCTCAGCGAGAAGGAACAGGGACGCCTGCTGTACTCAAAATGCTGCCAATCTTCGTCGATAGCGCTGGAAGCCAGAGTCGTACCGGAGCACTTCATGTCGGGAAGCCTCAACGCTCTCGCTGATCGGCGCGAAATCGGCTGGCACCCTGACTTCGACAAAATGCTGGATGACGAGGCCACATGACGCTGGAACGCGTTAGTGACTACCTTAGCGAAGTTGAGCGAGTGCAAAATCCCGCCCTCGGGGCAATGCTCATCTGGAAGTACGGACGATCCTACCAGGCGCAACTTACAGCTGAGCCTCCCGACATGCTCCTCGCTTTCCTAGTGCTCCCGCTCTGCCTTCATCGCCCAACGCTTGACATAATCGTTGGAACACAAGCACGTTCAGGCCTCGGAAAGTTTTGCGAAAAGCTATCAGAGAGGCGCGAAGAATTGTTTGCGGTCCATGAGCGGTGTCTTGCACTTAAGGAACTTAGCCTCAACTCATTGGCGTTTGGAGAACGCGCCGGGATATTGGCAATTGAATACCAAACTGCAAGATTGCGGGCACTCGAAGTTGCCGATCCCTCGCTGAGCGAGCGAGTGAAAGCACAAGCGAAAGGCGCAGAAAAGCTTGGCATTTGGTTTTCAGCTTTGAAGACTTCCGAAGTCTTTTATGCTTTGAAGGTGGTCGCGTAGTGCAGTTTCAAATTCTTAAGCTTATTCTTTGGCCGCGAGGTGACTTTGATCCCCGGGTGATTGAGTTTGTACCGGGAAAAGTCAATGTAATCAGCGGTGCCTCGAAGACAGGCAAATCAGCAGTCATTCCAATCATAGACTACTGCCTGTGCTCTAATAAATGTGCCATCCCGGTAGGTACAATACGCGAAAGCTGTGAGTGGTTCGGTGTCGTTATCAGCACAGTCGAAGGTGAGAAATTGCTCGCTCGTCGGGAGCCGGGCGACCAGAAACAGACCGGAGACATGTACTTCGCAGAAGGCGAGTCCATCGGGGTCCCGCACCGTATCGAGGCCAAGAACTCAAATACGGATCAGGTTCGCGCACTCTTGAATCGGCTATCCGGTCTGTCAAGTTTGGGCATGGACCCGAACTCCGAGGGCTATGCAGGTGACCGGACAAGCTTCCGCGATCTTATGGCATTCACCTTCCAGCCGCAGAACATCATTGCGAACCCCGACGTCCTGTTCTTCAAGGCTGACACCACAGAGCACAGGGAAAAGCTTAAGGCAATTTTTCCGTATGTTCTCAATGCTATAACTCAGGAAACACTGGCGGCAAGATGGGAACTGGAGCGGCTGGAGCGCCTTCTCCGTCAGAGAGAGGCTGCGCTCAGCGATGTGAATTCTGCGGTTCGGGTTTGGATGAGTGAGGCTGAAGTCTGGCTACAACAAGGCCGGGAATTTGGGCTGATGCAAAGCGATACACCGTCACCCTCGGAGTGGCTTGAGATGTTGGGCGCGCTTCGAACGCTCTCGCAAAGCAACTACCGGGCGGCGCGCCCAACCATGGCGACGATCGAGGCGACGATAACAGAGCTTGAAGGGCTGCGGTCTCTTGAGAGCGACGAGTCAGCCACGCTGTCTCGACTCCGACAGCGGCTGATGGAAATCAGCCGCCTGCTCGAAAGCAGCAAGAGCTATGGGTCCGCCCTGCACATCCAACGCGACAGGTTGGCGATCTCGGACTGGCTGAGGCAGCTGGGTCAGGAAGGTCGCGCCCCATTGGAAGCGATCGCGCCGGAAGGCAAGGATCACTTGGACAAGCTCTGCGAGGCGCTCGACGGGCTCGAACTTGAAATTCGTTCCCGAATCACAGTCAGCGACAAAATGGATAAAGAGCAGCACAGGCTGCGCGCCCAAGCAGAAGAAAGCTTGGCGCGGCTTGGTGCCCTACGAGCCCAGATTGCTGATCTGGAGCGCCGTTCTGAGGCGGCCAGAGCGGAGATCTACCGAGCCGACCAGGTTGAACGCTACCTCGGCCGGCTCGAACAGGCACTGAAGTTGTACGAGAGGTCAGGCGAAGACTCGGAACTCAAAGGAGAAGTAGAGGGCTTGAAGGGCAGGATTAGGCCATTGAGAGCAATAGTCTCGGAGCAGCTAATTCGCCAAATCATGCAGTCGTCACTCGCGACGATCGAAAACATTGCTGGTCAGATCATCCCGAAGCTAGACGCTGAGTGGCCCGACGCGCCTATCAAGATTGTGGTTCCCGATCTTACCATTAAGGTTGTTCAAGGAACACGCGATGACTACCTCTGGGAAATCGGCAGCGGCGCCAACTGGCTTGCGTACCACGTGTCTGTTTCCCTGGCTCTTCAGAGATTCTTTCTGAAGACTCCAGCACACCCTGTGCCTGGCTTTCTGATCTACGACCAGCCAAGCCAAGTCTACTTCCCCAAGGGAGTTCATTCGGAGGATGTTGACGAGGGCGAGTGGCGAGATGAGGACATCGAAGCCGTTCGAAAGGTCTTCGCGGCAGTCAGCGCGGAGACGATTCTCGCAGAGGGTCGACTGCAGGTGGTTTTGCTTGACCATGCCGCCCAGGACGTCTGGAACGGGATTGATAACATCCACTTGGTCGACGAATGGCGCGGTGGCGAAAAGCTCGTGCCGTTGGCTTGGATCGAAAGCGCTGTCTCCTAAGTTCCGCTCCGGGCGCATTGGTCATCCGGCGATGTCTCGCCATATTGATCGAGTGGGGCGACCCGCACCCTACTGCTGCCTGATGGAAGGAAGCCTGTGCGTATCGAATCCGTAACCCTGTCCGGTTTCCGCTGTTTCGGTCCCGACCCTATAACCGTGCCGATCGCATCCGAGATCACAGCTGTCGTTGGTCCGAACGCAGCGGGCAAGACGGCGGTAAGCGCTGTTCTGCCCCCAC
>DJUV01000313.1 GCA_002440625.1 Rhodobacteraceae bacterium UBA6273 | reverse complement strand
CGCCTATCAGGTGACGACGGAATCGGGTGCGGTACTGACCTTCCTCGACACGCCCGGCCACGCCGCCTTCACCTCCATGCGCGCACGCGGCGCGCAGGTGACGGACATTGTGGTGCTGGTCGTCGCGGCAGATGACGCGGTCATGCCGCAGACGATCGAGGCGATCAACCACGCCAAGGCCGCCAAGGTGCCGATGATCGTGGCGATCAACAAGATCGACAAGCCTTCGGCCAATCCGCAGAAGGTGCGGACCGATCTTCTTCAGCACGAGGTCGTGGTCGAAGAGATGTCGGGCGAAGTGCAGGACGTGGAAGTTTCCGCGACCACCGGCAAGGGCCTCGACAACCTTCTGGAGGCCATCGCGCTGCAGGCGGAGATCCTCGAGCTGAAGGCCAACCCCGAACGCGCTGCCCTTGGCGCCGTCATCGAGGCCAAGCTTGATGTGGGCCGTGGCCCGGTCGCCACCGTTCTGGTGCAGAACGGTACCCTGCGGAAAGGCGACATCTTTGTCGTTGGCGAGCAGTGGGGCAAAGTCCGGGCACTGGTGAACGACAAGGGCGAGCGGGTGGACGAAGTCGGCCCCTCGGTTCCGGTCGAGGTTCTGGGCCTGAACGGCACACCCGAAGCCGGTGACGTGCTGAACGTGGTCGAGACCGAAGCGCAGGCGCGCGAGATCGCCGCCTACCGCGAACAGGCCGCGAAGGACAAGCGCGCCGCTGCCGGTGCTGCGACGACGCTGGAGCAGCTCATGGCCAAGGCCAAGGCTGACCAGAGCGTTTCGGAACTGCCCATCGTGGTGAAGGCCGACGTGCAGGGTTCTGCCGAGGCGATTGTTCAGGCAATGGAAAAAATCGGAAACGACGAAGTTCGTGTCCGCGTGCTTCATTACGGCGTCGGCGCGATCACCGAATCGGATATCGGCCTGGCCGAAGCAAGCGGCTCACCGGTCATCGGCTTCAACGTTCGCGCCAATGCACCGGCGCGGGCTGCCGCGAACCAGAAGGGCGTCGAGATCCGCTACTATTCGGTAATCTACGACCTCGTCGATGACGTGAAGAAAGCGGCCTCGGGCCTGCTCTCCGCCGAGATCCGCGAGACCTTCATCGGCTATGCCACGATCAAGGAGGTCTTCAAGGTCTCCAACGTCGGCAAGGTCGCTGGCTGCCTTGTCACGGAAGGTGTTGCCCGCCGTTCGGCCGGCGTTCGTCTTCTGCGCGACAACGTCGTGATCCACGAGGGGACACTGAAAACCCTCAAGAGATTCAAGGACGAAGTCAAGGAAGTGCAGTCTGGCCAGGAATGCGGCATGGCCTTCGAGAACTACGACGACATTCGCCCCGGCGACGTCATCGAGATCTTCGAACGCGAGGAAGTCGAGCGCAAGCTGGCATAAGAAAGGCAGGCCGGAGGCCTGCCTTTTCAAGACCGATAGCAGAAGGCCGCTTGAGGATCAGGCGGCCTTTCTTGCGACCGGGAATCCTTCGAACAGAAGACTGCCCACGCGGACCAGGATCTTGCCGTTTTCCAGCTGCCGTTCGAAGATGCCCTGAACGGAAACGCAGCTTCCAAGTGTGATGGTGCGCAGCATCGCAAATCTCCCCAACCGCGGCTGCCTCAGTTAAACCTGCCTACCCTTTACACACCGTGAATCTTCTAGTCTTAGACTTGCCATAAACAGACCATATTGGAAACAATATTATTGTTCCAAGGCGCGCTAAGCAACAAATCGCCGCAGCTAATGGTTGTAGTGTTGCTGTCCTGCACTAAAGCCAGTCACGAAGCACCGGGATTAGTGGCACGTCGGCGGGCGGCATTGGGTATTGTGCCAGGTCACGCGCCCGCACCCAGGCGAGGGTCTGGCCCTCTTTCGCGACGGGCGTACCCTGCCAGCGACGGCAGGCAAAGAGCGGCATGAGAAGGTGGAAATCGTCGTAGCTGTGGCTGGCGAAAGTCAAAGGTGCAAGGCAGCTTTTCCAGGTGTCGATGCCGAGTTCCTCGTGCAACTCGCGGATCAGCGCGGCTTCCGGCGTCTCACCGGGTTCGACCTTGCCGCCGGGGAATTCCCAGAGGCCCGCCAACGACTTGCCCTCTGGCCGCCGGGCCAGAAGGACGCGGCCATCGACGTCGACAAGCGCAACGGCAGAGACAAGGACGACCTTCACGAACGGTAGTCGGCGTTGATGTCGATGTAGCGATGCGTCAGGTCACAGGTCCAGACCGTCCGCTTGCCCTTGCCGAGGCCAAGATCGACCGAGATCACCAAGTCGTCCCGCTTCATGTAGGCGGCTCCGTCCGCCTCTTGATAGTCAGGCGAGCGCCAGCCCTTTTCGGCCACCAGAAACTCACCGAAGCGGATCGACAGGCGGTCGCGGTCCGCCTCGGCGCCGGACTTGCCGACGGCGGCGACGATGCGGCCCCAGTTCGGGTCCTGTCCGGCGATGGCGGTCTTCACCAGCGGCGAATTGGCAATGGCCATGGCGACGCGGTGGGCGTCGGCGGTGTCCTTGGCGCCACTGACGCGAATCTCGACGAACTTCGTGGCGCCCTCGCCGTCGCGGATCACCTGTTGCGCAAGGTCGAGCATGACGGCCTTCAGCGCCGCCTCGAAAGCCTTGGCGACGGGGGCCCGCAGGTCGGTGATGGCGGCAGCCCCGCCTTGACCCGTTGCGGCAAGGATCAGCGCGTCCGAGGTCGAGGTATCGCTATCGACGGTGATCGCGTTGAAGGTCTCATCGACATTGCGCGACAGGATCTTCTGCAGCGCAGGTGCAGCGATCTTCGCGTCGGTGAACAGATAGACCAGCATCGTCGCCATGTCTGGCGCGATCATGCCCGAGCCCTTGGCGATGCCGGCGATGCGGATCTTGCCGCCCTCGCCGTCGATCTCGGCCGAGGCGCCCTTGGGGAAGGTGTCGGTGGTCATGATCGCCCGCGCCGCCATCTCGATGCCGCCGACGTCAAGCGCGTCCCGCAACTCGCCGATCTTCGCGGTGATGCGGTCATAGGGCAGAGGTTCGCCGATCACGCCGGTCGAGGATGAGAAGACGCGCGACGCCGGTACTCCGAGCGCTTCGGCAACGCCGCCCGTCACGCGGTCCACCGCCTCTTGCCCCAATGCGCCGGTAAATGCGTTGGCATTGCCGGAGTTCACCACGATGGCGGCGCCAGCATCCGCCGGCACCTTCTCTTTCAGCTTGGCCTGACAGTCGAGCACGCAGGCCGCGCGGGTCGATGACAGGGTAAAGGCGCCAGCGATGGCGGTGCCGGGGGCGAGCCTGACCAGCATCACATCCTTGCGCTTGGCATAGCGCACGCCGGCCTCGACGGCGGCGAATTCCACGCCGGCGATCACCGGCAGCGCCGGGAAGCCACCCTTCGGCGCCAGCGGCGAGACCGGGTTCGGCGCCTTCACCTTCTTGCCGGTCTCGGCTTTGGCCGGTTCGCCTGCGAGCTTGTCACGGAGCTTCTTCAGCTTGGCCCGCAGCTCCTTCGCTTCCGCTTTCCAGTCCTTGTCCGCCTTGGCCATCCCGCTTCTCCCGCTCAGCCCGGTTTCGCTGTCAGTTCGCCAGGATCGTTTCGCTCTTGATCACCGCCGGGTCGATGCCGTCGGTCATTTTTTCGACCTTCGCCCCATCAGTGATTTCCTTAACGCGCGCCTCGACTGCCTTTTGCCGCAGGTCGCCTGAGAGCTCTTCCTTGGCGTCCTCAAGCGTCGGCACGGCGGCATCGCGCATTTCCTTAAGCTTGATGATGTGCCAGCCGAATTCGGTCTGCACAGGCGCCGAAACCTCGCCGGGCTTCATTGCCATCACGGCGTCTTCGAAGGGCTTGACCATCATGCCGGCAGAGAACCAGCCAAGATCGCCGGCATTCGGGCCGGAAGGCCCGGTCGACTTTTCCTTGGCGATGGTGTCGAAATCGGCGCCCTTGTCGAGTTCCGCCTTGATCGCCTTGGCCTCTTCCTCGGTGGGCACGAGGATATGGGCCGCATTGTATTCCTTGGACGGGGCGGCTTTGGCGTATTTCGCGTCATAGGCGGCCTTCACGGCCTCGTCGCTGACCGCCTCAGCCGCCGTCGTTTCAAGGACCGTCCCGGCAAGATAGCCGATGCGGGTGTTCTCCAGCATCAGTTCGTCCTTCTTTGTCGGCGTGGTCGTGCCCGCCAGGGCCGTCTGCTGGATGATCTGCTGGAGAATGCCGTCAAAGAGCGCCTTGTCGTCAAGCTGCAGGTACTGCTCCGGCAGCGTGGTGCGGAGGGCGATCATCTGGCCGAGCGTGATGTTTGCCCCGTTTACCGTGGCGACGACCGTATCGGCGGTGGGATCCTCGGCGCCGATCGCGGCTGTGGCGGCGATCGAGATGGCGGCCAGTGCCGCGAAGAGGGTGGATGTTCTCATTCTTGCGCTCCCGCAGGGGCCATGGAACCCATGGCGTTGACTAACCGGCGGCAGCCCCTTACATCGCGTTGGGTCCTGTCAGGGGCATGCCGTCCGTCATTTCGCAGCCCTTCTAGGCAAGGCTTAGCGGCGCGGCAAGGGTGCCCTGCACACGAAACAGTCATTCGAACCCGAGCGGAGAAAATATGCTGGGCCTCGGAACAATCGCGAAGAAGGTCTTCGGTTCGCCGAACGACCGCAAGGTCAAGTCGGTCCGTTCGCTGGTGGCGAAGGTCAATGCGCTGGAGCCCGAATTCCAGGCCCTGAGCGACGAAGAGATCAAGGACCGCACCCGCAAGCTCTCAGAGCGTGTCCAGGGCGGTGAGAACCTGGATGCCGTCCTGCCCGAAGCCTTTGCCAACTGCCGCGAGGGCGCGCGCCGTGCCCTTGGCCTGCGCGCCTTCGACGTGCAGCTGATGGGCGGGATTTTCCTGCATCAGGGCAATATCGCCGA
>DJUV01000227.1 GCA_002440625.1 Rhodobacteraceae bacterium UBA6273 | reverse complement strand
TGTCGAATTTCGACTTGGTGACCGAGTCGTTCACATTGATCGCCGGGAAAGGCAGCAGGCCCTTCTTGTGCAGATCATAAAGCCGGTGGACGCCGGTGGTGGTTTCCTCGCTGACGCCACGGATGGCATCGCGCTGTTTGGTGAACCAGCCGGGGCTTTCCTTCAGCCGCATCTTGATCTGGTTATAGAGGCAGACTTCCTCATCCGAGGTAGGAACCTCGATCAGCCCCGTTTCGCCCGCCTCGACCCGCGCGCCGAGAAGGATGTAGAGCGTCGCATCCCCGCCGTCGTCGAGGATCATGTTGCAGGTGCCTTCCGGGAACTGGAAGATTCTGTCGGTGTAGGCCCAGTATTCCTCAAGCGTTTCGCCCTTGACGGCAAAGACCGGCGTGCCGCTTTCGGCGATGGCGGCGGCGGCATGATCCTGGGTCGAGAAGATGTTGCACGAGGCCCAGCGCACGTCCGCGCCGAGCGCCTTCAGCGTCTCGATCAGGACGGCGGTCTGGATCGTCATGTGCAACGACCCGGCGATCCGCGCGCCCTTGAGCGGCTTTTTCGCGCCGTATTCCTCGCGCAGCGCCATGAGGCCCGGCATTTCAGTTTCGGCGATATCAAGTTCCTTGCGGCCAAAGCCGGCCAGACCGATATCGCGGATGATGTAATCCTTCGGCATTCGCCGTTCTCCTGAATATCTTGCGTTGGCGCTGCAATATCACTCTCGGCCCCACGCGGCAATCAATGAGGGACGGGCTGTCTTCTGGGGCGCACCTTTCCCCTGAGCGCGAGCTGCATTGTTGGCGGCGCGGCGTCGAGCAGGTGATCAAGAAGGTAGCCTGCGGCGAGCGCCACGAAGGGCGCGGTGAGATAGAAGGCGACGTAGCTCGGCTCGCGTTCTGTGCCGACGAAACGCTGCCAGGGAACCCAAAGAATGCCTATCAGCGGGACATGCATCAGGAAGGCGAGGAAGGTCGCGCGTCCGAGGATCGGTCGCGCGTCGCGCCTGAGCGCCCAGACCAGCGCCGATGTCAGCGACAAGGAGAGAAAACAGATGCCAAGCCTGCGCAGCAATAGGGGCAGGTAAACACCCGTCACCCAGCCGGTCTGCAGATTGCCAAGACCGGCGCCCGCCAGCACGAAGAGATAGCCGAAGACGAGCCCGACGGACGGTCGCGACAATGTCGACAGCGATACCTTCAGTCGCGCAAGGCAGGCACCCAGAAGCACAAACTGGAGTATCCCGTCACGGAAGATCAGGGGTTGCAGGCTGTCACCGAGAAGCCCCAGAAGCAGCGCCGCCGCCAGCGCAACCCAGGGGGCGCGGTCGATCAGCGGCACCGCCAACCGGAGGATCAGCGTCGCCACGAAAAGATCGCGCAGGAAGAAGAGCGACCTGTTCGCCGTGGGGCCGGTCAGCCCGGCCCAGGCATTCAGCGCATCCATGACTCTGCCCTCGAGGCGCAGGATGGAGGTCGCCGGAACACCGGAAATCTGGAGCTTCATCGCTGCGAGGATGATGTAGATGCCGCTCCAGACAAGCGCGGGCAGCAATATGCTTTCGGCCCGCCGCCATGCCACCTCGCCCAATGGAAGCTGCCGCGCGCGCATCCAGAAGAGATAGCCGCTGATGAGGCTGAGAAGCGAAACGCTGATCCGCCCCAGCGTATCTCCAAGAAGCCGCCCCACCAGCGCGAAATCGCCGCCGTTGATGACGCTTGGCATCGACAGGCCGGGGCTCACATGCACCCACATCATCGTGAGGATGCAAAAGACGCGCAGCAACTCGATCTGGCGGCTGTCCTGCGGCGTCATCTCTTGGCCGTTCGTCCCGGATAGTCATACTCTGCGCTTGGAACTATCACGCGAAGAGGCCAAAAGCCTAGCGCGGACTGGACGTTGAAGCGATCGGGAGGCCGGAAATGAAGAAGCCGCGCGCGTGGCAGCGGATGCTTTCAGGCCGGAGGCTCGACCTTCTCGACCCTACACCCTTGGACATCGAGGTCGAGGACATCGCCCATGGCCTGTCCTTCGTGGCGCGCTGGAACGGCCAGACCATCGGCGACTGGCCCTATTCCGTGGCCGAGCATTCGCTGTTGGTCGAACAGCTTTTCGACCGCGCCAATCCCGGCATCGCCACGCGGTGGAAGCTTGCGGCCCTTTTGCATGACGCGCCGGAATATGTGATCGGCGATATGATAAGCCCGGTGAAAGCCGCCATCGGGCCGGGTTACGGCGCGCTGGATGACCGCCTTTCGGCGGCCATCCATCTTCGCTTCGGGCTGCCTGCAGTCCTGCCGCAGGCGATCAAGAAAGAGATCAAGCGCGCCGACCGCATTTCCGCCTGGCTCGAAGCAGTCGAGATCGCCGGGTTTTCACGCGCCGAGGCCGACCGCTTCTTCGGACCGATGGATGCCGGTGCCGCACTTTTGCCCGGTCTGTCGATCCGCCTCAGGCCGCCGATGGAGGCGCGGGCTGACTACATCGCGCGGCATGGCGCGCTTCTCGCTGAAACCGGCGCGGTCTAGAACCGCAGCCCCGCAATCCAGTACCAGCTCCGGCGCAGCGGGGCGGCTTGATTGCAGCCACGATCCTCATGCGACGCTTCGGGGCGGCGCAGGGTCGCTATGCGGTAGACATCTGCAAGAATGAACAACATTTTTGCCTCCATTTCTTGGGCTTGCAGTGTCATAATGCCCTCAAATCCTTGGAAGTCGCGAGTCATATGCAATTTCTGATTGTTAGGAAAGCTTATATATGAATGGCCCCGACTGGCTTGACTTCCCTTCCCTCGCCGGGCTGCGCGCTTATGAGGCGGCGGCGCGGCTTGGCGGCTTCAGTGCGGCGGGTCGCGCGCTCAACGTCACCCATGCCGCCGTCGCCCAGCAGGTGCGCGCGCTGGAACGGGAGATCGGCGAAAGCCTAGTAGTGCGCGAAGGCCGCGCGCTTCGGCTGACCGAAAAGGGCGAGGCGCTGGCGGCAGAACTGACCCGCGCCTTCGTCGCGATCCAGAGCGCGACCGAAACGGCGCGCGCCCGGTCCGACCGACCCGTCGCCATCACCCTGTCGCCAAGCTTTGCCGCGAACTGGCTGATGCCGCGCCTTGGCCGGTTCTGGCGGACGCATCCAGATATTCAACTTTCGCTGCAACCCGATCACCGCGTCGTCGATCTTGCCCGCGAAGGCTTTGACCTTGGCATCCGCTTTGGCCGCGGCAAATGGCCGGGGGTGGAGGCGCGGCATCTCGCCCCCGCGCATTACGTCGTCGTGGCAACGCCTGCGCTTCTTGGCGGGCGGACGGCGTTGACCCGGACGGAACTGGCGTCGATGACCTGGGTGCTAGAGCCTGACTGGCCCGAACACCGGCATTGGCTCTCGGCGCAGACCGGGCTTGATACCGCCAGCCTGAAAATTCAGGAATTCGCAACCGACGAGCTAGCCCTTGGCGCAGCGCGGCAGGGGCTCGGCCTTCATGTCTCAAGCTATGCGCTGGTCGAGGATGATCTGCGCGCCGGTCGGCTTTGCATCGCCTTCGCGGCAAAGGGCGACGACCTCGCCTATTACGTCGTCACCAATCCCGGCCCGCAGCGCCCGCAGGCCAGAACATTTCTGCGTTGGCTGATGGCAGAAAGTTAGGTCATGTTGACAAATGGCGGAGCCATAGGCGGATCGACGTTATGTCGATGAAGCCAAGGGAGCTTTCAGCCGTCTTGTCGTAACGTGTGGCGACGCGCCGAGCGTTTTTCAGTTTATTGAAGCATCGCTCGACGAGGTTCCGCAGTCGGTAGGGCTTGCGGTCGACGGCAACGCG
>DJUV01000186.1 GCA_002440625.1 Rhodobacteraceae bacterium UBA6273 | reverse complement strand
ATCATCAAGGCCACCGCCGGCGGCGGCGGCAAGGGCATGAAGGTGGTCAAGAGCGCCGACGAGGTGCAGTCCGCCATGGACTCCGCCCAGCGCGAGGCCAAGGCCTTCTTCGGCAATGACGAGGTCTATTTCGCGAAGTATCTCGGCAAGCCCCGTCACATCGAGGTGCAGGTCTTCGGCGACGGCACGCACGCGGTGCATCTCTTCGAACGCGACTGCTCGCTCCAGCGCCGCCACCAGAAGGTGATCGAGGAAGCCCCGGCGCCCGGTATGACGCCCGAGATGCGAAAGGCCATGGGCGAGGCCGCAGTGCGCGCCGCCGAGGCGATCGGCTATGCCGGGGCCGGGACCATCGAGTTCATCGTCGACGGCTCCGACGGCCTGCTCCCCGACCGCTTCTGGTTCATGGAGATGAACACCCGCCTTCAAGTGGAACATCCGGTGACCGAGGCGATCACCGGCATCGACCTTGTCGAATGGCAGCTTCGGGTGGCGAGCGGCGAGCCGTTGCCCGCCCGGCAAGAAGAAATCCGCCTCACCGGCCACGCCTTCGAGGCGCGGCTCTATGCCGAGGACGTGCCGGCGGGTTTCCTGCCCGCGACCGGCACCCTGACGCATCTGAAGTTTCCCGCCAGCGCCCGGTCCGAAACCGGCGTCCGCCCCGGCGACACGATCAGCCCCTGGTACGATCCGATGATCGCCAAGATCATCGTCCACGGCTCGACGCGCGACATCGCGCTGACCCAACTCGCCTCCGCCCTCGACGCCACCGAGGTCGCCGGATCGGTGACGAACCTCGCCTTCCTCGCCGCGCTCGCGCGGCACAAGGGCTTCGCGAGGGGTGAGGTCGATACCGGCTTGATCGCCCGCGATCTGGACGCCCTGACCGAAGTCGCGCCCGCCGATCTGACCGTCAAGGCGCTCGCCACGCTCGGCGCGGCGGGGCTGGCGACGGGCGGCGCGCCCTTTGCCGGCTTCGCGCTCTGGCAGCCACTCGGCCGCAAGATCCGGCTCGGCGGGCTCGACGCCATCCTTGAAGTGATCGCCCCCGGCGCGGCCCGCGTCAGCGTGGAGGGCGAGGTCGCCGCCTGCCGCCTGATGAACGGCCAATGGTGGGTGAATGGCGCCCCTTCGGGCGCGCACATCGTCCTGACCCCCGGCCATGTCAGCATCTTCGGACGCGGCGCCCACCACTTCGCCATCCCCGATCCCCTGGCGCGCGAGACGGATGCCACTGGCAGCGGGTTGACGCTGTCGCCCATGCCGGGCCTCGTGAAGGCGGTCTTCGTCGCGGCGGGGCAGGAGGTCGCGGCGGGCGACAGGCTCGCCGTGCTGGAAGCGATGAAGATGGAGCATACGCTGACCGCCGCCCGCGACGGCAAGGTCGCCGAGGTGCTGGTGACAGCGGGGACGCAGGTGGAAGCGGGCGCAGCGCTGGTGCGGCTTGAGGAGGAGGCGGAATGATCCGCCTTCACCACGTCCCCTTCAGCCGCTCCTTCCGCATCCTCTGGCTGATGACCGAGATGGGGCTGGAGTGCGAGGTGACTGAGTACTCCATCACCGATGGTTCCCTTCGCAAGCCCGACTATCTGGCAAAGTCCCCCGCCGGCCGCGTCCCGGCACTGGAGATCGACGGCATCACGCTTTTCGAAAGCGGGGCGATCACCGAATACCTCTGCGAGACACGGCCCGAATACGGGCTGGGTCGTGCGCCGGGCCATCCCGAACGCGCCGCCTTCCTTGAATGGCTGCACTATGCCGAGACGATGGCCCATCTCATCGCCAACCTGAACCTGCAATGGGTCTTCCTGCGCGACCCCGCCATGCGCTCGCCCACGCTCCTGAAGATGGAGGCGCGGCGGCTTGCCCTGACGCTCGCGCCGCTTGAGGCGACGCTTGCCGGGCAGGGCTATCTGCTTCCCGGTGGCTTTTCGGGCGCGGACACAATGCTCGGTTACAACCTTCTCGCCGTGCCCTATTTCGTCCGGCTCGATCCCTTCCCGGCGATCCGCGCCTACATCGACCGCATCGCGCACCGCCCCGGCTATGCCGCCGCGCGGGCGCGGGACGGCGTGCAGCAGTTCTACCGCCAAGATTTCTACGAGGTCACCGATGGCTGAATTCGTCGAGATCGTCGAAATGGGCCCGCGCGACGGGCTTCAGAACGAAAAGCGGATCATCCCGACCGCCGACAAGATCGCGCTCGTTAACCTCCTGAGCCGCGCCGGCTTCCGGCGGATCGAGGCGGCGAGTTTCGTCAGCCCGAAATGGGTGCCGCAGATGGCCGACAGTGCCGAGGTCATGGCCGGGATAACCCGCGCGTCCGGCATTCGCTACATGGCGCTGACCCCGAACATGAGGGGCTACGAGGCGGCGAAGGCCGCGGGAGCCGACGAGGTGGCGGTATTCGCTTCGGCCTCGGAGGGTTTTTCCAAGGCCAACCTCAACGCCACCATCGCCGAAAGCCTTGACCGCTTCCGGCCCGTTGCCGAGGCGGCCAAGGCGGATGGCATCCCGGTCCGAGGCTATGTTTCGGTCGTCACCGACTGCCCCTATGACGGGCCGGTGGCGCCCGCCTCGGTGGCAAGGGTGACGGCGGCCCTGCGCGACATGGGCTGCCATGAGGTCAGTCTTGGCGACACCATCGGGCAGGGCCGGCCCGAGACGGTGGATGCGATGCTGGCGGCGGTGTTGGAGGAGATGCCGGCAGAGCGGCTGGCAGGCCACTACCACGACACCGCCGGGCGGGCGCTGGTGAACATCGAGACCTCGCTCGCGCGCGGCCTTCGTGTCTTCGACTCGGCGGTCGGCGGGCTTGGCGGCTGCCCCTATGCGCCCGGCGCCAAGGGCAATGTCGCCACCGAGGCGGTGGCGGCGCGGCTGGTGGCTTCAGGTTATGAGACCGGGCTTGACGCGGGCGTGCTGGCAGAGGCTGGCCGGTTCGCGCTGTCCCTCAGGGGGTGACCATGTACGAGACGATTGCGATCGAGACCGATGCGCGCGGCGTAGCCACACTGCGCCTCAATCGGCCCGAAAAGCACAATGCGCTTTCCGCCTCGATGATCGCCGAACTGACCGAAGCGGCGGCAGAGCTTGGCCGCGATCCGTCGGTGCGCGTCGTCGTCCTGACCGGCGCGGGGGAAAGCTTCTGCGCCGGCGGCGATCTTGGCTGGATGCGCGAGCAGATGGCGGCGGATGGGCCGACCCGCGCGCGGGAGGCGACGAAGCTTGCAATGATGCTGAATGCGCTGAACCTCCTGCCAAAGCCGCTGATTGCCCGGGTTCAGGGCAATGCCTTCGGCGGCGGCATCGGCATGATGGCGGTGGCCGATGTGGCCATCGGCGCGGCCCCGGCGCGCTTTGGCCTGACCGAGACGAAGCTTGGCCTCATTCCCGCGACCATCGGGCCTTACGTCCTCGCGCGCATGGGCGAGGCGATGGCGCGGCGGGTCTTCATGTCGGCGCGGCTTTTCGGCGCGGAGGAGGCGGTCACGCTCGGCCTTCTTGCCCGCGCCGTCGCGCCGGGCGACCTTGACGCCGCCACCGAGGCCGAGGTCGCGCCCTATATGGCCTGCGCGCCGGGTGCCGTCGCCGAGGCCAAGGCGCTGACCCGCCGCTTCGGCCCCACGATCGATGAGGACGCCATATCGGCAAGCATCGCCGCCCTTGTCGAGCGCTGGGAAAGCGTCGAGGCGAAGGAGGGCATCGCCGCCTTCTTCGACCGGCGGAAACCGTCTTGGGCGGGCTGATCGGGACGGCCTGCCATGCGCCGCGTTGACGTTTTTGACTGACCGAAATCGTAAGGAATTTTAGCGCTAACGATTTCGCGTTTTCGGCGCTGCGGCATAGTGCTTTCTGCACCGCCTTCGGTTGACCGCGTTCGGGGCGCGGAGTAAACGGACAAAAGCCATGAAAACGCGCAGCCCGAACGGGCGCCAGCGGAAGGAGCCGATCCTTGGACAGTCTCTTGCGCGAATACCTCCCCATCCTGATCTTTCTCGGCCTTGCCATCGCGCTCGGCCTGGTGCTGATCCTCGCCGCCGCCGTGCTCGCCGTCCGCAACCCGGACCCCGAAAAGGTTTCGGCTTATGAATGCGGGTTCAACGCCTTCGACGA
>DJUV01000319.1 GCA_002440625.1 Rhodobacteraceae bacterium UBA6273 | reverse complement strand
CCCTCCCCCTTGTGGGGAGGGAGAGGGTGGGGGCATAGGGTGCGCATTCATTGCGCACCTCCCCCAACTCCCCCGTCGGTCAAAATGCCCGACAGCTGTCGGGACGGATGTCCGACGCAAAACCGACGGAAACCCGCCCCTCAGGATCGCCTGATCCGCCGCCAGAGATAGATCAGCGGCCAGCGCAGGATCGAGGCTCCGGCGGCCAGCACGATCAGCCCGACCCAGGGCCCATTCTGCAGCGTCACCCAGCCAAGGATCGGGATGCCGGCGCCGATGAGCAGATAGGCCGCGCGCCAGTGGCGGTCGCGGGAGGGCAGGATGGCGATGAGGGTCGCGGTGACGGCCCAGAGACAGGCGAGGATCATCGAGCCGTTCATTTCGGGCGGTCTTCCCAAGCCCGGGCCGGAGCCTTGCCCAGAAGGCGTTTTCCGATGAAGAACAATGGCTTGCGGAACATCGAAACGAAGGCGAACAGTGCCACGATACCGATCCACCAGCCATAGGTCAGGCTCAGCCAGACGATCATGACCGGGGCGAGGCCGAGAAGGACGAAGCCCGGCGCATATTGCCGGCGCATCGGCAAAAGCGCCACGATGGCCGCCGCCAACACCCAGAGGCAGGCGGCGATGCCGGCCCAGCTCATGGCCCGAGCCGGACCGGCAGCGCGTTGGCCCAGGCAGATATGGTGCCGGCACCAAGGCAGACCACAATATCTCCGGGCTTGGCCTGTTCCCGAACCAGCCGCTCCAGATCGGCCTCGTCAAGGATCGCGCGGACATGGCGGTGGCCGTGGCGGATCAGGCCCGCGACCAGATCGTCGCGCGAGGCGCCGGGGATCGGGTCTTCGCCCGCCGCATAGACCTCGGCGATGGCAACCACGTCGGCCTCGTTGAAACAGGTGCAGAAGTCCTCGAAAAGATTGGACAATCTCGTATAGCGATGGGGCTGATGGCAGGCGATGACGCGGGCGCCCTTGCGGTCCGCGACGGCCTGCCGCGCGGCTTTCAGGACGGCGGCGATCTCGACCGGATGATGGCCGTAATCGTCGATGATGGTGACCCCGCCCAGAACCTCGCCGACCTTGGTGAAGCGGCGGTTGACTCCGCCGAAGCCAGCCAGCGCCTCGCGGATTTCGTCCTTCTTCATGCCAAGATGACGGGCCACGGCGACGGCCGCCAAGGCATTGGAAACGTTATGATCTCCGGGCATCGGCAGGGTGCATCCCGCGATCAGCTGATCTTCCGAAGCCAGCGAAATGTCGAAATGCGCGATGCCAGCCTTGTAGGTCAGATTGACGGCGCGGACATCGGCCTGGGCGTTGAAGCCAAAGGTCACGACGCGGCGGTCGGTGACGCGGCCGACAAGGGCCTGAACCTCGGGATGGTCGGTGCAGCAGACGGCGAGGCCGTAGAAGGGAATGTTCGAAACGAAATCGAAAAACCCCTTACGGAGCGCTTCGATGGTGCCCCAATGTTCCATATGTTCAGGGTCGATATTGGTGACGATGGCGATTGTGGCGGGCAGCCGGTTGAAGGAACCGTCGCTTTCATCGGCCTCGACCACCATCCACTCCCCTGCGCCTGCACGGGCGTTGGAGCCGTAGGCATGAATGATGCCGCCGTTGATGACGGTCGGATCGAAACCGCCCTTGTCGAGCAGGGTCGCCACCATCGTCGTCGTCGTCGTCTTGCCATGCGTCCCGGCGATGGCGACGTTGGAACGGAGCCGCATCAGTTCCGCCAGCATCTCGGCCCGCCTGACCACCGGAAGATCGCGCTTCCGCGCCTCTTCAAGCTCGGGGTTGCCCTTCTTGATTGCGGAGGACATGACGACAACCGCCGCCTCGCCCACGTTCTCGGCGCGCTGTCCTTCGAAGAAGGTTGCACCCAGTTTCACCAGACGGTCGGTGATCTTCGACGCCTTCGCATCCGATCCCTGCACCCGGTAGCCGAGCGTGATGAGAACCTCGGCGATCCCCGACATGCCGATGCCGCCGATGCCAATGAAATGGATCGGCCCAAGCTCTCCGGGCAGTTTGGTGGCAGCGTTCATTGAACTCGTCTTTCGCTCAGGGCGAGGACCATGTCGACAAGGCGGTCCGTCGCGTCGGGTGTTCCGTAGCCGAGGGCCGCACTGGCCATCGCCGTCGCCCCTTTCGGATTTTCAAGGATCGCGGCGACATGCCCCGCGAGCGCGGCGGCGTCAAGCCGCGTTTCCGGGATCACGACGGCCGCCCCGGCGTCAACCAGCCCGCGCGCGTTGGCGGTCTGGTGGTCGCCGGCCGCGGCGGCGAAGGGGATAAGGATCGCGGGCCGCCCGATGATCGCGATATCGGCAACTGATGACGCGCCGGAGCGGGAGATCACCAGTTGCGCCTCGCTCAGGCGGCGCGGGATGTCGGTGAAGAAGGGCTCCACCTCGGCGCGGATACCGGCCTTGGCATAGGCTTCCACGGCGCGGGCCTGATCCTCGGCGCGGGCCTGATGGGCGACGCGGAGGTTGGCGCGGAGGCCTTCGGGCAAGGCCGCCAGAGCCTCCGGAACCACGTCGGACAGGATGCGCGCGCCCTGGCTGCCGCCGATAACGAGAAGGCTCATCGGATAGTCGCCCGGCGCGATATAGGGCGCGGCGGCGCGTTCCAGGATGGCGGCGCGGACGGGGTTGCCGGTGAAGCTGCCCTTCGCGCCTTGCGGCAGGCCGGTCGGCCAGATGCCGCAGGCGATGGCATCGACACGGGTGGCGAAAAGGCGGTTCACCCGGCCAAGCACGCCGTTCTGTTCGTGGATCATCCGCGGCAGGCGAAGGATCGTCGCCGCCGTCAGTGCCGGGATCGTCGGATAACCGCCGAAGCCCACCACGACTGCAGGCCGATCACGCCGCATCGCCGCCACCGCCCCCGCCACGCCGCCCGCGATGCGGAAGGGGACCAGCGCCTTGGCGGCAATCCCGCCGCGGGCAAAGGTGGCGGAACTCACTTCCTCCACCGTCACCGTCTTCGGGAAGGCGCCGGTATAGCGCGCGCCCCGCGCGTCGGTCGAAAGCTTCACCCGCCAGCCCTTCGCCACCATCGCCTCGGCCAAAGCCTGGGCAGGGAACATGTGGCCGCCGGTTCCCCCGGCAGCAATGAGCAGGAGCGGTCCGGCCAACCTAGCGGCCCCGTTTGCCGAGAAAGTCGCGCAACCGCCCCTGCGGCCGCGACCGGGTAAGCGCCAGAAGCATTCCGAGCGCGATGCCCGAGGCAATGAGGGACGACCCGCCGTAGCTCACGAAGGGCAGCGTCATCCCCTTGGCAGGCAGGAGCCTGACCGCCACACCCATGTTGATAAGCGCCTGCACGCCGAAGGCGCAGGCCAGCCCGGTGCCGCCGAGGCGGATGAATGGATCGCGCTCTTTCATCAGCCGCAGAATCGAGCGGACAGTGATTGCGCCATAAAGTGCGATGACGATGAGCACGAGGATCAGCCCGTATTCTTCGGCAGCTACGGCGATGATGAAATCGGTATGGGCGTCGGGCAGCGACCATTTCACCGTTCCCTCGCCGACCCCCACGCCGAAGAAGCCGCCCGACTGGATGGCGTCGGTCGCGTAGCCGATCTGGGTGCGCGGGTCGACCTCGGACGAGAGGAACCCGTCGATGCGGCGGGCGAAATGCTCGGAGGCGTCATAGGCAGCTATGCCGCCAGCCACCACGATCCCGCCGATGATCGTGAGGAGCGTGATCGGAGCGCCGGCCACAAAGTACATGACGCCCCAGGCGAACAAGACGAGAGAGGCCTGGCCGAAGTCCGGCTGGAAGGCGAGCAGCAGAACAACCGTGACGGCCAGCAGGAAGGAATAGAGGCGCCCCGGCGGCCCGTGGATTTCCTGCGCGGCGGACATCAGCCAGGCGCAGATGATGACGAAGAAGGGCTTGAGGAACTCGGACGGCTGGAAGCTGGCGAAGCCGAGGGAATACCAGCGCGTTGCGCCCTTGCCGTAATCCGTGCCCAGGACCGGGAGCATGAGCAGTGCCACAAAGGTGACGAGGAAGCCCAGAACCCCCATCCGCCGCACCAAGTCCGGCGACATCATCGAGACAAGGATCATGGCGGCAAGCCCGACGCTACCGAAGAAGGCCTGCCGGGTGACGTAGAAGAATGGCTCCAGCCCGTTCTTTTCCGCCAGGGGCACCGAGGCGGCAAGACCGAGGAGCAGGCCGATGCCGAAGAGGACAAGTACGCAGGCCAGCGACCAGCGGTCGATCGTGCGCCACCAGCGGGGAAGGACCGGATCACCCGCGTGCGAAGGCGCGGTGCCAAACACCATTTCTGTCATGGGAATACCGCTCTTACTGCCTCGTACCTGCCCGTTTGCCGGGTCTGGGGCGAAGTGTAGCGCGGATCATGTCTGGGTGCTAGGAAAAGATCGGCAAAAGCGCCTCAGGATGACATGAGATGCGGCCCGCGGGAATGGAGATCGTCCCGCACGAAAGCGTGGCGGTGCTGGCCCCTGGCCCCATGCGCCTGCAGGTGCGGATGGTCCGCCGGCAGGTCCGGGTGGTCATGCGCAAATCCGGCAGGATCTGCCCCGGGCCAGAGGCGGCGCGCGAGGGCGATACCGACCAGACCGAGCAGCGCCATGGCAAGAAACGCCGGACCGAGGCCCAGCGTCGCGCCGAGCCATCCGGCAAGCGGATAGGTCAGCAGCCAGCAGGCATGCGAGAGCGCGAACTGCGCCGCAAAGATCGCCGGGCGGTCGGCCTCGCCGGCGGATAGTCGCAAGAGGCGGCCCGACGGGGTCTGTGCAGCGCTGTAACCGAAGCCGATGAGGAGCCAGAGCGGCAGGAGCGCAGAGTAGCTTTCCATCAGGGCGCCAAGCGCTGTCCCTGCAACCATCGCCGCCGATGCCCAAAGCATCACCGGCCGGTCACCCATCCGCTCGAGAAGCCGGGGAAGCGCCAATGCAGCGATCATCGAGCCGAAGCCGAAGGCGGCGAGGGCCGAGGCGACCTCCGCCTCTCCCAGGCCAAAGCGGGCCTTCACGATGACGACGGTGTTCACGATCACCATGGCGCCCGAGGCCGCCACGGCGAGGTTGATCGCCAGAAGCCCGCGCAGCCGGGGCGTGGCGAGGTAAAGGCTTATGCCGCGCGTAGTCCGGCTCCAGAGCCCGCGGCGTGGCCCCGGCTCTGCCGCGGGCAGGGTGACGCTGACCACAAGGGCGGCGGAGAGGAGGAAACCGACCACGGTTCCCGCGAAGAGGTTGTGAAAGTCGATCACTGCCAGGAGTGCGGCCGCCAGCATCGGCGAGACGAGGCTTTCCAGGTCATAGGCAAGCCGCGAGAGCGACAGGGCGCGGGTGTAGTCCTCTTCTTCCGGCAGGATGTCGGGAATCGTGGCCTGAAATGTCGGCGTGAACCCCGCCGAGGCGGCCTGCAAGACGAAAATCAGGATGTAGACGTGCCAGACCTCGCTGACAAAGGGCAGGCAAAGCGCCACCGCCGCCCGGATGAGATCAAGGGTCACAAGGACGCGGCGGCGCGGCAGCCGGTCCGAGAGGGCTTGGGCGACAGGGGCGATGCCGACATAGGCCACCATCTTGATCGCAAGCGCGGTGCCGAGAACGACGCCCGCATCCGCCCCGGCAAGGTCATAGGCCAGCAGCCCGAGCGCAACCGTCATCAGGCCGGTCCCGATCAACGCGATGACCTGCGCCGCGAAGAGGCGGCCGTAGGTCGGATTGGCAAGGACTTTCAGCATGTTCGTTCCTCCAGTCTTGGCTGCGCTGCTACACGGTCAGCGCCCTGACCCTCGCCGTGAAATCCTCGCCGCGCTTTTCAAAGTTCGGATATTGGTCGAAGGAGGCGGCGGCGGGGGCGAGAAGCACGGTTTCGCCCGATTCCGCTTCTTCCGCCGCGCGGGCGACTGCGCGTTCCATCGTCTCGCAAATCTCATGCGGTGTGCCGCCAAGTTCCAGCGCGAAGTCGCGGGCGGAATGGCCGATGAGATAGGCCTTCACGACAGAGCCGAGGAAGGGCTTCAGCGCAGCGATGCCGCCGTCTTTGCCAAGGCCCCCGGCGATCCAGCGGATTTTCGGGAAGGCCTGAAGCGCCTTGGCGGCGCTGTCGACATTGGTGGCCTTGCTGTCGTTGACGAACCGGACCCCGTCCCTTTCGCCGACGAGCTGGCTTCTGTGCGGCAGGCCGGCGAAGGAATGGAGCGCCTTTTCGATTTCCTTCGGGGCAAGGCCGAGGCTCCGGGTCGCGGCATAGGCGGCGCAGGCGTTCTGGTGGTTATGGGCGCCGGGCAGGCCTTTCACTTCGCGCAAGTCAATGGCGGCGACCTGCCGGCCCTTGCGCCATTCGGCGAGGAACCCCTTCCGGGCAAAGACCGACCAGCCTTCGCCGTCAAGCTTCTGGCCAGAGGATATGCGGATCACGCGGTCGTCGGCGGGGCCTTGCGAAAGCTGGTTGGCAAGGTAGAGGCCCTCGACCTCATCAATGCCGATCACGGCACGGTCCGGCCCGCCTTCGGCGAAGAGCCGGCGCTTGGCGGCAAAATAGCCGCCCTTGCCGCCGTGGCGGTCGAGATGGTCGGGCGAAAGATTGGTGAAGACGGCGATATCGGGCGTCAGCGCGCGGGCCAGTTCGGTCTGGTAGGAGGAAAGCTCCAGCACCACGACCTCGCCGTCGCTGGCAGGGTCGATGTCGAGAACCCCGCGGCCGATGTTGCCCGCCATCTGTGTCGGGCGGCCGGCCTCTTTCAGGATGTGGTGGATGAGCGCGGTCGTCGTCGACTTGCCGTTCGACCCGGTGATGGCGACGATCTTCGGTGTGCGGTCCATCTCATCCCAGTCTGGCGTCGCCCATGACCGAAAGAACAGGCCGATGTCGTTGTCGACCGGCACGCCGGCTTCCAGCGCGCGAAGGATGATGCGGTTCGGTTCGGGGTAAAGATGCGGTATGCCGGGCGAGACGATCAGCGCGGCAACTCCGTTCCAGGCGTCGGTGCGGGTGAGATCGGTCAGGGTGAAGCCCTCGGCCTCGGCCTTGGCGCGAGCTTCGGGGCTGTCGTCCCAAAGGCAGGGCACCGCGTCCCCGGCGGCAAGGGCGCGGGCCGTGGCAAGCCCGGATCGCCCCAGACCGAGGACCGCCACGCGCGCGCCGCTGTATCCGACCACGGGTATCATGCTTGCCTCCGCCACAGGCAGGGGCTTCTCACCCCCGCATTCTCCCCGTGGGATATTGGAGCCAGCCGGAAAGTGAAAGGGAGGAGTGGGCGAGCCGACGCCATTCCGCGCGGCAAAGCCCATGTTTCCATCTGGGTCGGACGATGGCAGGGGCGCGCGACAGGCGAACGCCCCCGCCCCCGGTCACTTCATCGTCATGGCTTCCATGGCCATCATGTCGGGCTTGCCGGTGCAACGCTCGGTGGTCATCTTGACGGCCTCTTCGGTCTTGGCAGCATCCATCGCCATGGCGCCGTCCGGGCCGGCTTTGTGGATCGCCTCGACGGCTTGCATCATGCCGGCGCTGTCCATGGCCTCGAATTCGGCGCAAGTGATTTTCGCCGGGTCCTTCTCTTCTGCGAAGGACAAGGCCGGCAGCGCGGCGGCGGCAACAAGCGATAGTGCGGCGAGCATAATTTTCATGATCAGTCCCCTTGGGCCGGTGGCCCCCGTGACGCGCCGGAATTGAGCGCAACAGGGGCGTAGCACGGCAGAGTATCACGCCCTCGTCACAGGGTGGTGCGCGCACGACAAGGTGATATCGCGCGAGCGTCAGCGGCGCGTGTGGCAGCGGCGGGCGAGTTCGGCCAATCCCATCGCAAGCACGACAACCACCACAGCGATCGCGAGATGGCTGTGCAGCGACAGCCTGCCGAACATCGTCTCGATCGTCTGGCCGGCACCAAAGCCGAGTGCGGTGACCGCATGGGCCCAGACCGCCGCCGAGATCAGGTCGAGCGCCAGATAAGTCGCCGGCGCAATGCCCGACGCGCCAAGCGCCAGGGCGCCGAGGGTCTTCATCCCGAAGACGAAGCGCATGCCGAGGCAGGAAAGAAGCGGCCGCTGCCCGAGACGCGCCAGCAGGTCCTTGGCGACAGGCCGGGCCAGCATCCGCCGGGCGAAGGCGAAGCGCGCCGAATGGCGGCCGATGTGGAACATCGCCTGATCGACGACGAAGGCCCCGGCCGTCGCGGCAAGGGCCGCGGCCTCATAGGAAAACATCCCGCGATGGGCGAGTGCGCCGCCAAGGAAGGCGACACCTTCCCCCTCGACAATCGTGCCGGCAAAGACCGCCGGCAGCCCCCAGGCTGACATCAGCGTTTCAAGCGACAAGCCAGCCTCCGGTGGCCAGTCCGCGACGACACGAAGGCTCAGGCATCGGCGCCGTCCTCCACCATGGCGGTCGGCACAGGCCCAGCAATCGCATAGCTTGGTATCCGCACAACCGTGACGCTGCAGGGCGCCTCGGCCACCACCTGGCTTGAGACCGAGCCGAGGTAGCGCCGCGTGCTGGAACTGCCGCGCGCGCCCATCAGGATGTGGTCGACCTGGTTGTTGACGGCATAGGCGATGATCTCGGCGGCGGGATCGGGGCCTTCGAGGATGGCGACGGTCACCTGTTCTTCCGAGAGATCAAACTGCGCTGCCCAGCTTTTCAGCGCGACGAGGCGGGAGACATGGAGGTTCACGCCGGCATCGTCGGTGGTCTGGTCGATGCCGATACGCGCGGTCTTGATGACGTTGACGCAAGCTACGCGCGCGTCGCTCTGCGTCGCCCGGATACGGCGGACTGCTTGCAGCAGACGCAGCGCCAGCGCCTCCATCTCGGGCGAAAGATCGACCGCCACCATGAGGATCGGCGCCTTCTCCATCTGGGAAAGCGCGTCTGCGGGCGGCGGTCCGAAGCCCTTGACCCGCCGCATCCGGCGCCAGCGGCGGAAGACCTCGCCAATCCCGTCCTGCTTCAGCTTTTCGCCGCGCGCCGTGATCTTCACCTGCGCCGGATGCTGAAGGTCGAAGAGCATCTGCGCGGCGGACTGGTAGCGGTCCTTGGGATCAACCTCGAGCGCGCGCAGGATCACCTCCTGCAACCAGTCGGGGAAGCGGTGCTTGAGCATGCGCGGCGGCACCGGATCACGCCAGAGCCGTTTCCTGACGCCGCGCAGGTTCATCGGCTCGCCGAAGGGCTGTCTGCCGGTGGCGAGTTCATAGATCATCGCGCCCAATGCGTAGATGTCGCTTCTGAGGTCGTCGCGCGACCGCAGGTATTGCTCCGGCGCGATATAGGGATAGGTCCCCATCGGGATGCGGAATTCTTCGGCCAGTAGGTCGGGCAGATGGTCGTGCCGCGACAGGCCGAAATCGACGAAGACGATTTCCCCGCTCTCGCGCATCATCAGGTTGGCGGGCTTGAGGTCGAGGTGGATGACATGCTGCTTGTGCAATTCGTGCAAGGCGGTCGCCATCTTCACCGCCAGCGCGACGACCTCTTCAACCGCGAGAGGCGCAGACCTGAAAAGCTTCAGGAGCGAATCCCCCGGAATCCGCTCGGTCACGATGTAGGGCATCGTGGCGAAGTCACCCTCGGCATAGACGCGCGGCACATGCGGGCCGGTGAGGCGCGGCATGATCATCTGCTCCACCTCGAAGCCGACGATGGTGGGGCCATCGTAGCCGTCGAGGATCGTCGGCACCTTCATCACAAGGGGCGTGCGGTAGAGCGCGTGGGTGGCGTCCCAGATGGTGGCGAAACCGCCGGTATGCAGGCAATCGCCGAGCGTGAACCCGTCGATCTGAAGTCCCTTGTGCGGCCGGATGCGCATCTTTCAGCTTCCCCTGAGAAGGCGGAGGGCCAGCGTCTCGGGCAGCCCCGCCGCGCGGACCTTGGCCGAAGTTGCCGCCCGGTCATAGGGCACGCGGCGAAAGGTCAGTTCGTTGGTCGTCGTGTCGTAGATCGCATAGGCGGCCTCGGCTACCCCGTCGCGCGGTTGCCCGACCGAACCCACGACCGCCAGCCAGCGGCGCGAACGGATGAGCGGCACCGGCATTCCGGCGGTAATCCGCTGCGACTGGACGCGGCTGGACAGGTCGCAACTGTAGATCGCCGGCACGTGGACATGGCCGCAGAAGATCGCCCGCGCCTTCGTTGCGGCAAAGCTCGGCCAGGCGGAGCGTTCGCTGGTCACATAGATCCAGTCCTTCGGGCTGTCGGCGCTGGCGTGGACGAAGATCAGGTCATCCTCGGCCACCGAATAGGGTAGCCCCGCAAGGAAGGCGCCCTGCGCCGGATCAAGCTGTGCCCTGGTCCATTCGATGGCGGTCCGGGCGATGGCGTTCATCGAGTTTTCGACCCGTTCGATGGCCGCGTCATGGTTGCCCATGACGATAACCGCCCCTTCGGCCGCGAGAACTCTGACACGATCAACACACCAGCCCGGATCAGGGCCATAACCCACGATGTCACCAAGGATCACGATGCGGTCAGTGCCGCGCCTGGCAAGGTCGCCAAGGACCGCCTCGAAGGCTTCGCGGTTGGCGTGGATATCCGTCAGAAGCGCGTAGCGTGCCACTCTGCCCCTCCCCGAGGCTTCAAGGCCATGTCCGGCCGCCCCCCGCGCGCCGGGGCGTTCCAAAGGCCAAGCTGGCAGGGGACGCTTGCGGCGTCAACGCACCTTGAGCGTGGCGAGGCCGATCAGCGCGAGGATGAGCGAGATGATCCAGAAACGGATCACGATCTGCGGCTCGGACCAGCCCTTCTTTTCGAAATGGTGATGGATCGGCGCCATCAGGAAGACCCGCTTTCCGGTGCGCTTGAAATAGGCGACCTGGATGATGACGCTCAGCGCCTCGACCACGAAAAGGCCGCCGACGATGGCCAGCACGATCTCGTGCTTGGTCGAAACGGCGATGGCGCCAAGCGCGCCGCCAAGGGCGAGCGAGCCGGTGTCGCCCATGAACACGGCCGCAGGCGGGGCGTTGTACCAAAGAAAGCCCAAGCCGCCACCGATCAGCGCGGCGGCGAAGACGAGGATCTCGCCCGTGCCGGGGACGAAATGCAGGCCGAGATACTCGGAGAAGTTCGCGTTGCCGACGAAATAGGCGATGATGCCGAAGGTTCCGGCGGCGATCATCACCGGCATGACGGCAAGCCCGTCGAGCCCGTCGGTCAGGTTAACCGCATTGGCGGCGCCGACGATGACGATCATCGCGAAGGGCACGAAGAGGATACCGAGGTTGATGAGAACGTTCTTGAAGACCGGCAGGGCAAGCTGGTTCGTCAGCCCATCCGGATGGACCCAGGCGGCGGCGGCCCCGGCGATGGCGGCGATCACAAGGCCTGCGAGCATGCGGATGCGCGATGAAACGCCCTTGGTGTTCTGCTTGGTCACCTTGGCATAGTCATCGGCAAAGCCGATGAGGCCAAAGCCACAGGTTACGAAGAGGATGATCCAGATATAGGGGCTGTCGAACCGCGCCCAGAGGAGCGTGGAGACGAACAGCGCCGAGAGGATCAGGAGCCCCCCCATGGTCGGCGTCCCGGCCTTGGCAAAATGCGTCTGCGGGCCGTCGTCGCGGATCGGCTGCCCCTTTTTCTGCTTTTTTCTCAGTAAGTTGATGAGCGGTTTGCCAAAGAAGAACCCAAAGAGAAGGGCCGTGAAGAAGGCCGCGCCCGCCCGGAAGGTGATGTAGCGGAACAGGTTGAAGAGGTCGCCGCCCTCGGCAAGCCCCGATAGCCAGTAAAGCATCTACTCTGTCCCCTGCGATGCGCCCGCGCCCGGTTGCCCGAGTTTCTTCAGCGCGTCAACCACAACACTCACCTTCGACCCTTTCGAGCCCTTGACCAGCACGATGTCGCCTGCATCGGCGATCTGATGCGCCGCCGCCGCCATCTCTCCCGCCGTCTCGGCCCAGTCGCCGCGCTTGCGGGCGGGAAGCCGGTTCCAGAGCGCGCGCATCCGGGGACCGACGCAATGGATCGTATGGATGCGCGCCATGGCCGGGTGATCGGCGATGGCCTCATGCAGCGCGGCCTCGTCGGAGCCAAGTTCCAGCATGTCGCCGAGAACGGCGATCCGGCGGCCTTCGAGGAAGCGGCCGATGCCGTTGCGCGGTTCGGCGGCGGCAAGGACCTCAAGGGCTGCGGCCATCGAGGCGGGGTTGGCGTTGAAGGCGTCGTCGAGAAGGTCGAAGCTCAAAGCCTCATCGACGATGTCGAGATAGACCTTCTCCCGGGCACCCCGCCCCGCCGGCGGGGTCCAGAGGCCAAGGTCGCAGGCGGCGACCGCAGGATCGGCGCCGAGGGCATCGGCGACGGCGAGAACACCAAGCGCGTTCATCGCGAAGTGGCGCCCGGCGGTCTGCACCTTGAAAAGCACCGCCTCGCCGCGCCGGTTCGCCTTCACGATGGTACGGTCCTGCGCGAGCGTGATCTGATCGGCGCGGAAGTCGTCACGGGCATCGGTGCCGAAGCTGAAGATGGTGGCGCCGGCGCCTTCGGCAGCGGCGCGCAGGATCGGCGTGACATCGAGGCCCGACGGGATCACGGCGGTCCCAAGCGGCTCCAGCCCCGCGAAGATCGCCGCCTTCTCATGCGCGATGCCTTCGATGTTCTCGAAAGCCTCCAGATGCGCGGGCGCCACCGTGGTGATCATCGCGACATGGGGCCGGGCGAGCCGGGCAAGCGGGGCGATCTCGCCGGGATGGTTCATGCCGATCTCGATCACCGCGAAATCGGCATCCTCGGGCAGGCGCGCGAGCGTGATCGGCACGCCCCAGTGGTTGTTGAAGCTCGCCTCGGCCGCATGGACCCTGCCTTGGCCAGCCAGAACGGCGCGCAGCATTTCCTTGGTGGAGGTCTTGCCGACCGATCCCGTGACAGCGACGACCTTCGCAGATGCCCGGTCGCGCCCGGCCTTGCCAAGGGCTGTCAGACCGTCCAGCACATCGGGCACGATCAGCAAAGGATCGGCTTCGGAACAACCCTCGGGGATGCGCGAGACAAGGGCGGCGGCGGCGCCCCTCCGCAGGGCGTCGGCAACGAAGTCATGGCCGTCACGCACGTCCTTCAGCGCCACGAACAGATCGCCGGGCTGAAGCGAGCGGGTGTCGATGGAGATGCCGGTGGCGGCGAACGGCTTCGTCGCCCGCCCGCCGGTCGCCGCAACGGCATCGTCCGAGGTCCAGAGCGCGGCCATCAGATGCGCCCTTCCAGTGCCGCGACGGCGACGCTCGCCTGTTCGGCATCGTCGAAGGGATAGACATCGGTGCCGATGATCTGCCCCGTCTCATGCCCCTTGCCCGCGATCAGCAGCGCATCGCCCGGCAGAAGCGCGTCAACGCCCCTCAGGATCGCCTCGGCGCGGTCGCCGACCTCGGTTGCCTCGGGGCAGCCCTTCAGCACCTCGGACCGGATCGCGGCGGGGTCCTCGCTGCGCGGATTGTCGTCGGTGACGATCACCACATCGGCAAACTCCGCCGCCGCTTCACCCATCAGGGGCCGTTTCAGCCGGTCGCGGTCGCCGCCTGCGCCGAAAACCACGACGATGCGGCCAAGGACATGCGGGCGGAGCGATTGCAGCGCCGAGGCCAGCGCGCCGGGCTTGTGCGAATA
>DJUV01000320.1 GCA_002440625.1 Rhodobacteraceae bacterium UBA6273 | reverse complement strand
GCCACCAGCGCCAGTAATCGGCCGGCAGGATCGAGAGCGCCTGATCCATGAAAACGCCACGGCCTTGCGAGGTCGAGAACTGGCCGCCGTCATAGTTGAGGTAGTTGAACGACTTGATGTAGTCGACCAGCTTCCACGGCTCGCGGCTGCCCATGATCGTGGCAGGGAACGAAAGGGTGTGGAAGGGCACGTTGTCCTTGCCCATGAATTGCACATAGCGAACATCCGAAGCGCCCTTGTCGGTCCGCCACCAGCGTTCCCATGCAGAATCCTGCTGTCCGGTCGCATCGGCCCATTCCGCCGTCGCGGCGATGTATTCGATCGGCGCGTCGAACCAGACGTAGAAGACCTTGCCCTCCATGCCCGTCCAGGGCGCGCCCTCGAACTGCACCGGCACGCCCCAGCTGAGGTCGCGGGTGATGCCGCGGTCCTGCAGGCCCTCGCCATCGTTCAGCCATTTCCGCGCGATGGAGGTCGTCAGCACCGGCCAATCGGTCTTGCTGTCGATCCAGCCCGAAATCTCTGCCTTCAGGGATTTCTGCTTGAGGTAGAGGTGCCGGGTCTCGCGCAGTTCCAGCTCGGTCGAACCCGAAATCGCCGAACGCGGGTTAATGAGGTCGGTCGGATCAAGCTGCTTGGTGCAGTTCTCGCACTGGTCGCCGCGCGCCCGTTCGTAGCCGCAGTTCGGGCAGGTGCCCTCGATATAGCGGTCGGGCAGGAAGCGGTTGTCGGCGACCGAGAAGAACTGGCGTTCGCCGACTTCCTCGACGAAGCCGTTCTCGCCGAGGACGCGGGCGAAATGCTGGGTCAGGCGGTGGTTGCGGCCCGAGGACGACCGGCCGAAATGGTCGAAGGACAGACGGAACCCGGCGGCGAGGTCGGATTGCACGGCATGCATCTCGGTGCAGTAATCCTCGACCGGCATCCCGGCCTTGGCGGCGGCAAGCTCGGCCGGGGTGCCGTGTTCGTCGGTGGCGCAGATGAACATGACCTCATGGCCGCGCGACCGGCAGTAGCGGGCGTAAAGGTCAGCGGGCAGCTGGGAGCCGACGAGGTTCCCCAGATGCTTGATCCCGTTGATATAGGGAATCGCCGAGGTGATCAGAATCCGGGCCATGCGCGCGCCTTTCCGTCCGTTACCGGCGGTGATTTAGCGGCTTGAGGCGGCGAGGGCCAGAGGCTGTGTCATCCCCGGATCATCCGGGCGATGGTTCCGTCCCGTGAAATGAGGCCGCGTTTCAGGGCGCCCGCGACATGCAGCGCGACGAGGGCGAGAAGCGTCCGGGTCAGGGTCTGATGGAGCAGAAGCAGCCGCGCCTCCCAGGTTTCCGAGACCGGGGCGATGGGCGGCAGCACGAAGCGGTTGAAGATCAGGACATCGAGGCCGGTCGCCGAGGCATAGGCCCAGCCGGAGAGCGGCACCGCGAACATCAGGACATAAAGCGCCCGGTGGGTGGCCCGGGCGAGCGCCATCTGCCATTTCGGCGGGCCGGGCAGCGGGCCGGGGGGCGGGCGGAGGCGGTGCCAGAGAAGGCGGACCCCGGCAAGTGCGAGAAGCGAGATGCCAATCGTCTTGTGCAGCCCGAAGAGCCAGAGGTTGGAAAGCCCGACCTCCATCCGCGCGACATAGGCGCCAAGCGCGAAGGTGGAAAGGATGCCCGCCGCCATCAGCCAGTGCAGCACCCGTGTCAGCAGGCCGAAGGTCGGTAGAGGCGCGGCCATGCTATTGCGTCCGGTCGATACGGGCGACGATGTCGAGCCGGACCTCGTCCGCGACCATGTCGGACCAGCCGATGGCGCCGTAGTCGCTCCGATTGACAAGTCCGGTGAGATGAATGGAGAGGTGATCGAGGTCGCCCGCCACGGTGCCTTTCTGGCGGTAGAAGGCGGCGTCGAGCGTGACCGGCCGGGTCACGCCCTTGATCGTCATGTCGCCCGAGACGCGGGCGCCGTCGCCGTTTCGGCGGACCGAGGTGCTTTTGAAAAGGATCTCCGGGTAGCCGGCGGAATCGAGCACCTTCGGCCCCTTCATCGCCTGTGCGGCGAAGGGAAAGCTGGCCTTTGCATGGGCCACGTCAAGCCGCACCAGCACACGGCAGTTGGCGACATTGGCGAAATCGAGCGTCAGGTCCGCCGCCTTGACCGGCATGTCGCCGGTGATGAGGTCGGGGCCGAAGCTGGTTTCGAACCGGACCAGCGACCGGGCGGCGTCGAGCGTGTAGCGCGCCGGGGCGGCATGGGCGGGGCCGGCGAAGGTGTAACCGGCGGCAAGGTCGGCAAGACGCGCGCCGGCGCCGAGGGCGGCGAGGGACAGGAAGATGCGGCGCGAAAGGGTGCGGTTCATGGCGGCGTCCCGGAAGGGTGCGGTTCCTCGCAATGATACACCCGCAGAGCGCCTTTCGCATGTTCAGCAAAGCGTGACACTGGCCGGTTCGGACCTTTGCCGTGCGCGGGTCCGACCTTGGTCGGGTGCACTGCAACCTTTCCATGCGGGAGGACCTGCCCGAAAGACGTGCAGCCGCCCTTGCCGCTGCCGCACCAGAAGCTAGGCTGCCACGCGGGAAACGACGGAGGCAGGGGCGATGCGGCAGGTAAGGATCGGCGCGGACGGGCCAGAGGTGTCGGTCCTTTGCCTTGGCACGATGACCTTCGGCAACCAGACCCCGGAGGCCGAGGCGCACCGGCAGATCGACATGGCGGCGGAGCGTGGCGTCAGTTTCATGGACACCGCCGAGATGTATCCGGTCAATCCGGTCCGGGCCGAGACCGTGGGCCGCACCGAAGAGATCATCGGCAACTGGCTTCGCAAGTCCGGGCGGCGAGGCGACTGGACCCTTGCCACCAAGGCCGGCGGGCAGGGCGGTCAGGCGCGGGGCGGCGAGCCGATCACCGGCGCCTCCATCCGCCGCGCGCTTGACGCCTCGCTGAGGCGGCTCGGGACCGAGCATGTCGAGCTTTACCAGTTCCACTGGCCGAACCGGGGCAGCTACATGTTCCGCCAGAACTGGGGCTTCGATCCCTCCCGGCAGGACCGGGCGGCGATCCTCGCCAACATGGCGGAGTGTCTGGAGACGCTCGCCGCGCTGAAGGCCGAGGGCAAGATCGGCCACTGGGGCCTTTCCAATGAATCCGCTTGGGGCATGGCGCAGTGGATCAGGCTGGCGGATGAGGGGCTGGGGCCGCGCCCGATCGCCTTGCAGAACGAATATTCGCTCCTCTGCCGGCTTTATGACACCGACCTTGCCGAGTTGGGCCATAACGAGCAGGTGACGCTTCTGGCCTTCTCGCCCGCTGGCGCCGGGATGCTGACCGGGAAATACGTCGGCGACGTGACGCCGGAAGGCTCGCGCCGGGTGAACCAGCCCGACCTCAACGGCCGGATGACGGCGCGGTCGATGGCGGCGGTCGATGCCTATCTGAAGATCGCCCGCGAGGCGGGGCTTGATCTGCAGCAGATGGCGATTGCCTGGACGCTGACCCGGCCCTTTCCGGTGCTGCCGATCATTGGGGCGACAAGGGACTGGCATCTGGAGAATGCGCTGAAAGCGGCGGATCTGGTGCTGACGGAGGATGTGCTGAAGGCCATCGCGGCGGCGCACAAGGCGCATCCGATGCCGTATTAGGGAGACTGGCGCAGGTCTTGCCGTCGCCTGGTCGCCCAAAGCGACCGGGCCGCGCCGACCCGCCCCCACGGGGCGGCGCGATGGCGCCACCCCGCGGGCCGGCGCAGCCCTCTGTTGCGCGGAGTGGCGCGCAAAACGGCAGATTTTTCAGCGGCGGGGCGGCCCCGGACTACTTCGCCAACACCGTTACCTTGTTCACCTCTGCCGGCGTCCATGCCCCTTCGGTGCCATCAGGCCAGATCACCCGCGCCTCGGCCTTGTCCGCCGCGCCGAGGCCGAAATGGACCGGCACCAGCATCCCGCTGGCGTGGCCGCCGCCGATCAGCACTTCCTGCCGCTGCACGCGGTCGCCGGCGCGAAGCTCCACCCAGGCGTTGGCGGCGTTGCGGTTGGGCTGGCCTTCCATGAGGGGGACAAGTGCCACCCAGTTGACCTTCTCGGCGGTGCCGCCATTGCGCCAAACCTCGGTCGGGCCGTTGCGGTTGACGACGACGAGATCAAGCCAGCCGTCGCCGTTCAGGTCGGCCAGCGCCGCCCCCCGGCCCGTCAGCGTCGAGGCGACACCGGCGCGGTCGCCAGCCTCTTCAAACGTGCCATCGGGGCGCTGGAGCAGAAGGTTGTTCGGGTCCTTCATGGCGAAGTCCGGCATCTCCGACACATTGCCCTTGGCGATGAAGAGATCGGCGAAGCCATCGTTGTTCACATCGGCGAATTGGGCGTGCCAGCCGGTAGAGGGTTTCAGCTCGTCCCCGGTGTAGGGCCGGTGCGCGGTCGCCCCCTTGGCAAGCGCCACATCGGCATAGCGCGGCTTCGTCTCCGGTCCCGGCTCGGCGAGGGTCTGAAGCTTGGTGTCGGCCATCGAGGTCAGGACATATTCGGGAAAGCCGTCGCCGTTCAGGTCATTGCTGGCGATGCCCATGCCCCAGATGCGCAGGCGTGCCCAACCTTCGTCGGGCGTGTAGAGGCGCGGCGGTTCACCGGGGGCGACGTGCCACATCTGCTCTTGCCCGCCCTTGTAATACTCGCGGTCGTTCGACACCCGAAGCGCGGGGGTGCCGGAGCGGTTCCAGTCGGTGAAGAGCATGGAGAGCGGGCAGAAGGCGGGCTTCAGCGGCAGGGGCGCGCCGAATTGGCCCTTCTTGCCGCGGTAGAGCAGGTTTTCGGTGCAGGTGCCCCAGGGAAAGAGATCCTCGGTCCGGTCGATGTAGGAGCCGAAGGCGAGCGTCGGCCAGTCCGCACCCTTTTCCCAGGTCGCGGCGAAGGCGGAGTTCCAGAGATCACGCGCCTCAAAACCCCAAGTGGCGCTGGCATCCTCGAACTTGCAGTCACCAAGGCCCCGCATCAGCCGGCTTTCGCCGACGCGGAGGACGGCAAGATCGGTGATCCCGTCGGCGTCGATGTCGAGAGGGTAGGCGCCCGAAACCATGTCCATCTCAAGCCCGCTGTCTTCGGCCTTGGCGAAGGACAGGGCCGCGCCGCTTTTGTTGCGGTAAAGCGCAGAAGGCGAGGTGCCGCCCGACAGGAAAATCTCCGGCAGCGCGTCGCCGGAACAGTCGAAGACGGCCACTCCGCCGCCGACCATGAACTCCCACTCGCCGGTGAACTGATGCGCGATGCCGCCCGTTTCGGCGACGAAATTCGGGACCGCCGGGCCTTCGGCGAGAGCGAGGGCGGGGGAGGCGAGGAGAAGCGGCAGGAGGTATTTCATAGCGTCTTCAACCCCGCAGCGAAGGCGCCGACGCAGGCCCCCTGTTCAAGTCCGCGCTCGATCGCGGCGCGGTAGTGGATGCCGCCATAGAGGCGCGAGAGGGCGGCCTCGCGCGCGGCTGCGTCGAACGAAGTGAAACTGCGTGCCGGAAGCCCGTCTGCGGCAAGGGTTGCGTCTTCGAAGGCGAAGTCGGGGCCGAGCATCGCGGTCAGAACGGCCGCGGCGGCGGCGGACTGCGTTGAATGGCCGGACGGATATTCCGGGAAGGGCGGGGTGATGAGAAGCGGGTCCCATTTGGGGTCGATGAGGCGGCGGATATAGGTGACGGGGCGCAGGAGGTCGTATTCGAACTTCACCCGCCAGCAGGCGATGAAGCCGTCGGCCACGGCAACGCCAAGCCGGGCAAGGCCATCGGCCAGACGCGGGGCCGGCAGTTTGTCCCTGTCGGCGATCTGGAGGAAGATCGAGATCCAGTGGCCGGGCGGGGTTGGCGACAGCATCGGGTCGTCCGACCAGAACCGGGCGATGGCCTTCTGTTCGTCGGTGAGGCCTTTTACCGTCGTGTAGACCTCCATCGCCTCGGCATGGAAGGCCGAGGTAGCGTCTTCGCTGTAGTCCGGCGGCGGGGGCAGGCCGCAGGGCCGATCGCCCTTCATGGCGAAGGGCCGGTTCTTGCCCCAGCCGGGCAGAAGGGGCAGTTGCTGCATGCGGATCGGGCTGGTCGGCACCCAATGCGCCGGGCCATCGGTCAGGGCGTAGGTCTCGGGGAAGCCCATGTTCTCGACCACCGCGCCGCCATCTGTCGCCGCCCAGTCGAGTATATGCCCGGCAATCGCCGCGCCCTGATTGAGGCTGGCCTTCGCCAGGACCGGATCGAGGCCGCCGGCAACCTTCGCCCCGAGCTTTTCCACCATCGCCTTGAGCGCGCGCTGGCCGGTCGGGCCGGTGTTCTCGAAAAGCTTGCCAACCGCTGTCGACAGCGCGCCGTGCAGGACCGCAGCCTGATCGAGCGAACGATCGGTGACCGGGGGCGGTGTCAGGTCGTTCAACTGCCCCGCAAGGCTCGTCAGTCCGTCAAATTGTGCGACGATTTCCCATGTGGTGACGCCAAGATAACCGAAGGTGCGGCTGGCGACCGGGGGCGAATAGGTCGCGGTGTGGCGCACCAGTTCCAGAACCAGCTTGTACCAGGTCGCGATCACCGCCTCGGGGCTGATGGCGGTGGCGGCACCGGCGCCGCGCGGCATGGCCAGCCCCGCTGCCGTCAGCAAGAGGAAGCTTCGTCGCTGCAGGGTCAGAGATAGCGGTTCCACAGGTTTTCAAGCCTTTCCTGGCGTCCAGACTTCGGTTGCGGTTCGATCCCCTCGGCGGTCACGCGGGCGGCGGCGGCTTCGAGCGAGCCGCCGAGCATGTCGCGCGCCGCCTTGCTGTTCCAGCCGGCGTAGCGCGCCTTGCGGATCGCTTCCATCTCGCCCGATTCCAGAAGGGCGGCGGCGCATTTCAGCGCCCGCGCGCAGGTGTCCATGCCGCCGACATGGCCAAGGACGAGGTCTTCGGGGTCGAGCGACTGGCGCCGGAGCTTGGCGTCGAAGTTGGTGCCGCCGGTGGTATAGCCCCCGGCTTTGAGGATCTCGTAGAAGGCCAGCGCCTTTTCGGCGTGGTTGTTCGGGAACTGGTCGGTGTCCCAGCCAGACTGATAGTCGTTCCGGTTCATGTCGATGGAGCCGAAGATGCCGAGGGCCGAGGCAAGGGCGATCTCATGTTCGAAGGTATGGCCGGCGAGGATGGCATGGCCCTGCTCGATGTTGAGCTGTACCTCGCCCTCAAGCCCGAAGTCCTTTAGGAAGCCGTAGACCGTGGCGACGTCGTAATCATACTGGTGCTTCGACGGTTCCTGCGGCTTCGGCTCGATCAGGATCGCGCCCTTGAAGCCGATCTTGTGCTTGTACTCCACAACTTGCTGAAGGAACCGCCCGGCATGGGCGCGTTCGGCGCCAAGGTCGGTGTTGAGAAGCGTCTCATAGCCCTCGCGCCCGCCCCAGAGGACGTAGTTCGCACCGCCAAGCTTGTGGGTGGCATCGAGGTTCACCTTCACCGTTGCGGCGGCATAGGCATAAACGTCCGGATCGGGGTTGGTCGCGGCGCCCGACATCCAGCGGCGGTTGGTGAACATGTTCGCCGTGCCCCAGAGGAGCCGCGCCTTGTGGGTCGACTGCTTGCCGGCGATGTAATCGACCATCTCGTCAAGGTTGCGCTTTGACTCGGCGAAGGTCGCGCCTTCGGGCCGCATGTCGGCATCGTGGAAGGCGTAGAAGGGTGCGCCGAGGATGTCGAAAAGTTCGAAGGCCGCATCGGCCTTCAACTTGGCCTTCGCCATGCCGTCGCCGAACCAGGGCCTTTCGAAGGTCTGGCCGCCGAAGGGGTCGCCGCCCTGATAGGCGAAGCTGTGCCAGTAGGCGACAGCGAAACGGAGCTGATCCTCCATCCGCTTGCCCATGACGATCTCATCGGGATTGTACCAGCGGAAAGCAAATTCATTGGAGGACTGCGGACCTTCGTAGCGGACATCGGGGATGCCGTGGAAGTAGTCGGTCATGTATCATACCTCGGTCGAAGCGAAAGCCGGCGGCATTGGCCGCCGGATGTAAACGTTATCATGCAGCCTTCGCTGGCTTCTTGCCAAGGATGATCATGCCGAGGATGTCGTCATCCGTCACCTCGTTCACGTCCACCGTTCCGACCAGCCGACCGTTCTTCATCACGCTCGCCCGGTCGCAAAGCTTCATGACGTTGTGGATGTCATGCTCGATCAGGAAGATGCCGAGGCCCTGTGCCTTCAGCTCCTGAATAAGCTCCGCCACCATCTGCGTCTCATGGGGCCCGAGTGCTGCGGTAGGCTCGTCCATGATGAGGATCTTGGCGTTGAAGTAGACCGCGCGGGCGATGGCGACCGACTGCCGCTGCCCGCCCGACAGGGCCGAGACAGGGACGTTGAACTTGCGGAAGTTCGGGTTCAGCCGGCCCATGATCTTGCGGGTCTCGGCTTCCATCTTCGCATCATCGACAAGGCCGTTGGCGATCAGCTCGCGCCCAAGGAAGAGGTTGGACGAGGCATCGAGATTGTCGGCCAGCGCAAGCGTCTGGTAGATCGTCTCGATGTTCTGGGCGCGGGCATCGCGCGGGTTGTTGATCTCAACCGGCTGGCCATTGATGAGGATCTGGCCGGAGTCCTTCCGGTAGGCGCCGGACAGACATTTGATGAGCGTCGACTTGCCGGCGCCGTTGTGGCCGAGAAGGCCGACGACCTCGCCGGGGTGAAGGTCGATCGAGACATGATCGACGGCCTTGATCCCGCCGAAGGCGATCGAGATGTCCCGCAGCTCGACAAGGGGAGTTTGGGTTTTGCCGGTCATTTCGTGAGCCCCAGACGTTTGCGATAAAGGATATCGACCCAGACAGCGAGGACGAGGACGAGACCGACGATGATGTTCTGGAACGGCGTGTCGACGCCGACCATGGCCATGCCCGACTGCAAGGACTGCATGATGAGCGCGCCAAGGACGGCGCCGTAGATCGTGCCGACGCCACCGGCGAGCGCGGTGCCGCCGATGACGGTTGCGGCGATCACGCGCAGTTCCTCCAGCATGCCGATGTCATTGCCGTGGCTTTGCAGGCGCGCCTGGGCGATGAGGCCGGCAAGCGCGCAGAGAAAGCCCATCAGGGCGAAGATCTTCACCGTCAGGAGCCGGGTGTTGATGCCGGAAAGTTCCGCGGCATCGGGGTTGCCGCCCGTTGCGAAGATATAGCGGCCAAAGCGCATCTTCCTTGCCACAAGGGTCATGACGACCGCGACGAGGATCAGGATGAGGACCGAGATCGGCAGCCCGTGCATCGCGGTATAGCCTTCGGGCATGGTCTCGCCGCGGGCCTCGAACATCCGCTTCAGCTTGGCTTCCGGGATCGGGTAGCGCGACAGCCAGCCGACGAAGAAGAGGATCACGCCGACGATCAGCGCCATCATCACGCCTTCGGCCCAGACCGGCTTGACCGTGAACCCGTGGCGCAGCTTGTTCCGGCGCGAAGAGAGGATCGCCAGCACGGCAACCGCCGAAGCGACAAGGCCGAGGATCCAGCTTGCGGTGGCGCCAAGGACGCCCTCGGTGCCGCCGAACATCAGGAGGTTCGGATCGGTGAGCGAGACGGACTGGCCGTTGGTGGTGAACCAGTTCAGGTTGCGCCAGACGAAAAGGCCGCCGAGCGTGACGATGAACGAGGGGATGCCCTGATAGCCGACGAGCCAGCCTGTCAGCGCGCCGATGGCGGTGCCGACGGCAAAGCCGATCAGCATGGTGAGGACAAGGATGACAGGCGAGCCGTAGGCAAGCCCGAAGAGGCTTGGCAGCCAGTAGGCCTGGCTCATCGCCATGACGGCAGAGGACATGGCGAGCACCGAGCCGACGGAGAGGTCGATGTGGCGGGCGACGATGACGAAGACCATCCCGCAGGCCATGATCGCCACCGGAACCGTCTGCACCGCGATGTTGAAAACGTTCCGCGGGCCGACGAACGTGCCCCCGGTCCAGATGGTAAACACGATGGCGACAGCGGCAAAGGCCGCGAGCATGCCCAGTAGGCGCGCGTCGATTTCAAGCGTTTCGAAAAGGCTGCGGCGTGGCGCAGCCGTCTGGACGCCTTGTCCGGTATCCGACATTCAGTGATCCTCCCTCACCCCGCCCGGTGGGCGGTCTCCCGGTGATGAGCGGCGCCCCGGACCATGCCGGGACGCCGCGATAGATTGCAGACGATCTTATTCGCTTACTCGCAGACCGCCACGCCGGTGACGCCGGCGCAAAGCGTCTCCTTGGTGATCCAGCCGGCGTCCAGCACCTCGTTCAGGTTGTCCTTGGTGATCGGTACCGGCTTCAGGAGGACCGAATGCAGGTCCTTGCCGCCGGGCGACTTGAACATGGCCGAGCCTTCGACGGCGTCCATGGAGGTGCCGCCGGCAAGCGCCACGGCGATCTCACCCGCCGCCTTGCCGAGCGCACGGCTGTCCTTCCAGACCGACACCGTCTGCGTGCCAAGCGCCACGCGGTTCAGCGCCGCCATGTCGCCATCCTGGCCGGAGACCGGGATGCCGGCCATGCCCTGCGCGGTCAGCGCGGCAACGACGCCGCCCGCCGTTCCGTCGTTCGAGGCGACGACAGCATCGACGCCGTTGTTCGTCTCGGTCAGGATCTGCTCCATGTTCTTCTGGGCGTTGGCAGGCTGCCAGTCGTCGGTATAGGCCTCGCCGACGATGGTGATGTCACCGGCGTCAATCGCGGCCTGAAGCACTTCCTGTTGGCCACCGCGCAGGAAGTCGGCGTTCGGGTCGACGGGCGAACCCTTGATCATCACGTAGCGGCCCTTCGGCGCGACCTTGAAGACCTCCGCCGCCTGCATCCGGCCGACCTCGACGTTGTCGAAGGTCAGGTAGAAGGCGCGCGGGTCGTCGATCATGCGGTCGTAGCCCACGACCGGAATGCCGGCATCGGCTGCGGCATCAAGCGCCGGCCCGATCGAGGCCGAGTCCTGCGCCAGGACGATCAGCGCGGAGCAGCCTTGCGTGATCATGCCTTCGATGTCGGCAAGCTGCTTCGATGCCGAGGTTTGCGCGTCAGCAGAGATGTAGGCTGCCCCGGCAGCGTCGAGCGCGCCCTTGATCGCGGCTTCGTCGGTCTTCCAGCGCTCTTCGCGAAAGTTCGACCAGCTGACGCAGACCTTGAGGTCTTGTGCGGCAGCCATGGAAACAGCGCTGGCGAGCATCGAGGTCGCCAGCAACAGTGACTTCTTCATTCGTATTCCTCCCTTGGTATGTCCGGCCTCCTCCGGCCGGTTTGGCGCTAACAGCCATCTTCATTTCTGATCCATGATAGATAAGTTGTCAATGAATTGTTTATGCAATAATCATTGCAGAAATGGTGCTCCGCCGCAGATGCCAGCAGTTCGGAAACAGTCGTTGCCAAAACCTGCCCAGAGAATGGGCAGGGGCGGGGAAGTGCCGTGATCTTTGGCGCAAATGCCTGTGATGGTTGCGGTTGCTTCCTTCGCGTCCCGACCTTCAGCCGCCTGCGCCGACATTCTCCTGTGCGACGGAAACCGCCTTGAGAATCGCATAGACCGGCAGGCCGGGCGCGAGGCCCAAGGCAAGCGCAGAGCGGCGGGTGATGCGGGCGAGGATGGTCTCGCCCTGCGCCCTAAGCTGCACGAGCGCGCCGGGGCCTTCGCCGATGCGGATGTCGGTCACCGTCATGGCGAGGATGTTCAGCGCCGAGATCGCCTCGGGTCGGCGCGTCGACAGCATCACGTCCTGCGCGAGGATGCGCAGCCGCACCGTAGCGCCGGGGCGGGCGGCGACGCGGGGCAGCCAGAGCGTGCCGGCAGCACTTTCGAGGCGCGTCAGTCCGTCCTCCTCCTGCGCGGCGACGCGCGCGGTCAAGATCGCACCCGCCTCGCGCAGCCCGAGGAGCGGGGCCGCAGATGGATCGGAGAGAATCGCGGGCGCCGGGCCTGCGGCGGTGACGAGACCCCCTTCGATCAGCACCACGGTCGTTGCCAGTCGCGCGACTTCGGCCATCGAATGGCTGACGTAGAGGATCGGCAGCGCCACCTCGTCCCTGAGCCGTTCGAGATAGGGCAGGACCTCGGCCTTGCGGGCTTCGTCGAGTGCCGCGAGCGGTTCGTCCATGAGGAGGAGGCGCGGCGAGGAGAGGATCGCCCGGCCAAGGGCGACCCGCTGGCGTTCACCCCCGGAAAGCGCGCCGGGGCGGCGGTCGAGAAGGGGGCCAATGTCGAGCATGGCGACGATGCGGTCGAGCGAGGCCCCGTCGCGTTCGGGCGCGAACCAGCGACCGTAGAGGAGGTTCTGGCGCACGGTGAGATGCGGGAAAAGGCGGGCGTCCTGAAACACATAGCCGATGCGCCTGAGGTGCGGCGGCAGGAAGATGCGGGCATCGGTATCGGTGAGTACGCTGCCATCGGCGGTGACGCGCCCGCTATCGGGCCTGAGCAATCCCGCAACCGCCTGAACCACGGTGGTCTTGCCCGCGCCCGAGCGGCCGAAAAGCGCTGTCACCCCCGGTGGCGCCTCGAACGCGATGTCAAGCGCGAGGCCGGGGAAGCGGTGGCGGAATGCGACCGAAAGGGTCATGTGCCGGCGATCCTGCGCGCCACGGCACGGCCCACCCATTCGGAGAGAAGAAGGGCCGTCATGGCGATGGCGATGGCGATCATCACCAGCCGTGCCGCTTGCGCCTCGCCGCCCGGCACCTGCATGAAGGCGTAGATCGCCGAGGGCAGGGTCTGGGTCTGGCCGGGGATGTTGGAGACGAAGGTGATCGTCGCGCCGAACTCGCCCATTGCTTTCGCGAAGGCGAGGATGGTGCCGGCGATGACCCCCGGCAGGATCAGGGGCAGTGTGATGGTCAGGAACACCCAGACCCGCGAGGCGCCGAGCGTCCCCGCCGCCTGTTCAAGCTTCGGGTCGACCGCCTCGATGGCGAGCCGGATCGCGCGCACCATGAGGGGGAAGGCCATGATCCCCGCCGCAAGCGCCGCCCCGGTCCAGCGGAAGGCGAAGACGAGGCCGAACCAGTCGTCGAGGAAAGCACCGACATAGCCCTTCCGCCCGAAGGTCAGAAGAAGAAGATAGCCAGTTACGACGGGCGGCAGGATCAGGGGCAGATGCACGAGGCCGTTCAGAATCTGCTTGCCCCAGAAGTCCCACCGCGCCAGCGCATAGGCGACGAAGATGCCGATGGGCAGGGAAAAGGCGACGGCAACGGCCGAGACGCGCAGCGAAAGGGCCACCGCGCGCCATTCGTCCGGGGTCAGCCAGTCCGTCATCCTGCCTCTTGTTCCGCCCGCGTCACTTCAGGACGGCAAAGCCTTCGGCCTTGAATGTTGCATCGGATGCGTCTGCCGACAATGCCTCGAAGAAGGCCTTGTCGGCTGCGTCCTTGGCGCCGGTCAGAAGCACGGCGGGGTAGATGATCGGCTTGTGGCTGTCATCGGGGAAGGTGCCGACGACCGACACATTGTCATCCGCCACGGCGTCCGACGCATAGACGATGCCGAAGGGCGCCTCGCCCGAGGACACGAGCGCAAGTGCTGCGCGCACGTTTTCGGACTGCGCGACCGATGCCTCGACCGAGGGCCAGAGCCCGAGGTTTTCAAGCGAGGCCTTGCCGTACTGGCCGGCCGGAACTGAATCCACCATCGCCATGGAAAGCTTGTCATCGCCGAGAAGCGCCTTGAGGTCAAAGCCGGAGCCGATCTCAACCGGTTTGGCATCCTTGCCGTGGGCGACAAGGACGAGGGTGTTGCCGAGAAGGTCTTCGCGGGTGCCGGGGGCGACCAGGCCGGCCTTTTCGACCTCATCCATCCAGTTGACGGCTGCCGAAACGAAGATATCGGCCGGGGCACCTTCGATGATCTGTTTGGCCAGCGCGTTCGACCCGGCATAGCTGATCGTCACCGTGTTGCCTGTCGCCTTCTGGAAATCGGCGGCTATGGCATCGAGCGCGGTTTTCAGCGAGGCGGCGGCGAAGACCACCACCTCTTCCGCGGCAGCGGGGGTGACGGCCGTGAAGGCGAGAAGTGCGGCAAGCGCGATGCGGCGGGACATGATTCCTCCAGTCGATATGTTTTTATGAACATATCAGCCGCATCGGCCTTTACGGCAAGCGCTATTTTCCGTCGGGAATATCGACCTTGGTGCCGGGCCGCAGCAGCGCCTCGATCGCCGCGATCTCAGGCGCGGCGGCGCTGAGCGCTTGCGCCTCGATGGCCCGGTAAAGCCGCAAGACCTCCTCGCCCGCCCCGGTCAGCCGCGCGCCGCCGCCACCGGGTCCTCCGCGAACGCTCTCCACCAGGGACTCGCGGAATGCGGCATTCATCGTCTCGACCAACATCCAGGCGCGCTTGTAGCTCATCTCCATCTGGCGCCCTGCCGCCGAGATGGAGCCGGTGTCGCGGATGCGCTCCAGCAGCTCGGCCTTGCCGGGGCCGAGCATGGTGCCGTCGAAGAGGATGCGCAGTTTCAGGGTGGTCACGTCGATCCTTCCTCCGGCTCGCCGCCCGATATTCCCCGCGGGGCGCATCGCTGGCAAGCCGATCAATACGTCAGCAGGAGCCTGTCGCGGACAACCTCGCTTTCGCAGCTCTGCCCCCCCATCTGGAAGCGCCTGAGCATGGAGCGGCCAAGCGTCACCATGATCTCACGCGCGAAGAGCCCCGCCGGCAGCGGCACCTCGCAGTCGTGGAGACCGCTTTTCTTGGTGCCGTCGATGCTGAGCGCGACGAAGACGCCGCGCGCCTTGCAGGCGGCGATGGAGTCGAAAAGCCGGTCAAGGCTGAAACCCTGCGCGCCGTAAAGGATCGACTGCGAATGGCTGTAGGGCGGATCGCAATAGACAAGATCGCCGGGCCGGGCGCGGGCCATTGCATCGGCAAAGTCCATCTGATCGAACCGGCAGCCGGCAAGCCGCATGCGCCAGAGGTCGACACGCCGGGCGAAGGCCTTGGGCGGGATCGGCGGATGCGCCCCGACCGGGGTGGACATATGGCCGTCGGACTTGCGAAAGCGCACCACGCCGCCGTAGCAGGACCGGGTGAGAAATAGGAAATCGGCGCCGTTCGGGCCGGCGTTGTAGGCGGATTTGATGCGCTGGTACGCGGCGTCCCGGTTGCCCGAGGTGAAGTCGCGCCACCGGGTTTCGTACCAGCCTTTCAACTTGTCCGGGTCCGATTGCAGTGCCTGCCAGATCTCGATCAGCGGGGCGAAGGTGTCCGATCCGTAGCCCTCGCGCGGGGTGAGCGTCGCCATGACCCCGGCGGCGCCAAGGAAGGGTTCGTGATAGGCGTCGAAGCGGGGCGGGAAGTGCCGCACGATCTCATGCGCGATCTTTTGCTTGCTGCCGACCCATTTCAGAAGCTGCGTCTTGAACGGGGCGACGGCCTCAGCCCGCCCGGAAGCCCGGTCTTGATCTGGCTTCGTCGCGGCCTCCATCCTCGTCCATCCCCCTCGTTCAGCGCCGGCATGGTTTTCGATAGGCGGAATGACCTTTCCCTGCAATGGTCTGGCGTTGCCCCCTGGTCTGCCGTTGCCGTCCCGAATGTTCTGTGGCAAGACGTGGCAAGCACCGGGTCCAAACGGATGAGTTCAGACATGACCAATTTCGCTGCACGGCGCACGATGATGGTTGATACCCAGGTCCGTCCGAACGACGTGACGAAGTTTCCGATTATCGAAGCCATGCTGAGCGTCCCGCGCGAAGCCTTCGTTCCCGCGCAGCGCCGCGAGGCGGCCTATGTCGGCGGCAATATCGACGTAGGCGATGGCCGCGTCCTTCTTGAAGCGCGGACGCTGGCCAAGATGCTGGACGCGCTCGATATTCAGCCGACCGACCTCGTGCTCGATATCGGCTGCGGGCTGGGCTATTCCGCCGCCGTCATCGCCCGCATGGCCGAAGCCGTGGTGGCGGTCGAATCTGAAGAGGGTCTGGCATCGCAGGCGCAGGCACGGCTGTCTGCGGAGGGCGTGGACAACGTGGCGGTGATCGGGGCGCCGCTTGGCGAAGGCTCGGCCAAGCATGGGCCCTATGACGCCATCATCATCGAAGGCGCGGTCGAGGACATGCCGGCGGCGATCGAAGCGCAATTGAAGGAGGGCGGCCGTGTCGCCTGCCTCTTCATGGACGGCGCGCTCGGGGTTTGCCGGATCGGTCACAAGATCGACGGGGCGGTGACTTGGCGCTATGCTTTCAATGCTTCCGCCCCCGTTCTGCCCGGATTTTCACGGCGGGCGGTATTTTCGCTTTGAGCGCACAAAATGGACGTGGTCGCGTGCGCCGCTGGTCCAAGTGAGGTTGGTCAAGATGGATAAACGGTCGAACAAAAGCATTTTCGCCGCCGGATTTTTCGCGCTTGCTTTGGTCTTTGCGCTGCCGGCCTCGGCCGAAACGCTGGCCGATGCGATGGTCTCGGCCTACAAGACCTCGAACCTTCTTGAGCAGAACCGGGCCGTGCTGCGCGCTGCCGACGAGGATGTCGCCACGGCGATTTCCTCTCTGCGGCCGGTGCTGAACTTCGTCGCCGGCGCCGACTATCAAAGGCCGGTCTCACCGAGCTCCGACAACTATTCCTTCTCGGTCGCGCTGGCCGCGCAGATGACGCTGTTTTCCAGCGGGCGCAACCGGCTGAGCGTCGACATTGCGAAGGAAACCGTGCTTGCCACTCGCGAGGCGCTGGTCGGCATCGAGCAGAACGTGCTCCTGAGCGCGGTTCAGGCCTATTTCGGCGTCCGTTCCGCCGAAGAGAACGTGGCGATCAACGACAACTCTGTCCGCGTCCTCGACGAAACGCTCCGGGCAACGCAGGACCAGTTCGACGTGGGCGAAGTGACGCGCACCGACGTGGCGCTGGCCGAAGCGCAGGTCGCCGCCGGGCGGGCAGGCCTTGCCGCGGCGCGCGGCCAGCTCAGCGCGGCGCGCGAAAGCTACAAGGCCGTCGTCGGCCACTATCCCGGGCGTCTTTCCCCTGCGCCGCGTACACCGGCCCTGCCGCGCAATGTGGATGAAGCGCAGAGCGTCGCGCTCAGGACCCATCCCAACATCCTGCAGGCCCAGCATCAGGTCGCGGCGGCCGACCTCGGCGTGGCGCTAGGGGCGGCCCAGCGCTATCCGACGGTCACGGCGGATGCCTCCGTCGCACTCGATGATAACGGCAATGACATTTCCTCGGTCGGCGTCCAGCTCAGGCAGCCCATCTATGCCGGCGGACGGCTCTCCTCCGTTCATCGCCAGGCCGTGGCACAGCGCGACACCGCGCGGGCCGGGCTGCAGCAGACCGGCGTTCTTGTGACCCAGAACGTTGCCAATTCCTGGGCCGACATCGCCGTGGCGCGGGCGCAGATCGAAGCCACCGACCGCCAGATCGCGGCGGCTACCATCGCCTATGACGGTGTGCGCGAGGAAGCCAAGCTTGGCGCGCGGACGACGCTGGACGTTCTGACCGCCGAACAGTCCCTGCTTGACGCCCGCGCGAGCCAGATCACTGCCGTCGCCGATCATCAGGTAGCGAATTATGCACTTCTGGCCGCTATGGGTCTTCTGACCGTCGAGCGTCTGAACCTCGGCATCCCGGTTTACGATCCGGCCGCCTATTACAACGCCGTCAAGAACGCGCCCCCGTCCTCGGTGCAGGGTGCAACACTTGACCGCGTTCTGAAGGCCATCGGCAGGAACTAGGGCTGCAGGGATCAGTTGTCGGCTAAGATGCGGCGGTCTAAAGTACCGTCGCCACCGATAAGGAATGCCCATGTCTGACCCCCTCTCGAATTCGGAGATTCAGGATGTCCTGTCTTCGATCCGCCGGCTGGTTTCCGAAGATCGCCGGGCCAGGGAGTCGCGGGCGCCGGAAAGCCCGGCAGCCGAGGCCGTTATCGGCAAACTGATCCTGACCGAAGCCCACCGGGTCGAGATCGTCGAGGAAACGCTGATCGAGACTGTCGAGACGGATCCGTCGGAGATCCCGGCGATGGCTCCGGTTGAGCAAGCGTCGGCTGAGCCGGGCATCAACAACAGCATTCGCCCGGCGTCGGTTCTCGCCGATGATCTTGCCTCGCTGGAAAGCACCATCGCGGAGCTTGAAGCGGCTGTGGCCGGCATCGGCTCCGAGTTCGAGCCTGACGGCAGCGAAGTCGGCCCGGCGCCGAACGACACCGCGACCCGCCAGCTTGAGGATGCCTTCGACGATGGCTTCATCGTTGATATCGGCGGGCCGGTACGGGTCGGGCCAGCAGCCGAGGACAAGCTGGACGAGCCGGTTGCCGGCAGCGCCGCGGCCTCGACGGTGCCTGAGGTTAAGGATGCCGAACCGACCGCAGAAGACAGCGTCAGAGCGCCTGACGAGATCGCCTTCCTGCGGTCGGCCAGCGGCGCGAGGCGCCCCGACTGGCAGGTCATTTCCGGTGGCGAATCCATGTCTGCGGCAGGGTCGGGGCTGACCGGACGGTTGCATCTTCGCCCCGCTGAAACCGCAGAACCCGAACCTGCCGGGGCGGGTGATGACGAAGAGTTTGGTGACGTGACGGAAGATGCCGTCCTTGCCGATGATACGGTCGAAAAGGCCGAGGTGATGCCGGTGGACGAGGCAGTGGCGGAAGCCGCGGTTGCCGAAGAAAGCGCCCTCGACATTCCCGTTGATCCCGATGTTGAGGTCGCCGTTGCTTGGGAGATGATGGCCGACGCGGTGCCTGCTGTCGTCGAAGAAGCGGAAGCAGTGGCGCTGGTCGAAGAGCAGGAATCTGCCCTCGCCGAGGAAGTCGCGGCGGTCGGAATTCCCGCCGATCTGGAGACGCCCCTCATGGCCGCAGCGGCCGGACTGGGCGGGGCGATGGCGGACCCGACCGATGAGGCCGAGGAAGACGGCCTGGACCTCTTCGCGAGCGGGGACGAAGCCGTCATCGACATGGAGATGCTGCGCGAACTGATCGTGCAGGTGCTGCGCGAGGAGTTGCAGGGACCCTTGGGCGAACGCATCACCCGCAACGTCAGAAAGCTTGTGCGGCAGGAGATCGCCCGCGCGCTGGAATCCAGCAAGTTCGAATGATTGCAAGGGGTTGAGGCCCCGCCTCAAAACGAAAACGCGCCCCGTGGGCGCGTTTCGTTGGATCGTCCTTGGCCCCGATTTCTCAGGCGGCTTCGGCTTCTTCCGCGGCGTGGCGGCGTTCGCTCTCTTCGCGCGACAGCGCGACCGAGGTGCG